>DASWOL010000205.1:0-38086 GCA_036398695.1 Cellulomonas sp. | reverse complement strand
AACATCATCTTCGGCGCCGTCATCGACGACGCCCTGGGCGACGAGGTGCGCGTCACCGTCATCGCCGCGGGCTTCGACGGCGGCACGCCCACCGTGCGGCGTGACGCGCGGGCGCTCGGGCAGGTCAGCGCCGGCGGAACGGCGGGCGTCCCGCCGACGCCCCGCGGTGCCCCCGCCGTCGCCGTCCCGTCGTACCTGCCGAGCCCCGAGCCCGACGTCCAGCCGGTGGGTTCCCGCACGCCGGTCCCGGAGGTCCCGGCCTTCCTCTCGGCGGACCTCGACCCGGTGCCGCTCACCGGCTCGCTCGAGGTGCCGAAGCTGTTCACCGAGCCGGTGCCGCGCGTGGAGCACGAGGAGCTCGACGTCCCGGACTTCCTCAAGTAGGGCCGTGGCGGACGCACCTGCCTGGGAGGTCGTCGACCTCGGACCCGGCGTGCTGGCGGCCTTCACCGCCCGGGCCGGCGGGGTCAGCCGGGCGCCGTGGGACTCGCTCGACCTCGGCCTGGCCGTGGGCGACGACGAGGCCGCCGTGCTCGCCAACCGCGCGCGCGTGGCGGCGTGGGCCGGGGTTCCGGTGGCGTTCGGCACCCAGGTGCACGGCGCCGCGGTGCTGTCCCTGGACGCTCCGCCGCGCGACGAGCGCACCGTCGGCGTCGCCGACGCCTACCTGACGACGAGCGAGGACCTCGCGGTCGCGGTCCTCGTCGCGGACTGCGTGCCGGTGCTGCTGGCCGACCCGTGGGCCAGGGTGGTCGCCGCCGTGCACGCCGGCCGCGGCGGGCTGGTCGCCGGTGTCGTCGGCGCCGCGGTGGCGGCGATGACGCGGCGCGGTGCCGACCCGGCGCACGTCCACGCCGCGCTCGGGCCGGCGATCGCGGGCTTGTCGTACGAGGTCCCGGTGGCGATGCGGGACGAGGTCGGTGCCCTTCTGCCCGAGGCGCCCGCGACGACCTCCTGGGGCACGCCGGCCCTCGACCTGCCGGCGGCGGTCGTCGCCGAGCTGGGAAGGGCCGGTGTGACGAGGGTGCTCCGTGTCGACCGGGACACGTTCACCGACCCGGGCCTGTTCTCCCACCGCCGGGCGACGAGGGCGGGGACGGCGACGGGTCGCGCGTGCGGGCTGGTCCGGCTGCTGCCGGCCTGACCGCTGACGTGCGCCGGGCGTGTCCTGCCAGGACGGCGGGCCGGCGGTTGCTAGCGTGAACAGCACGGTGCGTTCCGTCGAGGTGCGCGCCCGTGCCGGAGGGACGGAGAGGGCGATGGCCGGAGCGCTACGCAAGACGATGCTGTATCTCGGCCTGGCCGAGCCCGGTACCGACGACCACGACGAGTGGGTTGACGACGAGGTGCAGGAGGCCGAGGTGGCTGAGCAGTTCGGAGGGCAGTTCGGGGCCGCGGTGACTCCGCTGCGGCGACCGGAGCGGTCGGGTGCCCCCGCGCCCGCCCCGGAGCTGCGCCGCATCACGACGGTGCACCCGCGCTCGTACAACGACGCGCGGACCATCGGCGAGGCGTTCCGCTCGGGGATCCCGGTGATCATCAACCTCACGGACATGGACGACTCGGACGCCAAGCGCCTGGTCGACTTCTCCGCCGGGCTGATCTTCGGCCTGCACGGTGCGCTCGAGCGCGTGACCAGCAAGGTGTTCCTGCTGTCGCCGGCCACGGTCGAGGTCTCGGCCGAGGGTGCGCCCTCCGACGGCCCGGCGCGGTCCGGCTTCTACAACCAGAGCTGACGCGTGGAGATCATCCACGTCGTCCGGCAGATCCTCAGCCTCGTCGTCGTCCTGTTCCTCATCTTCCTGCTGGCGCGCGCCGTCCTGGACTGGGTGCAGGTCTTCGCGCGCGACTGGCGCCCGAAGGGCGCGTCGCTCGTGGTCGCCGAGGCGGTCTACACCGTGACGGACCCTCCGCTGAAGCTGTTGCGCCGGGTCATCCCGCCGCTCCGGCTGGGGACCGTCAGCCTCGACGTGGCCTACATGGTGCTGTTCGCGATCTGCTGGGTGCTGCTGATCTTCCTGTGACACGAGCCGCCCACGGCCTCGCGGCGCTGCGCCCAGGGCGCCGATGCGGCATCATCGGCGTCTTGGTGGGGCGTGTCGGGAGAGGTCCCGGGCGCACAAACTCCGCTACGGTGGCCCGAGGCGGTCGGTGACTGCCGCCGGCTCGAGCCAGCACGACCGACAGAGGTGACGACGATGGCACTGCTGACCGCAGACGACGTCCTGAACAAGAAGTTCCAGTCGACGAAGTTCCGCGAGGGGTACGACCAGGACGAGGTCGACGACTTCCTGGACGAGGTCGTCAACACGTTGCGCGAGGTGCAGAGCGAGAACGACGACCTCAAGACGAAGCTGGCGGCCGCCGAGCGGCGGATCGTCGAGCTGAGCCGTGACGGCGGATCGGTCTCGGCCGCGGCGCCCGCCCCGGTGGTCGTCCCCGAGCCGGAGCCCGAGCCGGCGCCGGCGCCCGTGATCGCCGCCCCGGTGATGGCCCCGCCGGTGGTGTCCGCACCGATCGCCGCCGCCGGCCGCAACGAGCCCGAGTCGGCCACCGGGATGCTCGCCCTGGCCCAGAAGCTGCACGACGACTACGTGCGCAGCGGCCAGGAGGAGTCGGACCGCCTGGTCAACGAGTCCCGCGTCCGCGCCGCCCAGATCGTCCGCGAGGCCGAGGAGACGAGCCAGCGCACGCTGATGCAGCTGGAGCAGGAGCGGTCGCTCCTGGAGCGCAATATCGACGAGCTGCGGGTGTTCGAGCGCGACTACCGGACGCGCCTCAAGAGCTACCTGGAGAACCTGCTCGGCGACCTGGACAACCGCGGCAACGCGCTGCCGCCGCGCACCGGCCAGGCGCAGACCGTCGGCGACAACCTCTAGCGACAACCCCGAGGTCTGGCGAGGTCCTCCTTCGGCGAGCACGGCAGATCGCGCCGGGCGCGGCAGTTTCACCTGCTGCCCTCGATGCGAACTGCCGTGTTCGCGGTCTTTGGGCATGCGTGTCCTGTTGTGTGAGGTGAGGCGCGCGATTACAGTCGCGTGACTCCAGCGAGGGGGGTGTCCGGCGTGAACGAGGTACTCAACACGCTCACCGTGAGCGGTGAGGCGAAGGACTTGTCGAAGGTGGTCAAGCAGTTCCCTGTCCGTGCCGGTGAGAAGCCGTGGACGGTCAAGGAAGCGACCGAGGTGGCCGACGAGCTGATCGCCGAGCGCGATCGACTGGTGGGGGAGCTGGCGACCGCCGACGCGGAGCTGACGGACCTGCTGCGCAACACCGGTGACGGCGCCGGGGACGACCAGGCGGACTCCGGCGCGTCCGCGCTCGAGCGCGAGCACGAGCTGACGCTGGTCAACAACACGCGGGACCTGCTCGAGCAGACGCGTCACGCGCTGGACCGGATCGTTGCCGGCACGTTCGGCGCCTGTGAGTCGTGCGGGCAGCCGATCGGCAAGGCCAGGCTGCAGGCGTTTCCGCGCGCGACGCTGTGCGTGGACTGCAAGCAGCGCGAGGAACGGCGCTGACCCACCCGTACACTCCTGCGGTGCCCTCCGAACCGACCGACGAGACCCGTGGCGAGTCGACGGTCGGCGTGGACGGCCCGATGGGCGTGGGCGGCGCGTCCCCGGGTGGGCAGGCGCGGCTGGTGCGGGCGGTCGTCGCGATCACGCTCGTCGTGCTGGCCGTCGACCAGCTGACCAAGTGGCGCGCGCTGGCGCGGCTGGTCCCCGGGGAGCGGATCGACCTGGTCGGCTCGCTGCTCGGACTCGAGCTCGTCTTCAACCCCGGCGCCGCGCTGTCGATCGCCACCGGCATGACGTGGGTGCTGACGGTCATCGCGGCGCTCGTCGTCGTGGTGGTCGCGCGCGCCTCCCGGCGGCTGGGCTCCCGGCTGTGGACGCTCGCGTTCGGGCTGCTGCTCGGCGGCGCGCTCGGCAACCTCGTCGACCGGTTCTTCCGCCCGCCGGCGCCGGCCCGGGGGCACGTCGTGGACTTCATCGCCTACGGCAACTGGTTCGTCGGCAACGTCGCGGACATCGCGATCGTCGTCGCCGCGGCGCTCGTCGTGCTGCAGACCCTGCGCGGGGTGCGGCTGGACGGCACGCGCGAACCCCGTCGCGTCGATGCCGAGCCCGCGCCCGCGCCCGACGAGGGGGCCCGGCCCGCGGAGCCGGGCGGACGATGACCGAGCGGCGCACGCTGCCGGTGCCTGACGGCCTGGCCGGCGAGCGTGTGGACGCGGGCCTGGCCCGGCTGCTCGGCCTGTCGCGCACCCGTGCCACCGAGCTGGTCGAGTCCGGCGGGGTGCTGCTGGACGGGCGGCCCGCCGGCAAGTCGGACCGCCTGCCCGCCGGCGGATGGCTCGAGGTCGACTTCCCGGACGCGACCCCGGCGGCAGTGGCCCCCCCGGAGCCGGTGCCCGGGATGGCGGTGGTGCACGACGACGACGACGTGGTGGTGGTCGACAAGCCGGTGGGCGTCGCGGCGCACCCGTCGCCGGGGTGGACCGGGCCGACCGTCGTCGGCGCGCTGGCCGCCGCGGGGTACCGGGTCTCGACGTCCGGCGCCGCCGAGCGCCAAGGGGTGGTGCACCGGCTGGACGCGGGCACGAGCGGGCTGATGGTGGTCGCCAAGACCGAGCGGGCCTACACCGCGCTCAAGCGGGCGTTCAAGGAGCGGACGGTCGAGAAGGTCTACCACGCCGTGGTCCAGGGCCATCCGGAGCCGACGGTCGGCACCATCGACGCGCCGGTGGGCCGGCACCCGAGCTCGGACTGGAAGTTCGCCGTCGTCGCGACGGGCAAACCGGCGGTGACGCATTACGAGGTCCTCGAGATGCTTCCGGGTGCCTCGCTGGTCAAGGTCCACCTCGAGACCGGGCGCACGCACCAGATCCGGGTCCACTTCGCGGCGCTGCGGCACGTGCTGGTCGGAGACCTGATGTACGGCGCCGACCCGGGGCTCGCGCAGCGGCTGGGCCTGTCCCGGCAGTGGCTGCACGCGGTCCGGCTGGGGTTCGAGCACCCGGGGACCGGCCGGTGGATGGAGTTCACCAGCGCGTATCCCGAGGATCTGGCGGTGGCCCTCGACCGGCTGCGCGAGGCGTACCGCTGACCTCGTCGGGCTGACGGTGCGCGACACGCCGGGTGCCACCGCGGTCCGGCCCCACGGGCGACCGGACACGAGGCCGGGGGCGTCCGGGAGGTGTCGCAGCCGCGACGTAGGATCGCCCGCATGGCACCGGCGGACGGCTCCGACTACGTCCACCTGCATGTGCACACCGAGTACTCGATGCTCGACGGCGCGGCGCGCCTGCCGGACCTGTTCGCTGAGGCCAGGCGCCTGGGGCAGACGGCGATGGGCAGCACGGACCACGGGTACCTGTTCGGTGCGTTCGACTTCTGGTCGAAGGCCAAGGCGGCGGGCGTCAAGCCGATCCTCGGGGTCGAGGCGTACGTCACGCCGGGCACGTCGCGGTTCGACCAGACGCGGGTGCGTTTCGGCGGCGCCGGCCAGGAGGCGGACGACGTCTCGGCCCGCGGCTCGTACACGCACATGACGATGTGGGCCAAGGACAACACCGGCCTGCACAACCTGTTCCGGGCCAGCTCGCTGGCCTCGCTCGAGGGTCAGATGGGCAAGTGGCCGCGGATGGACCGCGACCTGCTGCAGCGCTACGGCAAGGGTCTGATCGCCACCACGGGCTGCCCGTCCGGCGAGGTCCAGACGAGGTTGCGCCTCGGGCAGTGGGACGAGGCCGTGCGCACGGCCGGCGAGCTGCAGGACATCTTCGGCAAGGACTCGTTCTACGTGGAGCTGATGGACCACGGGATCGACATCGAGGCCCGGGTGGTCAAGGACCTGCTGCGGCTCGCGGAGACCATCGGCGCGCCGCTGGTGGCGACGAACGACCTGCACTACGTCCGGCAGGAGGACGCCGCCTCGCAGGAGGCGCTGCTGTGCATCAACTCCGGCTCGACCCTGGCCGACCCGGACCGGTTCAGGTTCGACGGCGACGGGTACTACGTCAAGTCGTCGGCCGAGATGCGCCGGACCTGGGCCGAGCTGCCCGAGGCCTGCGACAACACGCTGCGGATCGCCGAGCAGTGCGAGGTGTCGTTCAACACCAAGGCGAACTACATGCCCACCTACCCGTGCCCGCCCGGCGAGGACGAGACGAGCTGGTTCGTCAAGGAGGTCGAGCGCGGCCTGCACGTGCGGTACCCGCAGGGCGTCTCCGACGAGGTGCGCAAGCAGGCGGAGTACGAGACCGGCGTCATCACGCAGATGGGGTTCCCGGGGTACTTCCTCGTGGTCGCCGACTTCATCAACTGGGCCAAGGACCACGGCATCCGTGTCGGCCCCGGCCGCGGGTCGGGCGCCGGCTCCATCGCCGCCTACGCGATGCTGAACACGGACCTGGACCCGCTCCAGCACGGCCTGATCTTCGAGCGGTTCCTCAACCCCGACCGGGTGTCGATGCCCGACTTCGACGTGGACTTCGACGAGCGCCGCCGTGGCGAGGTGATCAGGTACGTCACCGACAAGTACGGCGAGGACCGCGTCGCGCAGATCGTCACCTACGGCACCATCAAGGCCAAGCAGGCGGTCAAGGACTCGGCCCGGCTGCTCGGCTTCCCGTTCGCGATGGGCGACAAGCTCACCAAGGTGATCCCGCCGCCGAACCAGGGCCACGACATCGGGCTCGCCAACATCTTCGACCCCAACGACCCGCGCTACGCGGAGGGCGACGAGTTTCGCCAGCTGTACGCCGCGGACCCGGACGCGCAGCGCGTCGTCGCGCTCGCCCGCGGCATCGAGGGGCTGAAGCGCCAGTGGGGCGTGCACGCCGCCGGCGTCATCATGTCCAGCCATCCGCTGATCGACATCGTCCCGATCATGCGCCGGCCGCAGGACGGCGCCGTCATCACGCAGTTCGACTACCCCACCTCCGAGGGCCTCGGCCTGATCAAGATGGACTTCCTCGGCCTGCGCAACCTGACGATCCTGGACGACGCGCTGGCGAACATCGTCGCCAACGGCAAGCCCGCCGTGGTGCTGGAGGACCTGCCGCTCGACGACCCGAAGACGTACCAGCTGCTGGCGGCCGCGGACACCCTCGGCGTGTTCCAGCTCGACGGCAGCGGCATGCGCGCCCTGCTGCGCCTCATGCGGCCGGACAACTTCGAGGACATCTCGGCGGTCGGCGCCCTGTACCGCCCGGGACCGATGGGTGCCAACTCCCACACGAACTACGCGCTGCGCAAGACCGGCCAGCAGGAGATCACGCCGATCCATCCCGAGCTGGCCGAGCCGCTCAAGGACATCCTCGACCAGACCTACGGGCTGATCGTGTACCAGGAGCAGGTCATGGCGATCGCCCAGCGCCTCGCCGGGTACTCGCTCGGCCAGGCCGACCTGCTGCGCCGCGCGATGGGCAAGAAGAAGAAGTCGGAGCTGGACAAGCAGTTCGAGACCTTCTCCGGCGGCATGAAGGAGCGCGGCTACTCGATGGCCGCGGTGCAGACGCTCTGGGACATCCTGGTGCCGTTCTCGGACTACGCGTTCAACAAGGCGCACTCCGCGGCGTACGGCCTGGTCTCCTACTGGACGGCCTACCTCAAGGCGAACTACGCCACCGAGTACATGGCCGCCCTGCTGACGTCCGTGCGTGACGACAAGGACAAGTCGGCGCTCTACCTCGGCGAGTGCCGCCGCATGGGGATCACCGTGCTGCCGCCGGACGTGAACTCGTCGTCGGCGAACTTCACCGCGGTGGGCCACGACATCCGGTTCGGCCTGACCGCGGTGCGCAACGTCGGCGCCAACGTGGTCGACGCGATCGTCGAGGCGCGGCGGACGAAGGGGGCGTACGCCAGCTTCACCGACTTCCTCGACAAGGTGCCGGCGGTGGTCTGCAACAAGCGGACCATCGAGTCGCTGATCAAGGCGGGCGCGTTCGACTCCCTCGGCCACACGCGACGCGCGCTGCTGCTGGTCCACGAGCAGGCGGTCGACGCGGTGATCGGCGTCAAGCGGCGGGAGGCCGAGGGCCAGTTCGACCTCTTCGCCGACATGGCCGACGACGGCGACCCCTCGTCCGGATTCGCGGTCGTCGTGCCCGACGTGCCGGACTGGGACAAGAAGCAGCGCCTGGCGTTCGAACGGGAGATGCTCGGGCTCTACGTCTCCGACCACCCGCTGGCGGGCATCGAGCACGTGCTCGCCGCGGCCGCGGACGTCCCGATCGCCACGCTGCTGGCCGACGAGCAGCGCCCCGACGGCTCGACGGTCACCGTCGCCGGGCTGGTGACGTCCCTGCAGCGCCGCCTGTCGAAGCAGGGCAACCCGTGGGCGTCCGTCGTGCTGGAGGACATGGAGTCCTCGGTCGAGGTGATGTTCTTCGGCGAGACGTACCAGAGCTATTCCACCGTCCTGGCCGAGGACGCCGTGCTGGTGATCCGGGGCCGGGTGCGCCGGCGTGACGAGTCGATGCAGCTGCAGGCGATCGAGGTGAGCGTGCCGGACGTCGTCGCGCACGGCGCCGACGCGCCGCTGCTCGTGTCGATGGCCGTGCAGCGGTGCACGCCGCCGGTGGTGGAGCGCCTCAAGGAGGTGCTGACGTCGTATCCCGGCACCACCGAGGTCCGGTTGCGGCTGACCAGCCCCGGGCGGGCGACGCTGATGAAGCTCGGCGACGCGCTGCGGGTGGAGCGGTCCACCGAGCTGTTCGGGGATCTCAAGGCGCTGCTGGGGCCCGGCTGCCTGGCGTCGCCCACCTAGACTCACGGTTCGTGATCCGGATCGACCTGCGCGGGGCCGCCCTCGGCCGCCGCGACCTGCTGGACGTCCTGCCACGCGCCGTGCTGGACGTCGAGCACGCCACGGCGATCGTCGCGCCGATCCTCGCCGACGTGCGCGCACGCGGCGCCGATGCGCTGCGCGACCTCGCCGAACGGTTCGACGGCGTGCGCCCGGCGCACCTGCGCGTGCCGGCCGACGAGCTGGCGAAGGCCGCCGACGAGCTGGATCCCGCGATCCGCGACGCGCTGACCGAGGCGATCCGCCGGGTGCGGGCCGTGCACGCGGCGCAGCTGCCGTGGGGCGGGACGGTGGCGGTGGCGCCGGGGGCGCGGGTGCGCCAGCGCTGGGTCCCGGTGCGCCGTGTGGGGCTGTACGTGCCGGGCGGGCTGGCGGTGTACCCGTCGTCCGTGGTGATGAACGTCGTGCCGGCACAGGCGGCCGGGGTCGGCTCGCTGGCCGTGGCGTCCCCGCCGCAGCGCGGCACCGGGCTGCCGCACCCGCTCGTGCTCGCCACGTGCGTGCTGCTGGGGGTGGACGAGGTGTACGCCGTCGGCGGCGCGCAGGCGGTCGCCGCCTTCGCCTACGGCTTCACGGACGAGGACGACGACCGACGCGACGACGAGGCCACGCCGGTGTGCGAGCCGGTCGACGTCATCACCGGGCCGGGCAACGTCTATGTCGCCGCGGCCAAGCGACTGGTCCGCGGGCTCGTCGGCATCGACGGCGAGGCCGGGCCCACCGAGATCGCGATCCTCGCCGACGAGACGGCGGACCCCGACCACGTCGCCGCCGACCTCGTCTCCCAGGCCGAGCACGACCCCCTGGCCGCCGCCGTCCTGGTCACCCCGTCGGCCGCGCTCGCCGACGCCGTCGAGGCGCGGGTCACGGCCCGCGCCGCGGCGACGGCCAACTCCGAGCGGGCGACGACGGCGCTGGCCGGCACGCAGTCGGCGGTGGTCCTCGTCGACGACCTCGAAGCGGGCCTGGCGGTGGTGGACGCCTACGGCGCCGAGCACCTGGAGATCCAGACCGCCGACGCCGCCGCCCGCGCGGAGCGCGTCTCCAGCGCGGGCGCCATCTTCGTCGGGCCCTTCTCGCCCGTGTCGCTGGGCGACTACCTGGCCGGCTCGAACCACGTGCTGCCCACCGGCGGATCGGCGCGCTACGCGTCCGGCCTGGGCGTGCACGCCTTCCTGCGGTCGGTGCAGGTGATCGAGTACGACGAGCCGGCGCTGGCGGCCGTCGCGGACGCCATCGTGGTGCTCGCGGACGCCGAGGGGCTTCCGGCGCACGGCGAGGCCGTCCGCGCGAGAGGTGCGGTCCGGTGACCGGTCTGCCGGTGCGCCCGGAGCTGGCCGGGCTGGAGCCGTACGGTGCCCCGCAGCTCGACGTGCCGGTGCGGCTCAACGTCAACGAGAACCCGTATCCGCCGTCCGCGGCGGTGGTGGACGACATCGCGGCGGCGGTGCGCGCGGCGGCGGCCGGCCTCAACCGGTACCCGGACCGCGACTTCGGCGCGCTGCGCGCCGACCTGGCGGACTACCTGGCCACGGAGTCGGGCGTGCGGCTGGCGCCGGAGCGCATCTGGGCGGCGAACGGCTCGAACGAGGTGATGCTGCACCTGCTCCAGGCGTTCGGGGGGCCCGGGCGCACGGCGCTGAGCTTCGACCCGACGTACTCGATGTACCCGGAGTACGCCCGCGACACCTCGACGCGCTGGGTGGCCGGGCGGCGCGAGGACGACTTCACGCTCGACCCCGCGTCGGCGGCGGCTCTCGTCGCCGAGGTGGCGCCGTCGGTGGTGCTGCTGGCGAGCCCGAACAACCCCACGGGCACGGCGCTGCCGCTCGGCACCCTCGTCGCGGTCCTCGACGCGGCGCGCGAGGTGCCCGGCGGATGCGTCGTGGTGGTCGACGAGGCGTACGCCGAGTTCCGGCGCTCCGGGACGCCGTCGGCGCTGGAGCTGCTTGACGCGCACCCGCACCTGGCGGTGTCCCGCACGATGTCCAAGGCGTTCGCCCTGGCGGGCGGCCGCGTCGGCTACCTGGCCGCGTCGGTGGAGATCGTCGACACGCTGCGCGTGGTGCGCCTGCCGTACCACCTGTCCG
This sequence comes from Cellulomonas sp., assembly GCA_036398695.1. Taxonomy (GTDB): domain Bacteria; phylum Actinomycetota; class Actinomycetes; order Actinomycetales; family Cellulomonadaceae; genus Cellulomonas. The sequence continues at coordinate 27,176 of DASWOL010000205.1, read as the reverse complement.
CGGTGACCCAGGCGGTCGCCCGTGCGGCGCTGGCGCACAGCGGGGAGCTGATGGCCCAGGTCGGCGCCCTGCGCGCGGAACGCGACGCGCTCGTCGTCCGGCTGCGCGCCCGGGGGTTCACCGTGGCGGACTCGGACGCCAACTTCGTGCTGTTCGGCATGTTCGACGACCGGCACGCGGTGTGGCAGGGTCTGCTGGACCGGGGTGTGCTCGTCCGGGAGGTCGGCCCGTCCGGCTGGTTGCGCGTGTCGGTCGGGACGCCCGAGGAGACGGCGGCGTTCGGCGCCGCCCTGGCGGAGGTGATGGGGCCCAGATGAGCACTGCCAGGGTTGCGCGCATCGAGCGCACGACGAGCGAGTCGAGCGTCGTCGTCGAGCTCGACCTCGACGGGTCGGGGCGCACGTCGATCGACACGACGGTGCCGTTCTACGACCACATGCTCACCGCGCTGGGCAAGCACGCCCTGCTCGACCTGACGGTGACCGCCAAGGGCGACACCGCGATCGACGTGCACCACACGGTCGAGGACACCGCGATCGTGCTGGGTCAGGCGATCCGGCAGGCGCTCGGTGACCGCGCGGGGATCGCCCGGTTCGGCGACGCGACGGTCCCGCTGGACGAGGCGCTGGCGCAGGCCGTCGTCGATGTCTCGGGCCGGGGGTACTTCGTCCACACCGGTGAGCCCGCCGGGCAGCAGTACCACCTGATCGGGGGGCACTTCACGGGCTCGCTCACCGGACACGTGCTGGAGTCGATCGCCCTGCAGGCGGCGATGACGGTGCACGTGCGGCTGCTCGCCGGACGGGACCCGCACCACATCGTCGAGGCGCAGTTCAAGGCGTTCGCTCGCGCGCTGCGGGCCGCGGTGGCCCTCGACCCCCGGGTCGTGGGCGTCCCGTCGACGAAGGGCGCGCTGTGACCGTGCGGGCGAGCGCGCCCGCCCGCAGGGGTGCGAGCCGGAGGGCGTAGTGAGCGAGCAGGAGATCCACGTCCCGGACGACCTGTCCGAGCTCGACGACGAGCGGCCGATCGTCGCCCTCGTCATCACGCCGGTCGCCGCAGCGGCGCCACTGGCGGCAGCCTGCGCGCTGGCGAAGGTGGACGCCGACGTGGTGCCGAGCGAGGTCGGGGCGATCGCCGTGCTGCGCGACCCCGGGACGGGCCGCGCCGGCGCGGCCGCGGTGTCGGCGCTGCTCCGCCAGGTGCCCGTGGTGCTGCTCGAGCGGCGCGAGTCGCAGATGTCCGCCTCGCAGTGGGTGGGCGGGGAGCACACGCGTGACCTGCCGCCCGGTCTGGTGCTGTCCGACGCCCCCGAGGTGCTGGAGGACCTGCTGCTCGACGGGCGCGCCCCGGCCACCGTCCAGGGGGTCGTCACGAGCGTCGGGATGTCGAAGCTCAAGGCGATGCGCACCCTCGCCGCGCACCGTCCACGGCGCTGACCTGCGTCTGACCGGCATCCCGCGCCTCGTCGGCCGGCCGGTACCCTGGGCGCGTGCCCACCGCTCGCGTCGTCGTCCTGGACTACGGCTTCGGCAACGTGCGCTCCGCGGTGCGCGCGCTGCAGCGTGTCGGCGCGGACGTCGAGCTGACCGCGGACAAGCAGGCGGCGCTGGCCGCCGACGGGCTCGTGGTGCCCGGCGTCGGCGCGTTCGCGGCGGTGATGGGCGGGCTGCGGACGGTGGCGGGCGACGAGATCGTCGACCGGCGCCTCGCCGGGGGCCGGCCGGTGCTCGGCATCTGCGTCGGGATGCAGGTGATGTTCGGCGAGGGTGTCGAGCACGGCGAGCGCACACCCGGACTGGGCCAGTGGCCGGGCGTCGTCGACCGGCTGGAGGCGGACGTGGTGCCGCACATGGGCTGGGCGACGGTCAGCGCACCGGCCGGCTCGCGGCTCTTCGCGGGGCTGGAGGACGAGCGCTTCTACTTCGTGCACTCCTACGCTGCGCGGTCGTTCCCGCTCGAGCCGTCCGGCGCGCTGCCGGTCCCGCTGGTGACGTGGTCCGACCACGGCGGCCCGTTCGTCGCCGCGGTGGAGAACGGACCCTTGGCCGCCACCCAGTTCCACCCCGAGAAGTCCGGTGACGCCGGCGCGGAGCTGCTCGCGCACTGGGTGGGCTCGTTGTGAGCGACCGCCTCGAGCTGCTGCCCGCCGTGGACGTGGTCGACGGCCAGGCGGTGCGGCTGGTGCAGGGGGAGGCCGGCTCCGCCACCGGCTACGGCGGCGCCCTGGAGGCCGCACTGGCCTGGGCGGACGACGGCGCCGAGTGGGTGCACCTCGTCGACCTCGACGCGGCGTTCGGCCGGGGCTCCAACGCGGCGCTGCTGGCCGACGTCACCGGCGCGCTCGTCGGGCGCGGCGTGCGCGTGGAGCTGTCCGGTGGCATCAGGGACGACGCCTCGCTCGGCCGTGCGCTGGCCACGGGAGCCACCCGGGTGAACCTCGGCACGGCCGCGCTCGAGGACCCGCAGTGGACCGCCGACGCCCTCGCGGCGCACGGCGCCCGGGTGGCGGTCGGCCTCGACGTGCGGGGGAACACGCTCGCCGCACGCGGGTGGACCCGCCCGGGCGGCGATCTCTGGGAGGTGCTGGCCCGGCTCGACGAGGCCGGTTGCGCCCGCTACGTGGTCACCGACGTCGCGAAGGACGGCACGCTGCGCGGGCCCAACCTCGACCTGCTGCGCGCGGTCTGTGCGCGCACGCCCGCGCGGGTGGTCGCGTCCGGCGGCGTGTCCAGCCTCGACGACGTCGCCGCGCTGCGGGCGCTGGTGCCGCTCGGCGTCGAGGGGGCGATCGTCGGCAAGGCGCTGTACGCCGGCGCGTTCACGCTCGCCGCGGCGCTCGACGTGGCGGGCCGTCCGTGAGCGACGAGGCGGGCGGTGGGCCGTCGCCGCGGGTGGAGACCGGGCGCCGCACGCTGACCCTGCGCACCGCGTCCTCGCCCTACGCGGCCGACGACGGCTCGGCCGACCCCGCACTGGCGGCGGTCCTGGCAGAGCACGCCGCGGGACGCGCGGACGTCCCCGCGGTGCTCGCCGCGCTCGCCGGAGCGCGCGTCCTGGTCCCGATCCTGCCGCACGGCCGCGAGGTCGCGCCGACCGACGACGCCTCACGCGCGGCCTACGACCCGGCGGCCCGGGAGGCGTCCGCCGCCGTCATGGGCATCGCGACGGGAGACGGCCGCGCCGCGATGCCCGTGTTCACGTCCGTCGCGGCACTGGCCGCCTGGCGCACCGACGCCCGGCCGGTGCCGACCCCCGCCGCGCAGGCGGCGCACGGCGCGCTCGCCGAGGGGTGGCCGGTGCTGGTCCTCGACCCGGGCGGCCCGGTGGCCGTGCGACTGCCCCGGCCCGCGGTGGTCGCCCTGGCGCACGGCGTCGCCTGGCGTCCAGCCGTGGCGGCGGGCGCGGTGGACGACGACGTCGCCGCGGCAGTCGCGGCCGCGCTCGCGGGGATCGACCTGGTCGCCGGCTGCCGCGTGCTGCCGGGGGAGCGGGCCGAGGTGGCGGTCGAGCTCGCGGTGCGCCCCGGCCTGGACCGGGCGGGCCTGGAATCGGTCGTGGCGCGCGTCAACGCCGCGCTGGCGGCCGACCCGACCGTGGCGGACCGCGTCGACTCCCTCGAGCTGAAGGTGCGGTCCGCGACGGGCTGACGCCCGTCAGTGCCTGTGCAGCGCCCGGGCCAGCGTCCAGCTCGACGCGACGATGGTGAGGGCCAGCCCCGCCCCGAGGATGAGCAGGTTGGCGTCGAAGGTGGGCTGCCAGCGGGCGCCCTTCGCGTCGACGACGAACACGCCGAGTGGCTGGACCCAGGTGCCGAACCCGCCGCCGCCGCCGTGGCCGAAGCCGTGGGTGTCCGGTGCGTCGGGCGCGTCGGCGCCAGCGGGCTTCGCGTGCGGCTCGTGCGGGCCGTGGCCCAGGTGCTCGAGCCACGCGGTGCTGCCGGCGCCTTCGCCGCCGCCCGCGCCGGTTCCGACCATGCCGAGCACCCTCGCCACCGGGATCAGCGTCACGCCGCCCTGCTCGTACGCCTCCCCGAACACGCGACGCACGGTGAAGGCCTCGTCGGCGGCCTTCGTCAGGGCCGCGGGGTCGAACGGCTGCTGCTCCGTCATGGCTGTCTCCTCGGTTAGCCCGCGCACGTGGGCGCGGGGGTGAACGACGACTCGTCCGCCAGCATGGCGCGCAACGTGCTCACCGGCACCAGGAACGACAGGCCCTGGTCGTTCTTCGCGTAGACGACGCCGATCACCTTGCCGTCGGCGTCCAGGGCGGCCGAGCCGGACGAGCCCGGCTCGACCCGTGCGTCGGTGACGAGCACCTGGCCGAGGTTGGAGTTCAACGGGTCGGTCGTCGTGCCGATCACCCGGCCGTCGGTCAGCGTCAGCTGACCGCCGAGGGGGTAGCCGACCACGGTCACGGGGTCGCCCTGGACCGGGTCGGCGTCCGCCAGCTGGGGCGCCGACGGCAGGTCCTCGGACGTGCGCACCAGCGCGAGGTCGGCCAGGCCGGCGGTGCTGGCCGCCGTGACGTCCACGTCGTGCCCGTCGTAGGTGGACACCTGCAGCTGCGCGGAGTCGGCGACGACGTGCTTGTTGGTCACCAGGGTGGTGGCGGTCAGCGCGAACCCGGAGCCGGTGGACACCTCGCCGCAGCCGACGTTGCGGATCCGCACCGCCATCCTCTCGACCGCGTCGAACCCGTCGGGCGACAGCCGGCTGTCCCCGGCGGAGATCGTCGGTGTCGGCTGGACGGTCGGCACGACGTCGCTGGGCGCCGGGGGCGGCATCTGTGGCAGCGCGGCACAGCCGGCCATCAGCACAGCGAACGCCCACGGCCACGCGACCCGGCGACGGGTCACTGGCCGAGCTCCTTCTGCAGGGCCGTGTTCGCGTCGCGCGCATTGCCGCAGTAGTTCTCGACGTCCTGCCGGTAGGACGTGAGCGACGCCGGGTCGTACAGCGAGGAGTTCTCGATGTAGGTGATCAGCGCCTCCTGGCCGTCGATGCAGGTGGCCAGGGCGGTGGCGACCTGTCCGGCGGCCTTGGAGACGCGCGCCTGGTAGTCCGCCAGCTGCTGCTGGGCGGCGGACTCGTCGCCGAGCTGTGCCTTCTCGTCCGCGAGCTGGGTGATGCGCTGCTGCGCGGTGGTCAGCTGGTCGTGGACGGCGGCGAGCTCGGTGCGCGTCGCCTCGAGGTCGGACTGCGCCTGAGCCAGGTCCGCGCCGTGCTGCTCGGCGAGCGTCTCCCACTGCTGGGAGTGTTCCTGCCAGGCGCTGTTGACCCTCAGCAGGTACCACGTCAGGCCGGCACCGCCGACGAGCACCAGGGCGAGAAGCACCGACAGCACGGCCACCGCCGTGCGGTGCGTACGCGCCTCCGGCGGCGGGAGGATCGCCGCCCACGGCTCGACGGCGTCGATCTCGACCGGCACGGGGCCGGCCTGCCACGCGTCCGCTCCCGCCGGCGGGACCGGCTGCCCCGCGTCGTGCAGCCACACCGGGCTGACACCCGCCGAACCGGCGGGGGGCACGGCCGGCGGGTTTCCAGCCATGTCGACGGGCATGTCGACGGGCACGTCGGCGGGCATGTCGACCGGCACGCCGCCGCGCGCCGGCTGCCCAACCGGCCGGGCCCGCTGGCGCTCGGGCTGACTGGGCTGACCGGGCTGACTGGGCTGACCGGGCTGCCAGGGTGCATCGGTCACGTCCGCCAGAATAGGCGCCAGAAGAGGCGCCGGGATGGGCTCAGGGCCGCGGGCACTCGCGGAAGGCGCTGGGGATCGGCGCCCCACCTGGGGGAGAATCGACCCATGCCCCGTCGATCGCCGTACTCGGCGCTGTTCGCCCTGCCGGGGGTTGCGCGGCTGTTCGCGATCGCGTTCCTCGCCCGTCTGCCGCAGGCGATGACGGGTGTGGTGCTGACGCTGCACGTGGTGACGACGCTGCACCGCGGCTACGGCGAGGCGGGCCTGGCCACCGCGGTGATGACGGTCGGCATGGCGGTGGGCGCCCCGTGGCGCGGGCGGCTGGTCGACCGGCTCGGCCTGCGGCGGGCCGTGGTGCCGTCGGTCGTCGTGGCCGCCGCCGTGTGGTTCGCGGCGCCCCACCTGCCCTACACCGCACTGCTCGCCGCGGTGTTCGTCGGCGGCGTCTATCTGGTCCCGGCGTTCTCGGTCACCCGGCAGTCGCTGTCGGTCCTGGTGCCGCTGTCCCAGCAGCAGACCGCGTTCGCCCTCGACTCGATATTCGTCGAGCTGACGTTCATGGTCGCGCCGCTGGCCGGCGTGTGGCTCGCCACGTCGGTGTCGAGCACCGCCGCGCTGACCACCGCCGCCGTGGTCACCGTGCTCGGCGGCGCCCTGCTGGCATGGGCGAACCCGCCCACGCGATCGGCCGGCGCCGCGTCCGACGAAGCGGCCCCGGCGCACGGCGTCGGCTCGTTGCTGAGCCCCGCGCTGCTCGTCGTGCTGCTGTCCGGCGTCGCCGCGGGGTTCGTCCTCGTCGGCACGGACGTCGCCCTGGTGGCAGCGCTCAACGAGGCGGGACGGCCGCAGGACATCGGGTGGATGGTGGCGCTGTGGTGCCTCGGCTCGGTGGCGGGCGGGCTGGCGTACGGGTCGCGGGGCCGGTCGGTCCAGCCGTTGGTGCTCGTCGCGCTGCTCGCCGCCGCGACGCTGCCGCTCGCGTTCGCCTCGCACCAGCCGTGGCTCGCGGTCGCCATCGTCGTGTCGGGACTGCCGTGCGCGCCGTCGCTGTCCGCGATCAACGCGGCGCTGGTCCGGCTGGTGCCCGAGCAGCGGCGCGGCGAGGTGATGGGCTGGAGCGGCACCACGTCGACCATCGGCAACGCGCTCGGAGCGCCCCTCGTCGGTGCGGTGATCGACCGGGCGACTCCCGGTGGGGGATTCCTCACGGCGGCGTGCGTCGGCGGCGTGGTCGCCGTCGGTGGCCTCGTCGTGCTGCGCGTGGCGAGGAAGCGGCGGGCGGGTACGGCCCCGCCGTCCGTCGCTCCCGCACCGGCGGAGGCAGACGTCTCGTCCTTCACTGACCCCGCACCCGCGGAGGCAGACGTCTCGTCCTTCACCGACCCCGCACCGGCGGATGCCGCGTGGAGCCGATCGTCCGTCGGTGGAGCCCTATAGCACCGACACGCCGTGTGCGGCGGTCATGGCGCTCCACTCGCAGGGGCCGGGCGCTGCGCGAGCGGGCGTGGAGCCCTGGCGGCAGCGGCCGTGGAGTCCTTACGAGACCGGGCCGGTGTACTTCTCGCCGGGCCCCTCGCCCGGCGCGTCCGGGTAGGGCGACGCCTCGCGGAACGCCAGCTGGAGCGAGCGCAGCCCGTCGCGCAGCGCGCGCGCGTGCTGGTTGCCGATGTCCGGCGCCGCTGCGGTGACCAGCGCGGCGAGCGCGGTGATGAGCTTGCGGGCCTCGTCGAGGTCCGCCAGATCGTCGCCCTCCTCGGCCAGGCCGCACTTGACGGCGGCGGCGCTCATCAGGTGCACGGCGGCGGTGGTGATCACCTGGACCGCCGGCACGTCGGCGATGTCCCGCGTCACCTCGGCGACGTCCGACGGGTCCGGAGCGGGGTCGAGACCGGGCGCGGGGGAGGACGCGGGGGAAGACAACGACATGCGGCGATCCTCTCACCGGGGGCCATACCCGCTCATACCCGCTCGTGCCCGCTCGTGCTCGCGCGTGCCGAGCAGCGGTGGGGCTGGGTGGTCGGTGTCTGGTAGCCTGATGCTCGACTGACCTGGCGTGCAAGCGGCAGGTGCACAAGTGGAGAACCTCCCACCTGGGTCCCGACTGGCCGGCGCCGACTGGGACCGGGTTACAGTCCGCAGCGCGCGGCTCGCCGTGCGTGGTCGTTCGGCGTGCACGCCGAACGGTGCGGTGCTGACAAGGCCTCCGCCTGTGACCAGGGCGGGGGCCTTCCTCGTTCCCGGCGGTTGTCCGACGACACCGAGGAGCACCACATCAGCGAGCCCCGCATCAACGATCGGATCCGCGTCGCCGAGGTCCGACTGGTCGGGCCTGCCGGCGAGCAGGTCGGCATCGTCCGCGTGGAGGACGCGCTTCGCCTGGCCCAGGACGCCGATCTCGACCTGGTCGAGGTCGCCCCCGACGCCCGGCCGCCCGTCGTCAAGATCATGGACTACGGCAAGTACAAGTACGAGGCCGACATGAAGGCCCGTGAGGCTCGCCGCAACCAGACGAACACGGTCCTCAAGGAGATCCGGTTCCGGCTCAAGATCGACCCGCACGACTACGGCACCAAGCTGGGTCATGTCGAGCGGTTCCTCAAGGGCGGCGACAAGGTCAAGGTGATGATCATGTTCCGCGGCCGGGAGCAGTCCCGCCCCGAGGCGGGTGTGCGCCTGCTGCAGCGGCTCGCCGGTGACGTCGCGGAGCTCGGCTTCATCGAGTCGATGCCCAAGCAGGACGGCCGCAACATGATCATGGTGCTCGGTCCGGTGAAGAAGAAGGCCGAGCAGCGGTCGGAGGCCCGCCGCGCGGCCGCGACCCAGCCGAAGGCCGACGACCAGTCGCTTGCGGTGCCGACCGACGACGCCGCGCTGCTCGAGGACGAGACCACGGACGCCGCTCCGGTCCACGGCGAGGCGGCCGAGACTGTCGCCGAGCTCGCCGAGCCGGCCGAGCCCGCCGACCAGGTCGAGGTTCCCGCGCAGGTTCCGGCTCCCGCAGTCGCCGAGACTGCTGCTGCCCCCGCGACCGCCGAGGCTCCGGCCCGAGCTCCGGCCGAGGCGACCGCCCAGACTGCTGCTCCGGCGGCCGTCGAGGTCCCCGCCGCTGCCGCCCCTGCCGGCCCTGTCACGCCTCGTCCGCCGGTCCCACGGCCTGCCGCCCCGGCGACAACGGCCGCACGCCCCGCGCCGCGGCCTCCGGCCGCTCGCCCGGCGGCACCGGCCGCGGCTCGCGCGACGGCTCCGGCGGCCTCCTCGGACAGTTCCGCCGTGCCGCGCCCGCCTCGGCCTGCCGCGCCCCGGGCGACGTCGGCTCGTCCTGCGACGCCGCGCCCGCCGGTGGGACGCACCACCCGTGGCACCACCCCTCCCGAGGGAGCTGCCTGACACGACCAGCGCGGACCGCCGAAGCCACGGCGGGCCTCGCCCCATTCGAGCCGCACGTCCCCGTGCGGCGCGACCGACAAGGAGAGACGGCAGCCATGCCGAAGAACAAGACGCACTCCGGTGCCAAGAAGCGCTTCCGCGTGACTGGCACCGGCAAGCTCATGCGCGAGCAGGCGAACGCTCGGCACCTGCTGGAGCACAAGTCGAGCCGTCGCACCCGCCGCCTCGCCGGCGACCAGGTCGTCTCGGCCGTGGACACCCCGAAGATCAAGAAGCTGCTCGGGAAGTGACCGCGGGTAGCGCCCCTCACCGGGCGCCCCGGGCACACGAGCCTGGACGAGCAAGGAGCATCACGTGGCACGCGTGAAGCGGGCGGTCAACGCCCAGAAGAAGCGCCGGACGACCCTCGAGCGAGCCAGCGGCTACCGCGGGCAGCGCTCACGTCTCTACCGGAAGGCGAAGGAGCAGGTCACCCACTCGCTGGTCTACGCGTTCCGTGACCGCAAGGCGAAGAAGGGCGACTTCCGCAAGCTGTGGATCCAGCGGATCAACGCGGCCTCGCGCGCCGAGGGCCTGACGTACAACCGCCTGATCCAGGGCCTCAAGCTGGCCGGCGTCGAGGTGGACCGCCGCGTGCTGGCCGACCTCGCGGTCAACGACGCGCCGGCTTTCGCCTCGCTCGTCAAGATCGCCAAGGACGCCCTTCCCGAGGACGTCAACGCGCCCACCGCGGCGTGACACCTCCTCCCTTCGGGGATCTTGCCGGGCGCCCGGACTCCGGGCCGATGACCAACCCGCGCGCGGAGCGCGTGCGGCAGGTCGCGGCCTTGGCCGGGCGTCCGGCGCGTGAGCGTTCCGGCCGGTTCCTCGTTGAGGGACCGCAGGCGGTGCGCGAAGCGGTGCGGTTCGCCGCCGCGTCCGTGCGGGCGCTGTACCTGTCCGACGAGGCAGCGTTGCGTCACCCTGAGATCGCGGTGGCCGCCGACGACGCAGGGCTGCTGGTGCGGCTCGGCACGCCCGCCGTGCTCGACGCGATGAGCGCCGACGCCCAGGGGATCGTCGCCGTCGTGGATCGGCGTGCTGCCGCGCTGCCGGACGTCCTGGCGGGCGCGCCGCGGCTCGTCGCGCTCCTCGCGCACGTGCGCGACCCGGGGAACGCCGGGACGGTCATCCGCACGGCTGACGCGGTCGGGGCGGGTGCCGTGATGCTCTCCGACGGCAGCGTGGACCTGCACAACCCGAAGACGGTGCGATCCACCGCCGGGTCGCTGTTCCACCTTCCCGTGGTGACGGGCGTCGAGCTGCCGCAGGCGGTCGATGCGCTGCGGGGGGCCGGGCTGGCGGTGCTGGCGGCCGACGGCGGTGGCGACCTCGACCTCGACGATCTGCTGGACGCCGCGGGCAGTGCGACAGGCGGCGGCTCCGGCGTGCCCGACCTGGCGTCGCCGACCGCGTGGCTGTTCGGCAACGAGGCCTGGGGGCTGCCCGCGGACGTGCTGGCCCTGGCCGACGCCGCGGTGCGTGTGCCGATCCGCGGCGCCGCCGAGTCGCTCAACCTCGCCACCGCCGCCGGGATCTGCCTGTACGCCTCGGCGCGCGCCCAGCGCTGACAGACTGGCGGCGTGCGGTTGTTCGCGGCCGTCTGGCCTCCCGACGACGTCCTCGACCACCTGGACCTCGCGCTCGGCGCGGTGCGGCGCATGCTCCCCGGTGACGGCACCGGCCCGGTGCGCTGGTCGGCACGCGAGACGTGGCATCTGACCTGCGCGTTCTACGGCGAGGTGGCCGACGGCTCGGTGCCGGAGCTGGCCGCCGCGCTGGCGGAGGCCGCGGCGGGACGGGAGCCCTACTCGCTGCGCCTGCGAGGGGCGGGGCTGTTCTCGCGGCGCACGCTGTGGGTGGGCGCCGGCGGCGACACCGCCGCGCAGCAGGCGCTGGCCAGGGTGGCGATCAATGCCGGGAAGGTGATCGGGGTGCGACCCGACGCGCGCCCGCGTGAGCGCGCCCACCTGACGATCGGCCGCACCAGGGTGCCCGAGCGTCGGTCGGGACGCGCCGGCGGGCCGGCGCGCGGCGTGGGACTCGAGCGCGGCGTGGGACTCGAGCGCGGCGCGGGGCTCGGCGACGAGGCCGACGACGAGCGGGGCCGCCGTGTCAGCGGGCCGCGTCGCGGCCACGAGCGGGGGAGCCGCGGTGCGGAACGTGGGGTCGTGCCCGCCGGCAGGGGCTCGGGACTTGCTCCACACGGGGGTCCGGCGTTCGTCGCCGAGCCTCCGTCCGATCCCGAGAGCCTCGTCGGCGCGCTCGCCGTGTACGAAGGGCCGCAGTGGAGGGTCGACGCGCTGCGGCTCGTCGCGTCGCGGCCGGGGCAGGGGCGGGGCGGCGGGCCGCTCTACGAGGTGGTCGACGAGTTCGGGCTCGGTGGCGCCTGAGATGGCGCAAACGGTTCCATGTCGGTGGTGCTGGCCCCGAGGGGGCAGCGCGGTCCGGGTGGTGCGCCCTTGTGGCACCATGGGCGCCGTGACGACGCAGGTGGCGGGACCAGCACGAGACCGTCGATTTCGCAGGCCCGCACCCGGGCCGGTTCTCTGACGCGTTCGTCGGACGTTCCTGTGGGCCCGGGGCGGGCGCCGCTAGATTTCTCCCGGTCCCACCCTGGAAGGCTCCTCCATGCCCAGCCCTGAGCTGTCCCCTCTCGATGCCGACGCCGTCTCCGCGGCGCTCGACGACGCCCTCGCTGCCGCGGCCGCCGCGGGCGACCTCGACGCCCTCAAGGCGGTGCGGGTCGAGCACGCCGGTGACCGCAGCCCGCTTGCCCTGGCCAACCGTGCGATCGGCGGCCTCGCGGCGGCCGACAAGGCCGCGGCCGGCAAGCTCGTCGGGCAGGCGCGTGGCGCGCTGAACGCCGCCCTCGCCGCTCGCGAGGCCCAGCTCGAGGCGGAGCGCGACGCGAGGGTCCTCGTCGACGAGGCCGTCGACGTCACACTTCCGTCCGACCGGCGCCCGCTGGGTGCCCGGCATCCGCTGGAGACCGTCGCGGACCGGATCGGCGACGTGTTCGTCGCGATGGGCTGGGAGATCGCCGAGGGACCCGAGGTCGAGGCGGAGTGGTTCAACTTCGACGCCCTCAACCACGGCCCGGACCACCCGGCGCGGCAGATGCAGGACACGTTCTTCGTCGACCCGCCGGGCTCCGGCCTGCTGCTGCGCACGCACACGTCACCGGTCCAGGCGCGCTCGCTGCTCTCGCGTGACCTGCCGGTCTACGTGATCTGCCCCGGGCGCGTGTTCCGCAACGACGCCCTGGACCAGACCCACACGCCGGTGTTCCATCAAGTGGAGGGACTGGCGGTGGACCGCGGTCTGACCATGGCGCACCTGCGGGGCACGCTCGACCACTTCGCTCGCGCGATGTTCGGCCCGGAGGCGCGCACCCGGCTGCGCCCGTCCTACTTCCCGTTCACGGAGCCGTCCGCCGAGATGGACCTGTGGTTCCCGCAGAAGAAGGGCGGGGCCGGCTGGATCGAGTGGGGGGGCTGCGGCATGGTCAACCCCAACGTGCTGCGGGCCACCGGCGTGGATCCCGACGAGTACTCCGGCTTCGCGTTCGGCATGGGCATCGAAAGGACGTTGATGCTGCGCGACGGCATCGCCGACATGCACGACATCGTCGAGGGCGACGTTCGCTTCTCCGAGCAGTTCCGGGCGGTGATCTGACATGGTGCTCGTCCCGCTCGCCTGGCTGGGTGACCACGTCGCACTGCCGGCCGGCCTCACCGCCGAGCTGCTCGCCGCCGACCTGGTGCGCGTCGGCCTGGAGGAGGAGGCGATCCACACCGGCGGCGAGGTGAGCGGACCCCTCGTCGTCGGCCATGTCCTGTCCCGGGCGCCCGAGCCGCAGAAGAACGGCAAGACGATCAACTGGTGCCAGGTGGACGTCGGCGAGGACTCGCCGCGCGGCATCGTGTGCGGCGCCCACAACTTCGAGCCGGGCGACCACGTCGTCGTCGCACTGCCGGGCGCGGTGCTGCCGGGGGACTTCGCGATCGCCGCGCGCAAGACGTACGGGCACGTGTCCGACGGGATGATCTGCTCCGCCCGCGAGCTGGGCATCGGCGAGGACCACTCGGGGATCATCGTGCTGTCGCGCCTGGGGCTGTCCGACGACCAGACGCCCGCAGGCCTGGACGCCAAGCCGTTGCTGGGCATCGGCGAGCAGGTGCTCGAGGTCAACGTGACGCCGGACCGTGGGTACTGCTTCGCCATCCGGGGCATCGCGCGCGAGTACTCGCACGCGACCGGCGCGGCGTTCGACGACCCGGGCGCGGCGACGTCCGACGACCTCGCGCCCGCCACCGGAGGCTTCCCGGTGGAGGTCGACGACGAGCCGCTGGAGGGTGTGCCGGGCTGCGACCGGTTCGTCGCACTCACGGTGCGCGGTGTGCGCGCCACCGAACCGTCGCCGGCATGGATGCAACGCCGGCTGACGCAGGCGGGGATGCGTCCCCTCAACCTCGCGGTCGACGTGACGAACTACGTCATGCTCGACCTCGGGCAGCCGCTGCACGCCTACGACCTGGGCGGCGCCGCCGGGCTGGCCGGTCCGATCGTCGTGCGGCGCGCCCGAGCGGGGGAGCGCCTCGAGACGCTCGACGGCGTCGACCGGGCGCTCGACCCCGAGGACCTGGTCGTCACCGACAGCCCGGCGGGCCGCGGCTCCCGGATCATCGGCCTGGCCGGCGTCATGGGGGGCGAGGCGAGCGGGGTCAACGACGCGACGACCGCCGTGGTGATCGAGGCGGCGCACTTCGACCCGATCACCGTGGCCCGCACCTCCCGGCGGCACAAGCTCTCGAGCGAGGCCGCCAAGCGGTTCGAACGAGGTGTCGACCCGCAGCTGCCGCGCGTCGCGGCGCGGCACGTCGCCGAGCTGCTGATCCGGTACGGCGGCGGCGAGATCGACGCGGCGGTGACCGACATCGACCGAACGGTGCCGGCCCCGGCGATCGCGTTCGACCCGGAGCTGCCCGCGCGGCTCGTCGGCGTGCCCTACACGCCCGACGAGGTGCGCGCGACGCTCGCCGAGCTCGGTTGCGCGGTGGCCGACGACTTCACCGTCACCGCCCCGTCCTGGCGGCCGGATCTGCGCGTGGGCGTCGACCTGGTCGAGGAGGTCGCGCGGCTGCGCGGCTACCACGCGATCCCCTCGGTGGTGCCTGCGGCGCCTCCCGGGCGTGGGTTGACACGGTCGCAGCGGCTGCGACGCGCCATCGCCGAGCGTCTCGTGTCCGAAGGCTTGGTCCAGGTGCTGTCGTACCCCTTCGTCGGCGCCGCGCAGTGGGACGCGATGGGCATCGCTGCCGACGACGAGCGTCGGGCGGCCGTGCGCGTGGCCAACCCGATCTCCGAGAGCCAGCCGTTCCTGCGCACCGACCTGCTCGTGTCGGTGCTGGACACGGCGCGCCGCAACGTCGCGCGAGGCAACCCCGAGGTGTCGATCTTCGAGTCGGGGCTCGTGGTGCACCCGGTGCCCGGTGCGCCGGCGGCGCCGCAGCTTCCTGGCGGTGCCAGGCCGTCCGACGAGCAGCTGGCGGCGATCGCTGCGGCGATCCCGCACCAGCCGCGGCACGTCGCCGGCCTGCTCGCCTCCGGGCGTGACCGCGCCGGCTGGTGGGGGCCGGGCCGGGCCGCCGACCACACCGATGCGTTCGCCCTGGTCAGGTCCGTGGCCGAGGTCGCCGGCGTCGCCGTGACCCTCGTCGCGGACGCCGCGGCCCCCTTCCACCCCGGGCGGTGCGCGAAGGTCGTCGGCCCGCATGGGGAGACGCTCGGGCACGCGGGCGAGCTGCACCCGAGCGTCGTCGCCGCCCACGACCTGCCGGCTCGGGCGGTGGCGTTCGAGCTCGACCTCGACGGGCTGTTCGCGGCGACGGACGGCGAACCGGTGCAGGCCAGGCCGGTGTCGACCTTCCCCGTCGCCAAGGAGGACGTCGCGTTGGTGGTCGACGCGACCATCCCCGCCGGTGACGTGCTCGAGGCCGTGCGTGCCGGGGTCGTCGGCAGCCCCGTCGGTGACGTGCTCGAGGATGCCCGGCTGTTCGACGTCTACACCGGCGAGCAGGTGGGCCCCGGCCGCAAGTCGCTGGCGTTCTCGCTGCGGCTGCGTGCGACTGACCGCACGCTGACGGCTGCGGAGACCGCCGCGGTGCGTGAGTCGGTGGTGGCGGAGGCGACCCGCAGGTTCGGGGCGACGCTGCGCGGGTGAGCCCGGCGGACGACGAACGGGGCCTCGCTGCCGAACCGGCGGCGGGGCCCCGTTCGTCGGGCGCGGTGGGGTTCTTCGGGCCGACGGGCCTAGAGGAAGTCGTGGTAGGCGGGCAGGTCGAGCACGCCGTTGCCGGACAGCCCGATGACGATCACCTCGTCGGTCGTCGCGGCCTTGGCTCGGGCGATCGCGCCCGCGACGGCATGGGTGGACTCCGGTGCGGGGATGATCCCCTCCGCGCGGGCGAACTGGACGCCGGCAGCGAATGCCGTGTCCTGGTCGACCGCGATCGCGTCGAGAAGACCCAGCTCCTTGGCGTGCGAGACCATCGGCGCCATGCCGTGGTAGCGCAGCCCACCGGCGTGGATGGGCGGCGGCACGAAGTCCTTGCCCAACGTGTGCATCTTGAGCAGCGGCGTGAGGCCGGCGACATCGCCGAAGTCGTACCGGTACTCACCCTCGGTGAGTGACGGGCATGCCGCCGGCTCGCAGGCCACGACCTTGGTGACCGTTCCCTCCCGCAGGTTCCGTCCGAGGAAGGGGAAGGAGAGCCCACCGAGGTTCGACCCGCCGCCGGCGCACGCGAAGACGATGTCGGCCGTCTCGCCGAGCGCGTCGAGCTGGGCCAGCGCCTCCTGACCGATGACCGTCTGGTGCAGCAGCACGTGGTTGAGCACGCTGCCGAGGGAGTAGTGGGCCTTCGGGTCACCGGCGGCGACCTCCACCGCCTCGCTGATCGCCATGCCGAGCGAGCCCGTGGTGGTGGGGTCGTTGTCGAGGAACGAGCGCCCGGACTGGGTGAGGTCGGACGGCGAGGGGTGGCACGTCGCCCCGTACGTCTCCATCTGGAGGCGGCGGTACGGCTTGCTGTCGTAGGACGCGCGGACCTGCCACACCTCGCACTCGAGCCCGAACAGCGCGCTGGCCAGCGCGAGCGAGGCGCCCCACTGGCCGGCGCCGGTCTCGGTGGTCAGCTTGGTCACGCCCTCGATCGCGTTGTAGTACGCCTGAGCCACGGCGGTGTTCGGCTTGTGCGACCCGGCGGGCGATACGCCCTCGTACTTGTAGTAGATCCGCGCCGACGTGCCGAGTGCACGCTCCAGGCGCAGTGCCCTGATCAACGGCGACGGCCGCCACAGCGCGTAGACCTCGCGAACCGGTGCCGGGATCTCGATCCACCGCTCGGTGCTGACCTCCTGGGCGATGAGCGCCATCGGGAAGAGCGGTGCGAGGTCGTCAGGCGTCAGCGGCTCTCGCGTGCCAGGGTGCAGGGCCGGCGGACAGGGCTCGGGCAGGTCGGCAGCCAGGTTGTACCAGTGGGTCGGGACCGACGAGGGCACAACGGCACCGAGGGGTGCCGTCAACGGGGCGGGGCGGACGTCGTCGGGGGAGGTTGTCATGGCGCCGTCCTCGGGCTGGTGGGGGCATGCGGACCTGCGGGCGCCCGACGACCGGCGCTGGAGGCGGCTCGCGGCCGCAGGCGGACCTGCGGCCGGCCGGCGTCGAAGGCGGCTCGCAGCGGCAGGCTAGCCCGCGACCGGGCCGCGCGGGAGGCCTTCGCGCGAGGTCTATCCGTCCTCCCGTCGATCCGTCCATCCCAGGTGCGAGGCGCCTGATCCGCTTCGCCTCCGAGAAGGTGCGCTCACCGTCGTCAGAACGGCGGCTCGTCGGATGTCAGTGGTCGAACGTATGTTCTATGACGTGCGAACGGCGAGCGGGGACGGGCAAGGAGGCAGGCATGTGCGAGATGTGCGACGGCACGACGCCCGAGCAGTTCGTGGCAGAGATCGTGGGGGAGGTCGAGAGTGCCGGGTGGTCCATCGTCGCGGTGGAGGACGACGAGGGCCGGCACGTGGACACCTACACGGTGGGGCTGACGCGCGTGCACGGGCACCCCGAGCTGATCGTCAGCGGCGGGGGTTTCCACACCGCGCACCACGTGCTCGACGAGCTCGCGGCGATGGTGTCTGCGGGCCGCAGGTTCGAGGCCGGGGAGTTGCTCGGTCGAGCCGAGCTTGGCCGCGAGTGCCTGATGGTGCAGGTCGTCGAGCCGTCGCGGTTGGTGATGGCTCAGGCGGTCTACGCGATGCCGGGAGCCCCGTCCGTGCCGGCGCTCCAGGTGGTGTGGGCCGACAAGGCCGGGCGCTGGCCGTGGGAGTTGTGCCGGGAGCACACCGGCGGGCAGGAGGTCTATGGTCCGCCGCCGGCGCGGAGGTGAGGGCACGACGAACGTGCCGTTCAGCGGATCGAGACGGCACCCACGGGCCGCCGCGGGCGCGACGACAGCCCGAGGACGACGGCTGCGACGACGATCACCGCAGCGGCCCCGAGGGGGACCCACCTGCGCAGGCGTGCTTCGCGGGCCTGCGCCGCCTCCAGGGACCGGAGAGTCGCGATGCGCCGGGCGATCACCGGCTGGGCCTTGGCGAGGGTGGTCGGGCCGTCGACGTCGGGGAAGCCCGGATGGTTGAGGGGGGTCAGCGTCTGGTCCTCGAGCACGTAGAGGGCGCCGTTCGTCTGGTCCTCGACGAGCACGCCGTGGGTCGTCGCCCGCAGTGCGGTCTCCGTCAGGGAGGTCGCCGAGTCGGCGCTGGGCTCGACCCCCGCGAGCCTCGCCGGGCCACCGCCCTGCGTGACCACACGTACCACGAAGGTCGCCTGGCCCGCATCGACGAGCGGGGCGACCCACTCATCCGTCGGCCGGACAGGGGTGGCATCAGCATCACCGCCGAGGAATCCGGCGGTGAAGACGTAGACCTGGTGCGCGGTGCCGACGGTGGCCGCGTCCGACGGGACGGGTCCGCCCGCCCGGCTGTGCCTCGCCGCTTCGATGGCCTCGGGCACGGCGGGGCCGGCAACGTACGCCGCGACGTCGGGCGGCAGGGTCGGTGCCGGGACGGGCGCGGTCGCGCCGGCCGTTCCGGCCGACAGGCCCGTCACCACGAGTCCAACGGCGACGAGGCCCGAGCCCGCGAGCATGCGCGCGGAGCGCCATCCCATGGCCCGAGTCTGCCGCCGTCGGGAGCGCACCGGAGGGGAATGCGCGCATTCGATGCCGGGACGTCACCAGATCGCAGTGCTGCGGCATTCTGCGGCCGTCCACCCCGAGGTGCGGGCGAGGTGGCAGTCAGACCCGCAGCAGCACCTTGCCGGTGGTGCCGCGGGACTCGAGCGCGCGGTGGGCGTCGGCGGCCTGCGCCAGCGCGAAGCGGGCGCCGACGCGGACGTGCAGCCGTCCCGTCGCGACGAGGTCGAAGATCTCGCCGGCCCGCCACTCGAGCTCGTCGCGCGTGCGGGCGTAGGCGCCGATCGACGGACGCGTCACGTAGATCGACCCGGCAGCGTTGAGGCGCTGGAGGTCGAACGGCGGCACCTGACCGGAGGACGCGCCGAAGAGCACCAGGGTGCCGCGTACCCGCAGGCTGGCCAGCGACGCCTCGAACGTGTCCTTGCCGACGGAGTCGTAGGCGACACGGACGCCCGTGCCGCCGGTGAAGCCTCGGACCAGGGGCGGCAGGTCCCGCGTCAGGTCGTCGAGCTCGCGGTAGCGGATGACCTCGGCCGCGCCGGCCTCGCGCGCGAGCGCCTCCTTCTCCGGTGAGCCGACGGTGCCGATGACGCGCGCACCACGCAGCGCGGCGAGCTGTGTGGCGAGCAGCCCGACGCCGCCGGCCGCAGCGTGCAGCAGCACGTCGTCCCCGGGCTCCAGCGGCACGGTCGAGGAGGTGAGGTAGTGAGCGGTGACGCCCTGCATCGCCAACGCGGCGGCGGTCTCGTCGTCCACCCCGGCCGGCACGACGATCGCCTCCGCCGCCTTGACCACCGCCAGCTCGGCGTACGAACCCGGGGACGATGACCACGTCACCCGCTGCCCGACGCGGATCGTGCCCACGTCGGACCCGACCGCGACGACCTCGCCCGCGCCCTCCGAGCCGACGACGTGCGGGTACGTCATGCGGTAGATCCCCGACCGGCGGTAGACGTCGATGAAGTTCACGCCGGCGACGGCGACGAGCACAAGAACCTCGTCGGGGCCGGGCTGGGGATCGGGCAGGTCGACGAGCTCGAGGACCTCGGGACCACCCGGGCGAAGGGCGACGACGGCGCGCATGGGAACGTCCTACCACGGGACCCACCACATGCCGCTCGGTATCACCGTACAGTCTGGTGTATGGTCATGCAGTGACGTTCACGGTGGCTGTCGCAGGCGCGAGCGGGTACGCCGGCGGGGAGATGCTGCGCCTGCTGCTGGGGCATCCCGAGGCAAAGATCGGCGCACTGACAGCCCATGGCAACGCGGGCAGTCGCCTCGGCGAGCACCATCCGCACCTGCGCTCGCTCGCGGACCGCGTGCTGTTGCCGACCGGTGTCGACGAGCTCGTCGGGCACGACGTCGTGGTCCTCGCCCTGCCGCACGGCGCCAGCGGGGCGGTCGCCGCCGAGCTCGAGGCGCGTGGGGACGGCGCGGTCGTCGTCGACCTCGGCGCCGACCACCGGCTGGCCGATCCCGCTGCGTGGACCGCGTTCTACGGCACCGAGCACGCCGGCACCTGGCCGTACGGCCTCCCCGAGCTGTTCCGCGCCGGCACGGGGACCAGGCAGCGCGAGGTGCTGCGGGACGCCACCCGGATCGCGGTCCCGGGGTGCAACGTCACCGCGGTGACTCTCGGCATCCAGCCCGGGGTCGCGGCGGGTGTCGTCGATGCCGGCGACCTCGTCGCGGTGCTCGCTGTCGGGTACTCGGGCGCGGGCAAGGGCAACAAGGCTCATCTCATGGCGGCGGAGGCGCTCGGCGCCGCCCAGCCCTACGGGATGGCGGGCGCGCACCGGCACATCCCGGAGATCGTCCAGAACCTCACCGTCGCGGGAGCCGAGGGGGTCCGGCTGAGCTTCTCGCCCGTGCTCGTCCCGATGTCGCGCGGCATCCTGGCCACCGTCACCGCGCCCGCCGCCCCTGACCTCACGCCAGAGGCGCTGCGCGCCGTGTGGCAGGAGTTCTACGCCGACGAGCCCTTCGTCGAGCTGCTGCCGCAGGGGGTGTGGCCGACCACCGCGTCCGTGCTCGGCTCCAACGCGGCGCTGGTCCAGGTGGCGCTCGACGCGGCCGCCGGCAAGGTGGTGACGGTCACCGCGATCGACAACCTGGTCAAAGGCACGGCCGGCGGTGCGCTGCAGTCCCTGAACCTGGCGCTCGGACTGCCCGAGACGCTCGGCCTGCCGACCGACGGGGTCGCGCCCTAGCCCTGCGCCGTGCGCGCCAGCTCGACGATGACCACGGTGTCGTCCTCGTGGGTCCACCACTCGTGGCGCACGACCGCCAGACCGAAGGGCGCCGCGACCACTGCCATCAGCTCGGGTGTCGAGAACTGCTCCGGGTGCACCGGGAACGGCAGCGACGCGGAGCAGTGGGTGTGGACCGCCGCGCCGTCCCGCCGCCCGAAGGTCGCGGTGACGGCTCGGCCCCCGGGGCGCAGCACGCGCGTCCACTCGCGCAGCACGGCACCGACGTCCGGCATGAGATGCAGGGCCATGACACACGTGACGAGGTCGACACAGGAGCCCGCGAGCGGGAGCATCGCGGCGTCCGCCACGACGAGCTCGGCCTTCGGCAGCGCGGCGTGGGCGACGGCGAGCATCCGGGGCGACAGGTCGACCCCGACCATCCGGACGGTGGGGTCCACGGGAAGCGCGCGCAGGACGAGGCCGGTGCCGGTCGCGACGTCGAGCACGTGGTGCACGCCGCCGAGATCGACGAACGCGGCGACAGCCGCCGCGAGGTTGCGATGCATCGCACTGTCGTCGTAACTCGTGGCCCGGCCGTCGAACCGGGCGACCACGGCATCGCGCGCCTCGTTCGCCACGGCATCGCGCGCCTCGTTCGCCACGGCCGGAGCGTAACGCCACGCGATCGGCGGCGGCAGTGTGACGGCTGCGTGCATATCTATGTATCATCGTGCATATGGTCAACAGCTCGAGCGATCCGGCGGTCGTGTCCGGCGCCGGCTCGCCAGGGGTCACCGCGGCTGCCGGATTCCGCGCGGCCGGCATCACCGCGGGCCTCAAGGCGTCCGGTCGCCCCGACCTCGCGCTCGTGGTCAACGACGGCCCGCGGCGCAACGTCTGCGCCGTGTTCACGTCAAACCGCGTCGTCGGCGAGCCCGTCAAGTGGTCGCGCGCCGCGGCCGCGGACGGGCGGATCGCCGCCGTGATCCTCAACTCGGGCGGCGCCAACGTCTGCACGGGCGCGCAGGGCTTCGCCGACGTCGAGGCGACGGCCGAGAAGGTCGGCTCGCTCCTCGGCGTCGCCCCGGGGGACGTGCTCGTCGCCTCCACGGGCCTCATCGGTGAGCGGCTGCCGATCGCCACCCTGCTCGCGGGCATCGACCCGCTCGTCGGCTCCCTGCGCGCGAACGGCGGGCCCGATGCCGCCACCGCGATCATGACCACCGACACGCGGCCCAAGACCGCCCACGTCACGCTGCACACCAGCCACGGCACGTTCACCGTGGGCGGCATGGCGAAGGGCGCAGGCATGCTCGCCCCGGCGCTGGCGACGATGCTGGTCGTCCTCACCACGGACGCGGACGTCGACCCGGGCGGCCTGCACTCGGCCCTCACCGCGGCGACCGCGGCGACGTTCGACCGCCTCGACTCGGACGGCTGCATGTCGACCAGCGACACCGTCGCGCTGCTCGCCTCGGGCGCCAGCGGCGTGCTGCCCGACTACGTCGAGTTCGCCGGCGCGGTGAAGGCGGTCTGCGCCAGCCTGGCCCGCCAGCTGATCGGCGACGCCGAGGGTGCCAGCCACGACATCGCGATCACGGTGACGAACGCGGGCACCGAGGCAGGGGCGGTCGCGGTGGCGCGGGCCGTGGCCCGCGGCAACCTGTTCAAGGCGGCGATGTTCGGCAACGACCCCAACTGGGGCCGCGTGCTGGCGCAGGTCGGCACCGTCCCCGCGAGCGTCGCGGCGTTCGAGGCCGACGAGCTCGACGTCACGATCAACGGCGTCATGGTGTGCCGGGCCGGCGGCGCCTACCAGGACCGCTCGCTGGTCGACCTGGCGACCACCCGCGAGATCGCGGTCGACATCGACCTGCACGCCGGCAAGGCCCGCGCGACCGTCTGGACCAACGACCTCACCCACGACTACGTCCACGAGAACAGCGCGTACTCCACATGAGCGACGACTTCGTCTTCGACACCCTCACGGACCTGCGTCCCGACCAGAAGGCCGAGGTGCTGATCCAGGCCCTGCCCTGGCTGCAGAAGTTCGCCGGAGCGCTGGTCGTCGTCAAGTACGGCGGCAACGCCATGGTGGACGACGAGCTGAAGCGCGCCTTCGTGCAGGACATGGTGTTCCTGCACCAGGTGGGCCTGCGGCCGGTGGTGGTGCACGGTGGCGGCCCCCAGATCAACGCGATGCTCGACAAGCTCGGCATCGCCTCCGAGTTCCGCGGCGGGCTGCGCGTGACCACGCCGGAGGCGATGGACGTCGTGCGTATGGTGCTGACCGGGCAGGTGTCCCGCGAGCTCGTCGGGCTGCTCAACACCTACGGCCCCGTGGCGGTCGGCCTGTCCGGGGAGGACGGCGGCCTGCTCCAGGCGCGTCGCCGCCCAGGGTTCGTCGAGGGCGAGGAGGTGGACCTCGGGCTCGTCGGTGACGTGGTCCAGGTCAACCCGGGAGCCGTCCTCGACCTGCTGGACGCCGGCCGGATCCCCGTGGTCTCCACCGTGGCGCCGGACGTCGACGACCCCACCCAGGTGCTCAACGTCAACGCCGACAGCGCCGCGGCCGCCCTGGCCATCGCGCTCGGCGCCCGCAAGCTGGTGATCCTCACCGACGTCGAGGGCCTCTACACGAGCTGGCCGGACAAGACGTCGCTGCTGCGGCGGGTGCGGGCGAGCACGCTCGCCGGCCTTCTGCCCGGTCTGGACGCCGGCATGCGCCCGAAGATGGAGGCCTGCTGGCGGGCCGTCACAGGCGGCGTCGGGCGGGCCCACGTCATCGACGGCCGTGCCCCGCACTCGATCCTCGTCGAGGTGTTCACGTCCGACGGCATCGGGACGATGGTGTTCCCCGACGAGGAGGCGCCCGAGCGCCCGACGACCTTCCCGATCCCGGTGGTGGCGTGATGACCGAGGTGCTACCCGCCCAGTCCGGGTCCGTCGCCGCCTGGACGGACCGCTACGGCCACGCCGTGATGGACACCTTCGGCCCGCCCCAGCGCGTCCTGGTGCGCGGCGACGGTCCCTACGTGTGGGACGCCGACGGCAAGCGTTACCTCGACCTGCTGGGCGGGATCGCGGTCAACGCCCTCGGCCACGCACACCCGACGCTCACCGCGGCGATCGCCGCCCAGCTGGGCACGTTGGGCCACGTCTCGAACTTCTTCGCCAGCCCCACGCAGGTGGCGCTCGCGGAGCGGCTCCTGCACCTGGCCGGCGCCCCCGGGGGCTCGCGCGTGTTCCTCACCAACTCGGGCACCGAGGCGAACGAGGCCGCGATCAAGCTGACCCGGCGGCACTCGGACGGCGAACGGCCGCGGCTCATCGCGATGGAGCACGCGTTCCACGGCCGGACGATGGGCGCGCTGGCGCTCACCCACAAGGCCGCCTACCGCGAGCCGTTCGAGCCGCTGCCACCGGGTGTCGAGTTCGTCCCGTACGGCGACGCCGCCGCTCTCGAGGCGGCGATGGCCGACGACGTCGCGGCGGTCTTCGTCGAGCCGATCCAGGGCGAGGCCGGCGTGGTCCTCCCGCCGCCGGGCTACCTCGCCGCCGCACGGGAGCTGACCACGCGGCACGGCGCCCTGCTCGTCCTCGACGAGGTGCAGTCCGGGATGGGGCGGACGGGCCGGTGGTTCGCCTTCCAGCACCAGCACATCGGCGGCGGCATCACCCCGGACGTCGTCACCGTGGCCAAGGGGCTGGGCGGCGGGTTCCCGGTCGGAGGGCTCATCGCGTTCGGCGAGCACGCGGCGGGTCTGCTCGGCCGCGGCCAGCACGGCACGACGTTCGGTGGCAACCCGGTCGCCTCGGCGGCGGCACTGGCGACGATCGGCGTGATCGAGCGCGACGGCCTGCTGGCGCACGTCACGCAGCTCGGTGCCTGGTGGCGCGGGGCGCTGGCCGGGCTGGACCACCCGCTGGTCGCCGAGGTCCGCGGCGAGGGCCTGCTGATCGCGGTCGAGCTCGTCGCGCCGGTCGCGGCGCACGTCGCACAGCAGGCGCTCGAGGCGGGCTTCGTCATCAACCCCTGCACGCCGACGACCATCCGGCTCGCCCCGCCCTACATCCTGACCCAGGACCAGGCGCAGACGTTCGTCGACTTCGTGGGCGCCCTACCGGCGGAGGTGACCGCGTGACGAGCTTTCTGCGCGACGACGACCTGACACCCGACCAGCAGGCGGACGTGCTGCGGCTGGGCGACCTGCTGAGCAAGGACCGCCTGGCGCGCCGTCCCTTGGAGGGTCCGCGCGCGGTCGCGGTGATCTTCGACAAGCCGACCCTGCGCACCCAGGTGTCGTTCACCACGGGCATCGCCGAGCTCGGCGGGTACCCGGTGGTGGTCGACGGCAACCTCGCCCAGATCGGCGTGCGGGAGTCGATCGCGGACACCGCCCGGGTGCTCGGCCGCCAGTGCGCCGCGATCGTCTGGCGCACGCACGCGCAGGCCCGCGTCGAGGAGATGGCCGCGGTGGCCGGTGTCCCGGTGGTCAACGCCCTGACCGACGACTTCCACCCGTGCCAGGTGCTCGCGGACCTGCTGACCGTCGCCCAGCGCCGGGGCGGCGTCGGCACGCTTCCCGGCACGACGCTCGCCTACGTGGGCGACGGGTCGAACAACATGGCGCACTCGTACCTGCTCGGCGGTGCGACCGCCGGCATGCACGTGCGGATCGGCACACCGCCCGGGTTCCTGCCGAACCCGGGGGTGCTCGCGGACGCCCGGCGCATCGCCGCGGCCACCGGCGGCTCGGTCCAGGTGCTCACCGACCGCGACGCGGCCCTCGACGGCGCCGACGTCGTCGCCACGGACACCTGGGTGTCCATGGGCCAGGAGGCGCAGGCGGCGGACCGCTCGCAGCCCTTCGTCCCGTTCCGGCTCGACGTGGAAGGCCTGGCCCTGGCCGCGCCCGGGGCGCTCGTGCTGCACTGCCTGCCCGCCTACCGCGGCAAGGAGATCACGGCCGAGGTGCTCGACGGCCCGCAGTCGGTGGTGTGGGACGAGGCCGAGAACCGGCTGCACGCCCAGAAGGCGCTGCTGACGTACGTGCTGGAGAGGTCATGACGACGACCTCCGTGCCCTCCACGAAGGCGGCGCGCCATGCGCTCCTCGTGTCGCTGCTCGCCCGCCAGCAGGTGCGCTCGCAGGTGGAGCTCGCCGAGCTGCTGGCCGCCGAAGGGGTCTCGGTCACGCAGGCGACGCTGAGCCGGGACCTGGTCGAGCTGCAGGCGCTCAAGGTGCGCAGCGCCAGCGGGGCGCTGGTCTACGCGGTGCCGGCCGAAGGCGCGGCGCGGGTCGCGCCCACCGGCGAGGTCACCGAGGTGCTCGCGGCGCGGCTCGCCCGGCTCGCCGCCGAGCTCGTCGTCACCGCGGAGGCGTCCGGCCCTCTCGTCGTGCTGCGCACCCCGCCCGGCGGTGCGCAGTTCCTCGCCTCCGCGATCGACCACTCGATCATGCCGGGTGTGCTCGGCACGATCGCGGGAGACGACACGGTCCTGGTGATCGCCGCCGAGCACGAGTCCGGCTCGACGCTCGCCCAGCGCTTCCTCGATCTCGCGGCCGGCCGTGAATCCACGCGAGACTCCACGCGGGACTCCACGCGGGACTCAACACGGGACTCCACACGAGACAAGGACGAGACGTG
This sequence comes from Cellulomonas sp., assembly GCA_036398695.1. Classification (GTDB taxonomy): domain Bacteria; phylum Actinomycetota; class Actinomycetes; order Actinomycetales; family Cellulomonadaceae; genus Cellulomonas. Next base: position 947 of record DASWOL010000205.1, on the reverse strand, counting down.
AGCAAGGTTCTGACGCAGCTTCCGGTCGGCGAGCGGGTGGGCATCGCCTTCTCGGGCGGGCTGGACACCTCGGTGGCCGTGGCCTGGATGCGGTACAAGGGCGCGATCCCGTGCACCTACACCGCGGATCTCGGTCAGTACGACGAGCCGGAGATCGACGAGGTGCCCGGACGCGCCATGGCGTACGGCGCCGAGCTCTCGCGTGCCGTCGACTGCAAGGCCGCGCTCGTCGAGGAGGGTCTGGCGGCCCTCGCGTGCGGTGCCTTCCACATCAGGAGCGGTGGCCGCTCGTACTTCAACACCACGCCGCTGGGCAGGGCCGTCACGGGCACCCTGCTGGTGCGGGCCATGCAGGCCGACGGCGTCGACATCTGGGGCGACGGGTCCACCTTCAAGGGCAACGACATCGAGCGGTTCTACCGTTACGGGCTGCTCGCCAACCCCAGCCTGCGGATCTACAAGCCGTGGCTCGACCAGGACTTCGTCACCGAGCTCGGCGGGCGTGCGGAGATGAGCCAGTTCCTGGTGGACCACCACCTGCCCTACCGCGACAGCGCCGAGAAGGCGTACTCGACGGACGCGAACATCTGGGGCGCCACCCACGAGGCCAAGACGCTGGAGCACCTCGACGTATCGCTGGAGACGGTCGAACCGATCATGGGGGTGCGGTTCTGGGACCCGGCGGTGGCGATCGAGTCCGAGGACGTCACGATCGAGTTCGAGCGCGGCCGGCCGGTGGCGATCGACGGCGTGCGGTACGACGACCCGGCGGCCCTCGTCCTCGCGGCGAACGCCATCGGTGGCCGGCACGGCCTGGGCATGTCCGACCAGATCGAGAACCGGATCATCGAGGCCAAGTCCCGCGGCATCTACGAGGCGCCCGGCATGGCTCTGCTGTTCGTGGCGTACGAGCGGCTGGTCAACGCGATCCACAACGAGGACACGAT
>DASWOL010000204.1:0-70615 GCA_036398695.1 Cellulomonas sp. | reverse complement strand
GCAGGTCGAGGTCCTTCGACTCGATCGCGGGCTTCCAGGTGGGGACGTTCTTCAGGCCGTTGGTCAACTTGACCTGGGCGCCCGTGTCGGTGGTGAGGTACTTGATCAGGGCCCATGCGGCCTCGGGGTTCGTCGAGCCCTTGCCGATGCCGATGATGTTGCCCGTGATATAGCCGCCGCCGTACAGGTCGTCGTGCCCGGCGCCCACCGGCAGCGGGGCGGTGCCGTAGTCCAGGTCGGGGGTCTGGTCGGCGATGAAGGCCGTCCGGTACTCGCCATCGACGTTCATCGCGACACGGCCGGTCTGGAAGTCGTTCTGCTCGGAGAACTCCTGGCCCAGGGCGGCCTGGAACGCGGAGAGCTTGGCGTACCCGCCGAGCTTGTCGATCAGGCCCTTCTGCCACGTCAGGAACTCCGCCCAGCCCTTGGACAAGCCGATGGCGGACGTGCCGTCGTCGTTCAGCCAGGTGGCACCGGTCGCCGGGGCCCAGTGCGCCTCGGAGTTCTCGTAGTAGCCGAGCAGCGGCATGAAGCCGAGGGTCTTGATGGAGCCGTCGGCGTTGAAGGTGGTCATCTTGACCGCCATGTCCGCCAGCTCGTCGAGCGTCTTCGGCGGGTTGCTGTAGCCGGCGTCGGCCAGCAGCTTCTTGTTGTAGTAGAGGCCGTACACGTCGGCCAGGGCCGGCATGGTGCAGCGCTTGCCGTCGAACTCGGTGTAGCCGCGCACGGTGTCGGGGATCTGGCTGAGGTCCACGCCGTCGCGCTGGATGAAGGGCGACAGGTCCACGAAGTCGCCCGACGAGCACAGCGGCCCCACCTGGTCGGTGGAGTACGACAGCCCGACGTCCACCGGCTGGCCGGCAGAGATCGCCTGGCGCATCTTCTCGTCGTCCTGGCCGGACTTCACCTCGACCTTGACGCCCGGGTTCGCCGTCATGAAGTCGTCGACGACGCCCTGGATCACCTCCGCCTCGCGGTCGGTGAAGAAGTGCCAGAACTGGATGGTGCCGGTGACGGTGGCCGGGGCCGAGGCCGCGGCGGACGGGCCGGCGTTGCCGCCGCCGGAACAGGCGGCGAGGCCGAGCGCCGCGAGCGCGGCGACGGCCGTGACGACGACGGCGCGTCGCCGGATGGTGCGTGAGCTCATCGCGTGACTCCGTTCTTCGGTGCGGGTGGTGCGGGCCTGTGCGGTGGTGCGGACGGGGCGTGTGCGGCGGGATGCAGCGGGGTGCAGCGGGATGCAGCCGGTGCGGCAGCCGGAAGGGCGGACCGGTCAGGTGATGCGGGCCAGGAGCCGGGCCCGCAGGTCCGCGACGGCCAGCTCACGTCCGCCGCGGATCACGGGGTGGTCGGGCACTGCGGTGGCAGCCACCTGCGGCGACCACCGCGACACGCGTCTGACCTGCATGCGGACCTGGTCGGCCAGCTCTTCGCCGCCGGCGGCGCCGGTGGGCCCGCCGAGCACGACGAGCGGCGGGTCGAGGACGGCGAGCACGGGCACCACGCCGAGGGCGATCCGCACGGCGAGGTCGCGCAGCACGGCGTGGCGGCTGGGGTGCCCCGGCAGGGCCGCCAGAACGGCCTCGAGCGTGCGACCACGGATCCCGTGGGCGCGCGCCACGCGGGTCACGCCCGTCCCGCCGAGGAGGTCCTGCAGGTCGATCGCGGCGGCGTCCAGCTCGACGGCCGCCCGCGGCACCGGCAGGTACCCGATCTCACCGGCGCCCCCGGAAGCGCCGCGGTGCAGTGTGCCGCCGAGGTCGACCGCGACGCCGAGACCCTCGCCCAGCCACAGCAGCGCGAAGCCGTCGGCAGCGTGGGCCGCGCCTGCGGCGCGCTCGGCGACGGCGGCGAGGTTGGCGTCGTTGTCGATCCGCACGCGCACACCCAGCCCGTCCTCGAGTCGCGCGCGCGGCGAGCGCCGCGGCCAGCCGGGCAGCAGGCCGGTGAACGTCAGGTCGTCGGTGCGCGGGTCGACGGCGCCCTGCAGGCCCACCACCACCTCGGTGACGGTCGAGGGGTCGGTGCCCGCCGCCGCGCACGCTGCGGCGATCGCCGCGCGGATGTCGCCCACCGCGTCGCGATCCGCGGCGGCCCGGGCCAGGGGCACCTCGGCGACCGGGGGCTCGGCGCCGCTGGCGTCGACGAGCGTGGAGGTGGCGGTGTGGACGGTGACGTCGACGGCGACGGCGTGCTCGCCGTCGGTCCGTGCGCCGTAGGTGGCGGCGAGCGGGCCACGGGCGGCCTGCTCGGCACCGACCGGGGCGATGAGCCCGGCCCGCTCCAGCCGCGTGACCACCTGGGACGCCGTCGGCTTGGACAGGCCGGTCAGCTCTCCGAGGCGGGTGCGGGTCAGGGGGCCGTGCTCGAGCAGCAGCGACAGTGCCGTGCGGTCGTTGAGCGACCGCAGCAGCCCGGGAGTGCCGGGCGTCGCCTGAGTGTCCGTCTCGTCACCTCGATCGCCGTCGACCGTGGGCCCTTGTCGGGCGCACGACCAAACTAACAGTTAACTTTCCTAACAGACAAGCACGACAGTGATTCACGGCGGTCTCGGGCACGTAACGACCTTGTGACGCAGTGCGCGGCCGTCGAGAGGGCACCCCACCCGGACCCGTGCTCAGCACGGCAGCCGACGCGCCATCCGCCCACGGCGGCGCACGCGACCACCGCCGCCGCGCAAGCCGTCGGCTCTCCGGCGTCGGTCGCGTGCGAGAGCTGGCCGGCCTACGCCAGCGCGAACTTGGTGGCGGCCAGCAGCTCGGCGATCTGGATCGCGTTGAGCGCGGCACCCTTGCGCAGGTTGTCGTTGGAGACGAACAGCGCCAGGCCGCGGCCCTCCGGCGCACCCTCGTCGGTCCTGATGCGGCCGACGAGCGACGGGTCGATGCCCGCCGCCGCCAGCGGCGTCGGCACGTCGCCCTCCGCCAGCCGCACCCCCGGTGCGCCGTCCAGCAGCTGGTACGCGCGCTCAGGCGACAGCGGCCGGTCGAACTCGGCGTTGATCGACAGCGAGTGACCGGTGAACACCGGCACCCGCACGCACGTGCCGCTCACCAGCAGGTCCGGGATCTGCAGGATCTTGCGGCTCTCGTTGCGGAGCTTCTGCTCCTCGTCGGTCTCGCGCAGCCCGTCGTCCACGAGGTTGCCGGCGAACGGCACCACGTCGAAGGCGATGGTGCGCGGGAACTTCATCGCGGGCGGGAACGCCACGGCCGAGCCGTCATGGGTGAGGGCGGCGATGTCCTGAGTCACCGCGGCGCGCACCTGCCCGTCCAGCTCCTGCACGCCGGACAGTCCGGCGCCGGACACCGCCTGGTAGGTGGAGATCACCAGGCGCCTCAGCCCGGCCTCGTCGTGCAGCGGCTTGAGCACCGGCATCGCGGCCATCGTGGTGCAGTTCGGGTTCGCGACGATGCCCAGCGGGATCTCGTCGAGCGCGTGCGGGTTGACCTCGCTGACGACGAGCGGCACGCGCGGGTCCTTGCGCCAGGCCGACGAGTTGTCGACGACGAGCGCTCCCGCGGCGGCGAACCGCGGCGCGTGCTCCTTGGAGGTGCCGCCGCCAGCCGAGAACAGCGCGATGTCGATGCCGGACAGGTCTGCGGTCGCCAGGTCCTCGACCACCACGTCGGCACCGCGCCAGGGCAGCGTGCGCCCGGCCGAGCGCGCCGAGGCGAGGTACCGGATGGACCCCACCGGGAAGTCGCGCTCGTCGAGCAGCCGGCGCATCACGCCACCGACCTGCCCGGTCGCCCCCACCACCGCGATCGACAGCCCGCTCATCGTCCCGTCCCTCCGTACACCACGGCCTCGCCCGACTCCACGTCCAGCCCGAACGCGGTGTGCACCGCCCGCACCGCGTCGTCGAGCGACTCGGCGCGGGTGACCACCGAGATCCGGATCTCGGAGGTCGAGATCATCTCGATGTTGATGCCCGCGGACGACAACGCCCCGAACAGCCGTGCCGATACCCCCGGGCTGGACTTCATGCCCGCGCCGATGAGCGACACCTTGCCGATCGAGTCGTCGTACTGGAGCGAGTCGAAACCGATCTCGCCGCGCGCGTCCGCGAGCGCGGACGTCGCCGTCGCACCGTCGGCGGCCGGCAGCGTGAACGAGATGTCCGTCAGGCCGGTCTTCGCGGCCGACACGTTCTGCACGATCATGTCGATGTTGACACCGGCCGTGGCCACCACCTGGAAGATCTGCGCGGCCTTGCCCGGCACGTCGGGAACGCCGACCACCGTGATCTTGGCCTGCGACCGGTCGTGCGCGACGCCGGAGATGATCGGCTCCTCCATGGCGGACTCCTCCTCGGTGACCAGCGTGCCGATGCGCGCGGAGAACGACGAGCGCACGTGGATCGGGACCTTGTAGCGGCGGGCGTACTCGACGCTGCGCAGCGCCAGCACCTTGGCGCCGGACGCGGCGAGCTCGAGCATCTCCTCGTACGTGACGTGGTCGATCTTGCGGGCCGACGGCACGATGCGCGGGTCGGCGGTGAAGACGCCGTCGACGTCGGTGTAGATCTCGCAGATGTCGGCACGGAGGCCCGCCGCGAGCGCCACGGCGGTGGTGTCCGAGCCGCCACGGCCGAGCGTCGTCACGTCGTTGGTGTCGCTCGTCACGCCCTGGAAGCCGGCGACGATCGCCACCTGGCCCTTCTCGATCGTCTCGCGGATGCGGTGGGGCACCACGTCGACGATGTGCGCGCGACCGTGCACGGCGTCGGTGATGACGCCCGCCTGCTGCCCGGTGAAGGACTTCGCCCTGACACCGAGGTTGTTGATCGCCATCGCGAGCAGCGACATGGAGATGCGCTCGCCCGCGGTGAGCAGGATGTCCAGCTCACGCTGGGGCGGCAGCGGGGTGACCTGGGCTGCCAGGGCGAGGAGCTCGTCGGTGGTGTCGCCCATGGCCGAGACGACCACCACGAGGTCGTTGCCGGCTCGCTTCGCCTCGGCGATGCGCTTGGCGACGCGTTTGACGGCCTGCGCGTCCGCGACCGAGGACCCGCCGTACTTCTGCACGATCAGAGACACGTGCTGCTCTTCCTCCTCGCCGGCCACCGTCTCTCTCAACGGTCCGCCGGGCCTGGGTGCTTGCGCGTCGCATGCTAGGCGGACGACGAACCACGAGTGAACTCGTTTCGACAGGTGGATGCGCCCGCCTGCCCGCGAGACGCGCACTTCGACGCGAGAGGTGCACGTAGATGTGCACCTCTCGCGTCGAAGTGCGCGTCTCGCGGGGCTGGTGGACCAACGCCCGGGCGGGTGAACGTGCGCGTCTGGGTGGACGCTGGGTCCGACCTGAGGGGGAGGCGGCGCGCGATCCGCGCGGCCTAGCGTGACGACATGTCGAGCGTCACGTCGTCACCGCCCGCCGGGTCGCCGCCGCAGGGGGGCGTCGTCACGCGAGGGGTGACGCGAGCATTCGGCTCGGTCCAGGCGCTGGCGGGCGTCGACCTGGACGTGCGGCCGGGCGCCGTGACCGCGCTCGTCGGTCCCAACGGCTCGGGCAAGACGACGCTGCTGCTGGTGCTCGCCGGGCTGCTCGCGCCGGACGCCGGCTCGGTGTCGGTGGGTGGCTTCGATCCCGCGGTCGACGGCCCCGCCACCCGGGCCGTCACCGGCTGGATGCCGGACGCGTTCGGCACGTGGGACTCGCTGACCGCGCGTGAGGTGCTCACCACCTTCGCCGACGCCTACCGGCTGACACCCGCCGCCATCCCGGGACGCGTGAGCGAGCTGCTGGAGACCGTCCACCTCTCCGAGTACGCGGACCGGCCGGCGTCGGTGCTCTCCCGCGGCCAGAAGCAGCGGCTTGGCCTGGCCCGCGCCCTGGTGCACAACCCGAGCGTGCTGCTGCTCGACGAGCCCGCGGCCGGCCTGGACCCCCGCTCGCGCGTCGACCTGCGGCAGCTGGTGCGGCACCTGGCCGACGAGGGCCGCACGGTGCTGATCTCCTCGCACGTGCTGTCCGAGCTGGACGAGATGGTGGACGAGGCCGTGTTCCTGTCCCGTGGCCGCACCGTGCCGGGGGCCGGCCTGGGAGCGGCGGCGGACGGCAGGCGGACGTGGCACGTCCGCGCCCTGCGCGTGGGCGTGCTCCAGGCGTGGCTCACCTCGGTGGGCGCCGCCTGGCGGGCCGACGACGAGGCGGCGCAGGGGTCGTCGTACGCACCGGCCCCCTCGCCCTATGCGCGGCCCGTCCCACCGCCGGACCCGGCTGACGTCAGATCCGCGGCCGGACCCGACGACGGCCCCGGCGGCGTGCTGCTGGAGGTCGACGGGGACGAGGGAGCGGCGCGCCTGGTGCGCGACGCCGTCGCGGCCGGCGTGCCGCTCGTCTCGATCGCGCCGGCGGGCGGCGCACTGGAGCAGGCGTACCTGGCGCTGGACGAGGAGCGGCGATGAACGGGCTGGTGCACCTCGAGGACGGAGCTGCGGCAACGCCGGCGGCGTCACCGGTGGTTCCGCACCGCGGGGCCCGGCGCGTGAGCTCGCGCGTGGCGTGGCACGTGACCTGGCATGTGACCTGGCATGGCGTGCGGACGGTGGCACGGCTCGAGCTGCGCCAGCGCGTGCGGTCGACGCGCTGGATCGTCGCCCTCGTCGTGTGGTTCGTGGTGGTCGGGGCCATCACGGTGCTGACCACCGGCGCCCTGGGCACCCTGACGGGAGGCGGGCCGACCAACGGGCGTGGACCCATCCTGTTCGCCGTCGTCTCGTTCCTGGTGCTCGGCCTCGGCCTGCTGGTGACGCCGACGCTGACGTCCACCACGGTCAACGGCGACCGCAACGCCGGCACGCTGGCGACGCTCCAGGTGACGCTGCTGTCGCCGGCGGAGATCGTGCTCGGCAAGGTGCTCGCCGCGTGGGTGGCCGCACTGGCGTTCCTCGTCGCAAGCTTGCCGTTCTTCGTCCTGGCGCTCGCGCTCGGCGGCACACCGGTGCGGTCGTCGATCGCCGTCCTCGTGCTCATCGCGGTGCTGCTCGCGGCGCTGTGTGGCATCGGCATCGGATTCTCCGCGCTCACCGCGCGGACGGCCGGCTCGACCGTGCTGACGTTCGCCGCGGTGACCGCCCTCGCAGTGTTCACGCCGATCCTCTTCGGGGTGACCTACCCGTCCATCCAGGGCGAGCAGCAGGTTCAGGTGTTCGATTCGTCGTCCGCCATCCGCCCGACCACGGCGGCCGACTGCGACTGGTCCACCCAGGTCCAGTCGGTGGCCCACACCGAGCGGACCTGGTGGCTGCTGGCGGTCAACCCGTTCGTCGTCGTCGCGGACGGCTCCACCGTGCCGGCGAGCACCAGCGCGTCCCAGACGAGCTCGCCCTTCGACGTGCTGCGCGAGGCCGTACGCGAGGCCCGGTGGGGAGCGGACCGTACGTTCAACCAGTGCTGGGGCCCTTCCGGCCTCATCGACCCGCCCGGTGGCACGTCGAGCCCGTCCAGCGCGCCGATCTGGCCGTGGGGACTGGCGTTCAACGTCCTGCTCGGCGCCGCCGGCGTGGTGACGGCGGTGCGGCGCCTGTCCATCCCGCAGCGCACGCTCCCCCGGGGCACCCGCGTGGCCTGACTCGCCGGCGTGCGTCGGGAACACTCTTGGAACACTCCCGGCGTGCGTCGGGAATACGCCAGGAGGCTGGCGGATTGGCGCGTCATGTGACCCTCGCCGTTCCCGAATCTCCCGCGACCCCCTCGACACTGCTGGACGGCGTCGATCCCGCTCCCCTCTTCACGCCCTTCCGGCTCTCTGGCCTGGAACTGGCGAACCGCTTCGTCATGGCGCCGATGACGCGCGCGTTCTCGCCCGGAGGCGTGCCCGGGCCGGACGTCGCGGCGTACTACGCGCGCCGGGCGCCGCATGCCGGGCTCCTCATCACCGAGGGCACCTACGTGGGCCATCCCTCCGCCGGGACCATCGGCCGCGTGCCGAGGTTCTACGGCGAGGACGCCCTGGCCGGCTGGAGCGGCGTGGTCGACGCGGTGCACGCGGCGGGCGGCCGCATCATGCCGCAGCTCTGGCACGTCGGCGCCGCCCGGAAGCCCGGGGCGGAGCCGCATCCGGAGGCGCCGGTGCTCAGCCCGTCCGGAGTCGGCGCCGACGGCAGCCCGGTGGGCGAGCCCGCGACGACGGCGGACATCGACGCCGTGGTCGCCGCGTTCGCCCAGGCCGCGTGGGACGCGCAGCGCCTCGGGTTCGACGGGGTCGAGCTGCACGGCGCGCACGGCTACCTGCTGGACCAGTTCCTCTGGGAGGGCACCAACCGGCGCACGGATCGCTACGGCGGCAGCCCGGTCAACCGGGCCCGCCTGGCCGCCGAGGTGGTCGCGGCCGTCCGGGATCGGACCGGCGCCGACTTCCCCGTCGTCTTCCGGTTCTCCCAGTGGAAGGGCGGCCACTACGACGCCCGGATCGCGCAGACGCCCGACGACCTGGCCGCCGTGCTCACCCCGCTGGTCGACGCCGGGGTCAGCGCCTTCCACGCCTCGACGCGCCGCTACTGGCTGCCCGCGTTCGACGGCAGCCCCCGCACGCTGGCCGGCTGGACCAAGCACGTGACGGGGCTGCCCGTCGTCGCGATCGGATCGGTCGGCGTGCGCCAGGCGTTCCGCGGCGAGGACGAGGCCCTCGCACCCTCCCTCACGCTGGCGCCGCTGGTGAAACTGCTCGAGGAGGGAGAGCTCGACCTCGTCGCGCTCGGGCGCGCCTTCCTCGCCGACCCCGAGTGGCCCACCAAGGTGCGCGAGGGCCGGCTCGACGAGATCCGCGCCTACACGAAGGCGGACGAGTCCCGCCTCTACTGACCGGGCTCCGCGGACCGCGCGGGGGGGTGCAGGCCGGTGGGCCCGTGAACCGGCGCGGCCCGGCCGCGCTCACCTTCGGCGAGCATGCCTCACGGCTGCAGCGCGTCGTACTCCGCCTCGGCCGCGACGTCGTCGTCCACGTCGAGCCGCAGGTGGGCCAGGATGGACTGGACGATGCCGAGCACCGACGTGGCGCGCCCGCCCCAGTCGCTCAGGTACGAGAACTGCCACCACCACAGCGCCTCGAGCACGCCGCCCAGCTCGTAGTGGCGCAGGCCCTGGGCGAGCGCGCCGGCGATCGCCACCAGCTCGCCGGACACGGTGAACTGCTCGACGTCCGCACCGAGCACGGGGTCCACGACGGCGTGGTACTCGTCGATCCCCTCGAACACGTTGGCGAGGTTGGCGCGCAGCGCCTCGACGTCCGGGTCCGGCCCGGCGTCGGGCTCGAACCGCTCGTCGGGCACCACGTCCTGGGTGGCGCCCAGGCGCGCGCCCACCGACAGCAGGTCGGAGACGGCCAGCAGCAGCAACGGCAGCGACGCCTCGGGGGCGGTGCCGGCGGCGACCTCGGTCACCGTCGACAGGAAGCCCCGCGCCTCCTCGGCCGTGGTGCGTGCCAGCGTCGCCAGGTCGGTCGTGCTCTCGCTCATCTCGTCCCCCTCGTCACGCGCTGATCCGGCGTCGGCCTTCGAAGGCCCGGCCGAGCGTCACCTCGTCGGCGTACTCCAGGTCACCGCCCACCGGCAGGCCGGAGGCCAGGCGGCTGACCGTCAGCCCTATCGGGACCAGCATGCGGGCCAGGTACGTCGCGGTTGCCTCGCCCTCCACGTTCGGGTCGGTCGCGAGGATCACCTCGGTCACCGTGCCGTCCGCCAGGCGCTGCATCAAGGAGGTGATCCGCAGATCGTCCGGGCCTACTCCGGCGATCGGGTTGATCGCCCCGCCGAGCACGTGGTACCGGCCGCGGAACTCGCGCGTCCGCTCGATCGCCACGACGTCCTTGGGCTCCTCGACCACGCAGATGGCGGCCGGCGACCGCCGCGGGTCGCGGCAGATGACGCAGCGCTCCTGCTCGGCGACGTTGCCGCAGATCTCGCAGAACCGCACCCTCACCTTGACCTCGGTCAGCGCGTCCGCCAGCCGGCGCACGTCGACCGGGTCCGAGGACAGGATGTGGAAGGCGATGCGCTGGGCGCTCTTGGGCCCGATCCCGGGCAGTCGCCCGAGCTCGTCCACCAGGTCCTGCAGGGCGCCTTCGTACACGTGATCAGCCTAACGGGCGCCCCTGACGTGCCCGTCTGGCGCGCTGGTCGAGCACGTACCGGCCGACGACCGGCCGGCTGCGGCCGCGTCATCCGTCACCGACCCGGGTCGTCCACCTGCTCGTCGATCACGGTGCCGCCGAGCAGGCGCGCGACGAGCGGCGGCCCGACGAGGTTCGACCCCTCGATCAGCGGGTCGTCCGGCGACGGGTCGTCCTCCGTGGAGGCGGTGGTCGCCACGTCGTCGGGCGGCGGCTCGTCGGGCAGGTCGTCGTCGGGGGGATCCAGCGGAACGTCGCCGGGGTCGTCGTCGGACTCGGGCTCCGGCTCCGGGGCCGTCGGTGCCACGGCGTTCGGCGCCGACGGCGCCAACGACATCGCGGGCACCTGGGGCATCGCGGGCGCTCGAGACACCGGGGACACTCGGGAGACGGCCGCGGCGGACGATGCGCCCGCCGGCACGTCCCAGGACGCCGCCGCCTGCGCCGCCGACGGGATGCCGTGCGGCCCGGTCGCAGCGGACCACGAGCCCCCCGACGAGCCGGCCGGCACCGTCGCCGCGGTCGCCTCGGTCGGCGTGCCACCCCCTGAGGCCGGCGCTCCGGCAAGCACCGCCTGGACACGGACGTCGAACCCGAGCGTCTCCCGCACGGCCCGCGCGATGACCTCCGCGTGGTCGCGGAACCGGTCCACGAGGCCCGGCGTGGGGAACGACAGTCGCAGCACGGACGAGTCGAGGTCGTGCACCTGCGCGTTCTGCCCCACCAGGATCCAGCTCGCCCGGCGCAGCCCCTTGACGTTCTCCAGGACCTCGGGCCACCGGCGTCGCAGCATCTCCGTGTCCTGCGCGCCCGGACCGTGCGGCGTCTGGGCAGCCGCCGCAGCGCCCGGCTGCTCGGTCTCCGCCGGCTCGGGCTCCGCCTGGGCGCGCTCAGCGGGTCGGGTTCTCGCGCGCTCGGGCTCCGCGGGCTCGTCGGCGGGCGGAACGGGCGCCTCGTCGGCCGGCGCCTCGACCACCGCCACGGAGGCGGTGATCGGAGCGGCAGCCACGGGAACCTCGGCGATGGATGCGGCGGCCAGCGGGGCCAGGGATGACGTGGGTGCTGCGGGTACGTCCGTCGCGGCCGCCACGGACGGGGGAACGGTGCTCGCGACGGATGCGCCGGCCGGCCAGCCGCGCTCCAGGCGGTCCAGGCGCGCGCCGTAGCCGGCCGTGCCGTCGTCGGCCGCGGGCAGCAGCAGGCGGGCCATCAGCAGCTCGAGGTGGAGCCGCGGGGAGGTCGCCCCGACCATCTCGGTCAGCGCGGTGTTCGCGAGGTCCGCCGAGCGCGACAGCTCCGAACGCCCGAGGTGGGTGGCCTGCGCCGCCATGCGCTCGAGCTGGTCCGCGGGCAGCGCACCGAGAGCCGCCTCCGCCGCGGGGCCGGAGGCCGCGATGACGATGAGGTCACGCAGCCGTTCGAGCAGGTCCTCGACGAACCGCCGCGGGTCGTGGCCCGTGGCGATCACGCGCTCGACGACGGAGAACGCGGTGGCTCCGTCGCGTGCGGCGACCGCGTCCACCAGGTCGTCGAGCAGCGCGGCCGGCGTGTAGCCGAGCAGGGCGACGGCGCCCTCGTACTCCAGCCCGTGGCCGCCCGAGCCGGCGATCAGCTGGTCGAGCACCGACAGCGAGTCGCGTACCGATCCCGCCCCGGCGCGCACGACGAGCGGCAGGACGCCGGAGCCGACCGGCACGCCCTCCTGCTCGCACACGTGCTGCAGGAACGGAACCAGCACGTCGGGCGGGACCAGCCGGAACGGGTAGTGGTGCGTCCGGGACCGGATGGTCGCCAGGACCTTGTCCGGCTCGGTGGTCGCGAAGACGAACCGCACGTGCGGCGGTGGCTCCTCGACGATCTTCAGCAGGGCGTTGAAGCCCTGGTTCGAGACCATGTGGGCCTCGTCGATGATGAACACCTTGTAGCGGTCCCGCGCCGGGGCGAACGTCGCCCGCTCCCGCAGCTCACGCGCGTCGTCGACCCCGCCGTGGCTCGCGGCGTCGATCTCGACCACGTCGAGCGAGCCGGGCCCGCCGGTGGCGAGCTCGACGCACGACGCGCACACCCCGCACGGGGTGTCCGTGGGGTGCTCCGGGGTGTTCTGCTCGCAGTTGAGGATCCGGGCGAGGATGCGCGCCGAGCTGGTCTTGCCGCAGCCGCGCGGGCCGGAGAACAGGTAGGCGTGGTTGACCTGGCCGCTGCGCAGCGCCGCCCGCAGGGGGGCGGTGACGTGGTCCTGCCCGATGACCTCGGCGAAGGTCTGCGGCCGGTACCGGCGGTACAGCGCTGTCGTCACGGTGGAACCCTACGTGCCACCGACGACACGCGTCAGGGCGGGCCGAGGCGCTCCGGACGGCCCGGCGACCGGAGGCGGGAGGGCACGGCCGCGCGGCTCAGCCCAGCACCTCCGGCACCGGCCGCCGCGGGCTGGCCACCGCCCGGCCGCTCGGACGGCCGAGACGCACCAGGGTGACCACCTGGCCCCCGGCCAGGTCGGCGAGCGGTGCGTCGAAGCGGTCCGGCGTGCCCGTGAGCACGTCCCGCTCGGCCATCTCCACCGCCTGGTTCATGTGCTGCATCGCCCAGCCTCGGGCGACGAGCGCCAGGTGCAGCCGCTCCACGGCGCGCCCGGCGTGCACCCGGGTCGCCACGTCGTCCCGGCGGCCGACGAGCAGCCCGTAGGCCCGCGCGGTCGCGGTGTGCACGTCGCGCGTCGCCTTCACCCATGACGCGTCGGCCGTGCCACGCGGCGTCGCCGGTGCGAGCTGCGCCAGGAGGGTCAGCAGCGGCGACATGCCCTGCGCGTCCATGGTGAGGCCGTCCTTCTCACGCTCCACCCGTCCGTGGTCGTACTGGACCAGCTCGGCGTTGTCGACGGACATCTGCTCGTCGTCGACCAGCGCCTGCGCGGCATCGACGAGCAGCGTGCCGAGCCGGGCGCGCTGGTCGGCCGCCGTCACCCAGACGAGGTCGACGCCCTCGGCTCCGGCCAGCGCCGTGGTCCGCACGTCGTCGAGCAGGCCGGCCGTCGGCTCCTCGCCGGGGTACGGACCACGGTCGGAGTGCCGGTCGAGGATCGCCGCGCCCAGCGCGTCGGGGGGCACGGGGTCGCGCCGCGTCAGGCTCAACCGGGCCAGCAGCTCGGGCCGCTGGGCGTCCGGCCGCACGACGAGCCGCGTGGCGAACCCGAGCGCCGGCGCCGACACCTCGACGTTCGCCACGGCGCAGCCGATCCCGAGGTGCGCCTCGCGGCGGTGCGCGTCGACGACACCCAGCGCGCGCGTCGTGTCGTCGGACACCTCGAGCGCTCCGTCGCCCAGGTGGAACGTCCAGTTCTGCATGTTGTGCGCGCTGGCGGCGAGCACCGCCGCCGCGACCAGCCCGTCGGCGCCCGATGTCGACTCGTGCCACGCCGCGTACGCCGGGCCGGTCCGGGGCGCGAACAGCCCCTGGTAGCCGGCGCGCGCCGCCACTCCTCCGACGACGACCGCACCGGCGCCGATGCCGAACCAGCGCAGCACTGCACGCCGGGAGGGGCCCCGGACCGGACCCGCGGTCATCGCGCACCACCCGTCAGGTACGGCTCGAGCACCGCGCGCGCCAGCCGGGCGCCCACCTGCGGGTCCGGCTCCGGTTCGTCGAGCTCGGCGAAGGGCCACCACGTCTCGGCGATCACCCAGAGCGCCTCGACGACGTCGGCCAGCCGTTCGTCGTCCACGTCCCGCACCAGGCCGGCCGCGCGCCACGCCCGGGCCACCGCACCGAACGCCTCCAGCCGGGCGGTCCGCACGCGGCGGTAGGTCCGCTCCAGCTCGGGGTCGGCGTGCACCAGCCCGACGAGGTCGCGGACCAGCCAGCGGTACCGCGCGCTGATCCCGGCGGAGGCCGCGAGCGCGAGCCGCAGCCGCTCCAGCCCGGCCGCGCTGCCGTCGAGGGAGGCCCACAGCTCGTCGTGCTCGGCAAGGAAGCGGTCGTAGAGCGCGCGGACGATCGACTCGCGGTCGGCGTACCAGTAGTAGAGGTTGCCGGGGCTGACCCCGGCCGCGGCCGCGACGCGGTTCGTCGAGACGGCCCTCACGCCGTGCTCGGTGAACAGCGCTGCGGCTGCGGTGAGGATGCGCTCTCGGGTCGCGGCGCCACGGTCGGTCATGGCTCCAGCATCCGATTAGAGCGATCGCTCTAGAAGGGACGAGAGTCCCGGGCACGCAAGGACCCCCCGCACACCCGTCAGAGCCCACCTGCCCTTGCTGCCTTCCGGCCCTGGGGGGGTTCAGCGGGATGACGCCGTACGAGGGGTCGAAGACCAAGACTAGCGTCCCGCGCCGGCCCGTCCGCCGCGGCGGGCTCCCTCAAATCAGCGGATGTGTCTGGGTCGGAAGTCCACTGTTCCTTGTGATGAATTTCCCTAGCGTTGTCGCCAGGAGGCGGCACCGACACCGTGCGGCCATAGACGAGAGCACCGGGGACCTCGCCAGCGACCCCATCGCTCTCACGATGGAGGTCTTGGACGTGACCGCGCAGGCCGAAGTCGACACCGTCACCGTCACGGTGAACAACCGTGAGATCCAGGCGGTGGAAGGCCTGACCATCCTCCAGGCGGTGACGCAGGAGGGGATCGAGATCCCCTCGCTGTGCCACGACCCGCGGCTCGAGCGCTCCAACGCCAGCTGCGGCCTGTGCGTGGTCGAGGTCGGCGGGGACACCCCGCGCGACGTGAAGGCGTGCCTGACGCCCATCCGCGCCGGCATGAAGATCACCACGCACAACGAGCGCCTGGACGCCTACCGCAAGGTGCGCCTCGAGCAGCTGCTGTGCGACCACAACGCCGACTGCGTCGCGCCGTGCGTGGAGACGTGTCCGGCGAACGTCGACATCCAGACCTACCTGCGGCTCGTCTCGGACGGCAACTACGAGGCCGCCGTCCGGGTCATCAAGGACCGCAACCCGTTCCCGTCGGTCTGCGGCCGCGTCTGCCCGCACCCCTGCGAGGCGGCCTGCCGCCGCAACCTCGTCGACGAGCCCGTCGCCATCAACTACGTCAAGCGGTTCGCGGCGGACTGGGACATGTCACGCGAGACGCCGTGGATCCCGCGCGTCGCCGCACCCACCGGCAAGACGATCGCCGTCATCGGCGCCGGCCCCTCCGGCCTGGCCGCCGCGTACTACGCGGCGATCGTGGGCCACGCGGTCACCGTGTTCGAGAAGCAGCCGCACGCCGGCGGCATGATGCGCTACGGCATCCCCGAGTACCGCCTCCCGAAGGCGACGCTCGACAAGGAGATCGGCGTCATCCAGTCGATGGGCGTGCAGATCATCACCGGCAAGGCTCTCGGCACCAACCTCAGCCTCGAGGACCTGCAGCGCGACTTCGACGCCGTGTACCTGGCGATCGGCTCGTGGCGGGCCACCCCGCTGCGCATCGACGGCGACAACCTCGACGGCGTGTGGATGGGCATCCAGTACCTCGAGCGGGTCATCAAGGGCGACACCATCCCGCTCGGCCGCACGGTCGTCGTCGGCGGCGGCAACACCGCGATCGACTGCACGCGCACCGCGCTGCGCAACGGCGCCGAGCACGTCACGCTCGTCTACCGCCGCAGCCGCGAGGAGATGCCGGCTGAGCCGTACGAGATCGAGGAGGCGGAGCTCGAGGGCGTCGAGATGATGTACCTCACCGCGCCGAACAAGATCACCGTGGGCCCGGACGGCTCCAAGCAGCTGCACTGCCTGCGCATGGAGCTGGGCGAGCCCGACCGCTCCGGCCGCCGCCGCCCGGTTCCCGTCGAGGGCAGCGACTTCGTCATCGCCGCGGACACCATCATCGGCGCGATCGGCCAGAGCACCGACACCGGCTTCCTCTACAACGACGTGCCGGTGCGGCTCAACAAGTGGGGCGACATCGACGTCGACGGCCGCACCATGAAGTCGTCCGAGTCCAAGATCTTCGCCGGCGGCGACTGCGTCACCGGCCCGGCCACCGTGATCCAGGCCGTCGCCGCCGGGCGGCGGGCCGCCGGCGCCATGGACGAGTTCGTCACCCGCGGCTACGTGCGCCCGGGCCACGAGGACTACACCTGCAGCCGCGGCTCGCTCGAGGACCTGCCGCGTGCCGAGTTCGAGGACCTGCCCAAGCTCGCCCGCGCGACGATGAACGGCCTGGCCGTCGACAAGCGCGTCAAGAGCTTCGTCGAGGTCGAGACCGGCCTCACCGAGGAGCAGGCTCGTGCCGAGGCGGCCCGCTGCCTGCGCTGCGGCTGCGCCAAGCGCAACGACTGCGCGCTGCGCGACGAGGCGTCACGCCACGACGTCGTGTTCGAGATGCCGCTGCACGTGCGGCCCACCTCGCCCATCGTCCGCGACCACCAGTTCATCATCCGCGACAACAACAAGTGCATCTCCTGCGGCCGCTGCGTGGCCGCCTGCGCGGACGTCGAGGGCGTCGGCGTCCTGGCGTTCCAGTTCCACAACGGCCAGCTGCGCGTGGGGACGCACAACGGGCTGCCGCTGTCGCAGACCGACTGCATCAGCTGCGGCCAGTGCGTGCGGGCCTGCCCGTGCGGCGCGCTGGACTACAAGCGCGAACGCAACCAGGTGTTCACCGCGATCAACGACACGTCGAAGACCGTGGTCGGCTTCGTCGCCCCCGCCATCCGCAGCGTCATCGCCGCCGAGTACGGCCTGACGCCGCAAGAGGTGGGGCCGTTCATCGCCGGCATGATGCGCAAGATCGGCTTCGACAAGGTCTTCGACTTCGTCTTCGCCGCCGACCTGACCATCATGGAGGAGGCGACCGAGTTCCTCGGCCGGGTGGAGCGCGGCGGCGTCATGCCGCAGTTCACCTCGTGCTGCCCCGGCTGGGTCAACCTCGTCGAGCGCCGCTACCCGGAGCTGATCCCGCACCTGTCCAGCTGCAAGAGCCCGCAGCAGATGATGGGCGCCACGGTGAAGAACCACTTCGCCAAGGCCGAGGGCATCGCGCTCGACAACCTCTACGTCGTCTCGATCGTGCCGTGCCTCGCGAAGAAGTACGAGGCCGCCCGCGACGAGTTCGCCCCCGAGGGCGTCCGCGACGTCGACGCCGTGCTCACCACCACCGAGTTCCTCGAGATGGTCCACCAGCTGCGGCTGGAGCCGGAGGACGTGACGCCTGGCGAGTTCGACGAGCCTTACCACCAGGTCTCCGGCGCCGGCATGCTGTTCGGCGCCTCCGGCGGCGTCGCCGAGGCCGCGATGCGCATGGCCGTCGAGACGCTCACCGGCGAGAAGCCGAAGTCGCTCGACTTCGAGGAGCTGCGCGGCTTCGAGGGCATCAAGACGTCGACGTACGAGGCAGGCGGCACCACGGTCCGCGTCGCGGTGATCTCCGGCCTCAACAACGCCGCGCCGCTGGTCAAGCGGGTCGTCGCGGGCGAGGACGTCGGCTTCGACCTCATCGAGATCATGGCCTGCCCCGGTGGGTGCATCAACGGCGCCGGCCACCCGGTGGCCTCGGCGACCGGCGAGATGGTGGCTCGCCAGAAGGTCCTGGTCAACATCGACAAGACGTCGCCGCTGCGCACGTCGCAGGAGAACCCCGACATCCTCCGGCTCTACGACGAGTTCTACGGTGAGCCGAACTCGGAGCTGGCACACCACCTGCTCCACACCGAGTACGCGCGGTTCGAGCGCTGACTCGCAGTCCAGCCCCCCTAGTACGGAAGGTCACCCCCATGAAGCGGATCGCGCGCGCCCTTTTCGGGTCGGTCGCGGTAGGGGCGCTGCTGCTCGGCTGCTCCGGCCAGACAGCGGCGCCGACGACGACCCCGGCCACCTCGGCCGCGGCTGAGAGCACCACCCCGGCCCCCGCGCCCACCACGCCGGCCGAGCGCGTCACCATGAACATCGCGTCCCTCAAGGGACCGACCACCATGGGCCTGGTCAAGCTGATGGACGACGCCACCAAGGGCGCCGGCAAGCAGGACTACAAGGTCACCATGTACGGCTCGCCCGACGAGGTGGTGCCGCTCGTCGTGCAGGGCAAGGTGGACGTGGCGCTCATCCCGTCCAACCTCGCCGCGGTGCTCTACCAGCAGACCAAGACCGACGCCGGCCCGGCCGTGCAGGTCGCCGCGATCAACACGCTCGGCGTGCTCCAGATCGTCGAGAACGGCAACACCGTCCACACCTGGGCCGACCTCAAGGGCAAGACGATCTACACCACCGGCAAGGGCACCACGCCGGAGTACGTGCTCGACTACCTGCTGGCGAAGAACGGCCTGGACCCGGCCAAGGACGTCACCGTGGCGTTCGAGAGCGAGGCGACGGCGCTCGGCTCCCGGGTGACCGCGAATCCCGGCACGGTCGCCGTGCTGCCGCAGCCGTACGTCACCGTGGTCGAAAAGCAGACCGCGAGCGTGCGCACCGTGTTCGACCTCACCGACGAGTGGACCAAGGTCAGCGACGCCGGCTCGCAGCTGATCACCGGCGTGCTCGTGGTGCGCACCGCCTTCGTCAAGGACCACCCGGCCGCCTTCGCGGACTTCCTGGCGGACTACCAGGCCTCCACGAAGTACACCAACGACGACCCGGCCGGGGCCGCGGCGCTCATCGCCGCAGCAGGCATCGTGCCCGCGGCGCCGGTGGCGCAGGCCGCGATCCCCGCCAGCCACGTGACGTACATCGCGGGCGCGGACATGAAGACGGCCCTGAGCAGCTACCTGCAGGTGCTGTTCACCGCGGATCCGAAGTCGGTCGGTGGGACTATGCCGGGCGATGACTTCTACTTCGGTTCCTGAGCCTGGGGCCGCACACCAGGCTCCTACGGACACCTGGCGGGTGGCGCGCCCGCTGCTGGCCATCGCCTTCTGGCTGGCCGCATGGCAGGGCGCGTCACTCGCCGTCCATCAGAAGGTGCTGCTCGTCGGGCCGTGGGAAGTCGCGGTCCGGCTGACGCAGCTGGTGCCCACCGCGGACTTCTGGGACGCGGTAACGCGCACGTTCGGGCGGATCACGCTCGGCTTCCTGCTCGCGGCGCTCGTCGGGGTGCTCCTCGCGGCGCTGTCCGCCTGGTCGAAGTGGATCGAGGCCCTCCTGGCGCCGGTGGTGACCACCATCCGGTCCACGCCCGTCGTGTCGTTCATCATCCTGGTGCTGATCTGGGCGGATCCCGAGCGCCTGGCGACCATCGTCTCGTTCCTCATGACCCTGCCGATCATCCACGCGACCGTGCTGTCGGGGATCGCCGAGCGCGACCGTTCGCTGCTGGAGATGGCCTCGGTGTTCCGGGTGTCCCGGTGGCGCCGGTTCCTGGCGATCGACGTGCCGGGCGTGCTGCCGTACTTCGCCGCCGGATGCCGCACCGGCGTGGGGCTGGCATGGAAGAGCGGCATCGCCGCCGAGGTGATCGGCCTGCCCAGCGGGACCATCGGTGAGCGGCTGTACCAGGGGCGCCTGTTCCTCGAGACGGCGGACGTGTTCGCCTGGACCGCGGTGGTGGTGCTGGTCGCGTTCGCCTTCGAGCGGCTGGTGCTGTGGCTGCTCTCGCTGCTGGAGCGACGGCTCTCGGACGGGAAAGCGTCATGATCACGCTCTCGTCGGTGACCAAGACCTTCGGGTCCCTCGTCGTGCTGCGCGACGTTTCGCTCAGCCTGCCCGACGGCTCCGTGACGGCGTTGCTCGGGGCCAACGGGTCCGGCAAGACGACGCTGGGGCGGCTGCTGCTGGGGTTGGAGGCGCCGACGTCCGGGGTGGTCTCGGGGCTGTCGGGGCTGCGCCGCTCGGCCGTGTTCCAGGACAACCGGCTGTGCGAGCAGCTCACCGCCGTGGGCAACGTGCGGCTGGTGCTGCCCCGCTCGGTCTCGCGCTCGGAGGTGGCCGACGAGCTGCGGGCCGTCGGCCTGGCCGACGAGTCGCTGCGCAAGCCGGTGCGCTCGCTGTCCGGGGGGCAGCGGCGCCGGGTGGCGCTGGTGCGCGGCGTGCTGGCGCCGTCCGACCTCGTGGTGCTCGACGAGCCCTTCACCGGGCTGGACACCGACGCGAAGGCCGCGACGCTGGCGTGGGTGCGCTCACGGCTGCCCGGCCGGACCGCCCTGCTCATCACGCACGACCCGGCCGAGGCCTCGTACTTCGCGGCAACGGTGCTGCGGCTGCCAGGACCCGCCGAACAGTCCTGAGTCCCGGGTGCGGTCCGGTATCCTCGTGCGGCCGGGAGGATTCGCCTAGTGGCCTATGGCGCACGCTTGGAAAGCGTGTTGGGGTAACACCCTCGGGGGTTCGAATCCCCCATCCTCCGCTTAAGACACGGCCGTGACCTGCGCAGACGCGGACCAGCGGCGTTCTACGATCGGCCTGGGATCACCGACGACACTGGCGGGGGTTCCAGCAGCGGTCATCCAGGGATTTCGAGTGGCCCAACTGGTGGCTCGTGGCGGGCACCGGCTTCGTGACGTTCCCCACCACCGGGACCTACACGATCACCGCGACCGCTGACGACCAGGTTCGGGTCTGGATCGGCGCAGGGAATGAGTCGGCGCGACATCGCCCTGCATTCGATTGCTGAGCTGGCGTTTCTTTGGGTCGGATGTGGAGTCGGTTCACAGCTCAGCGCGGCCGCGAAGGCCGCGGCATCGGCGACGAAGGTAAGGCCCGGCCTCTGGTCGCCCGGACTACCCAGTAAGGTCGCCACGAATCTGTTCGTGGGTGTGCCGAGCGGCATCTGCAGCGCGATCAAGCGATGCTAGAGAGGGGATGCCCGTGAGAATGCCGTCATCTGACCGCGGCCCCGTGGTTTCCGCAAGGATGTCAGTCGGTACGCTGATCATGTCCGTAGTCGCTCTTCTATTGGGACTGGCTTGCGTAAGCCTCGCCGCAAGCGGCTTAGGTTCTCGCGCCCCAATCTTGTTCGTTATCGGAACGGGCGTGACCACGGTCGCGTATGCCAGCGGCCTGCGCCCGTTGATCCGCGCGGAGCCGGCGGGCCTTATCATTCGCAACCCCTGGGTGAGTTATGGCGTCTCGTGGCCCGAGGTCACGGGATTTGAGGGTGGGAGTCGGCTGCTCGTTCATCGTCGCTCAGGTGTCGATGTCTCCGTTTGGGCCGTGCAGAAGACGAATCTGTACGTGATGCTCGGGCGGACGGGTCGGCCAGAACGTCTGGCAGAGCGGTTGACGATTGCTCGCGCCCGCTTGGGGCACGATGCCGCCGAGGGGGCCGATTTTCGCCGATGGGCCGTGCCGTGGGTACCGCTTGTGCTCGTAATTACGGTTGCGCTACTGAGCGCCTTGTAGCGTGGCGCCAGGGTTTCGATCCAGGGGTCGCGTTGCCGATCGGTGTTGGGCATGAGTTCGGTCCGCTGTCGTCACGGTTCGTCATCGGGGCGAAGCCAGTTCCCCGACCCGAGCGCACGAAGGGTGCGGTTCAGCGGATGGCTGGGAGCAGAGGGTAGTCGCGGCGCCGGCTGCCGTCGCTCTAGCCCCGGCCATGGCCGCCTGGGTGAAGTGCGCACGATCCGTTCAGTCCCACGCCGCACCGACCGATCTGACGTGTACGCCAACGGTGGCGGTGCGATCTCCGCGCCACCCGGGCGCGGAAGGGGCCAACGTGGTCGTCGTCGTTGCGCTGGCTGCGCTCTGGTGCGCGGCAGCCAGCGTGCTGTTGCGCCGCAGGTCCATGGCGAGCGACGACAACGCTGGTGCGTGGCGCTGGTTCTCGTGGGCGTGCGCGATCGGCGCGGTGATACTGGCGCCGGATGCAGCCTTCCGGGCCGTGGGCGAGCGACCGTGGGCCTGGGCTGCCGTCGCCTCGCTCGGCTCGTTCGCGGCCGGGGCGTGCGCGTACCAGGGGATGCTTTACCTGCACCGCCGTTCGGGAGCCATAGCGCGGGTGGACGACTGGTCCAACGGCCTTGCCTCGGTGCTGGCGCTGGTCGGGGCGGGCAACGCCCTGGCGGCCCGGTTCGAACCCGGCATGGGGTGGCGCGAGCAGCCGTGCATCCTCCAGGTCGCCACGTGGGTGGTGGTGCTCGGTACCGCGACGTCGCTGCTGGGGCTGACCGGTCTCGGCCGTCGTCCCCGCGCCTGGGCGGTGCTGTTCGGCCTGTGGTCGCTGGTGGCCCTGCACGTCGTGACCGTGGCATCGGCGGTGCACGACCCGGCGGGCCGGTGGGCCACGCTCGGGTCGGGTCCCATCGTGCCCATCCTCTGGGCCGCGTGCGCCACCGCCGCGGTCATCGCCACGCAGCGCCCGGCGTCGACACCGGCGCGGGAGGCCAGCGCCAGCTCGGCGGCCGGCGGGGCCACGCTCGTGGTCGCCCTCAGCCTGGCGATCGTCGTGACCGACGCCGCCGTCTCCGGTGGACCGACCCTGGCGACGGTGGTCGCCTGCAGCGTGGCGGGCATGCTGGGACTGGTTCGTCTCGCGACTCTCGTCGGCGAGCTGTCCCGGCTCGCCGCGTCGCGTGTCGAGGCGCGGACGGACGTGCTCACCGGCCTGGCGAACCGGCGTGGGTTCCTGGAGTCGCTCACCGAGGCCTGCCAGCGCGACGACGACGCGGGCCTGGTGATCCTCGACATGGACGGCTTTAAGGAGGTCAACGACACCCTGGGGCACGCCGGAGGCGATCGGTACATCGAGGCACTGGCGGCGCGGTTCCGCAGGGTGGTGCCCGCGGGTGTGGCGTTGGCGCGGATCGGGGGCGACGAGTTCGCCGCGGTGGTACAGCCGGCCAGCGGGCTGGACGCCGTCGCGGAGGCCCTCCTTGCCGCGGCGCGGCAGCCCCTCGTCGTCCAGGGCCGCACGCTGGCCCTCGGCGCGAGTGCGGGCGTGGCGACCGCCAGTCGGCGGGAGCTTCCCGCGCAGGAGCTCATGCGGCGTGCGGACGCGGCGATGTACGTCGCGAAGCGCTCCGGCGGCGAGCTCAGACCGTACGACGAGCAGCTCGACGTGCTCGCCCGCTCCCGCCAACAGCTGCTGCGAGACCTGCGCGGACTGCTGGGTCCCCGGGTGGCGAGCGGCGAGTACGGGAACCTCGTCGTGTACTACCAGCCGCAGGTGGACGTGGAAACGGGCGTGGTGCACGGAGCCGAGGCCCTGGTCCGGTGGGAGCATCCGCGGCTGGGCCTGCTGCGGCCCGCCGCGTTCCTGCCACTCGTCGAGGAGCACGGCCTGACGATGGCCCTCACCACCCGGGTGCTGGGCCTGGCGACCACCGACGCCGTCGCCTGGCCCCGCACGCTGGCGGTCTCGGTCAACGTCGCGGCGGCGGACCTCGGCGACAGCAGAACCCTGGCTGCCGTCGAGAACGCCCTGGCGGCCTCCGGCCTGGCGCCGTGGCGGCTGACGCTCGAGGTGACCGAGACGATGCTGCTGCGTGACCCGGTCGCATCCTCGGAGCTGATGCAGCAGCTGCGCCGGCGCGGCGTGCGGTTCAGTCTCGACGACTACGGCACGGGGTACTCCTCGCTGACGCACCTCAAGGACCTGCCCGTCGACGAGCTGAAGATCGACCGGTCGTTCGTCGAGCAGCTCGCCACGAGCATGCGCACCCGCGCGATCGTCGCCGGAACAGTCCAGGTCGCCCGCGGCCTGGACATGACCGTCGTCGGCGAAGGCGTGGAGGACAACCGGACCCTGGCCGCGCTGCGCGCCGTGGGTGGCCACCTCAGCCAGGGCTACCTGCACGCGACGCCCTTGCCCGAGCCGATCTTCCGCACGTGGTGCGCACAGCGCGCGGTGCGTGCCGGGGACGTCGTGTCGCCCCGCGAGAGCTGAGCGTCGCCGAAGGCTCGCGGGCCGCCCCGCTGGCGGCCGTGCTCATCTCGATCTACGGTCGGCTCCGCAGCCGCGCCCAGGCCACGGACACCGGCTCATCGGGGAGTCCGTGCGGCGGACTCCCGCTCGCGCAGCAGCAGAGAAGAAGGGCAGGCTCGTCATGTACGTAGGCCTTGGCATCTTTCTCCTGGTAGTCGGCGCCATTCTGGCCTTTGCCATCCACGCCTCCGTGGCGGGCATCGACATCGCCGTGGTGGGCTGGATCCTCATGGCCGGCGGGCTGCTGGCGATCGTCCTGTCACTCGCGCTGACGCGCCGGCGGGGCTACGCCTCCCGCCGGGTGTCCAGCCGGGACCCCGCAACCGGCGCCAGGGTCGACGAGGTCCACGTCGACCCGGAGGCATAGCCGCTGCGCGACGTCACCGTGCGCGCCGGGCGGAGCCGACCGGCGCCCGGGCGGTGCACCGGCGCGCCAAGGTCAGCTCCCACGGCGCATAGGATCGCGCATCATGAGCACGCTGCAGCGTCCCATGATGCTGTCCAAGATCCACCGCGCGACGGTGACGCAGGCCGACCTCGAGTACGTCGGCTCCATCACCATCGACCACGAGCTGATGGAGGCGGCGGACATCCTGCCCAACCAGCAGGTGGACGTCCTCGACATCACCAACGGCGCCCGCCTGACCACGTACGCGATCCCTGGCCCGCGCGGCGGCCGTGACATCACGATCAACGGCGCGGCGGCGCACCTGGTGGCGGTCGGTGACCGGGTGATCGTCATCGCCTACGGGCAGATGAGCGACGAGGACGCGCACCGCTACACGCCACGTGTCGTCGTGGTCGACGAGGGGAACGACATCGTCGACCACGCCACGCCCGCTCAGGACGAATCCCGGGGAGCTGCCGCAGGCGGTCAGCTCCCCGGCTAGCGGGCCACCTGCACCACCGTGATGTGGATGGTCGCGGTGGGGTAGCCCTGCGCGCGCAGGTGCGCGGCGATGGCGTCGTGCACGGCGCGGCACGTGTCGGCGGCGCCTGCGGCGGTGGCGATGGCGGCGGTGACGTCCAGCGATCCGTCGGGCAGCTCGGCCACCGTCACGGCGGGGACGTCCTCCTCGCCCAGACCGAGTCCGGCAGCAGCCTGACGTGCCAGCGCGGTCCACCACGGGCCGGGCCAGTACAGCGCGGTGACCGCCGGGGTGCGGCGGACCGCCTGCTCGATCCCGGCCGCCAGCCGACGGGTGTCGGGCGTGGTCATGGGGCGTCCTCCTGCTGAGGCGCGAAGTGAACGTCGTGGACCGTGATGTCGATGGCGCGGACGCTGAGGTCGGTGTTGGCCTGCACGCGCGCGGCGATCGCCGCCCGCAGCCGGCCGGCCACGCTCGGGATGTCGACGCCGAGACGGACGCTGACGTCCACGGCGATGTCGACGGTTCCGTTCGGCGCCTCCAGGTCGCCGTCGATGCGACAGCGCCCGACGACCACGCCGTCGACGTCGTCCTCCGCGGAGCGGATCACCCCGCGGACGGCGCCTTCGGTGATGCCCAGGTCGGCCCCCGGCGAGACGTGCCGCAGCGGGATCCGCCGTCCCGCCCGCGCGTCGAGCGCGATGCCGGCCAGCACCTGCCGCACCCAGGACTCGTCGGCCGCCGACTCGGTCTCGGCGTCGGCCGTCAGCAGCCGTCCCGAGGCCGCGCGCAGGCGTTCCATCGCCTGCAAGGCGAGCTGGCAGGCCGGCGAGGCCTCGATCGTGGGGTCGCGCGGCTGGCGGTCGGCGTCGAGGTAGGCACTCAGCTCCTCGATGGTGTGCCCGTCGAGGTCCGCGGTGGCCAGGGAGAACCGCGACCCGTCCGGCCGAGGTCCGTCGGCGCTCATCGCCAGTCCTCCATCTGCACCACGAGGCTCTTGCGGGCTCGCGCCAGCAGACCCCGGACCGTGGAGACGGGCACCGCCAGCTCGTCGGCGATCTCGTCGTAGCTGTACTCGGCGATCTCGCGGAGCACCCAGCATCGCCGCTGAACCTCGGGCAGCTCGCTCAGGGCGGCGCTCAGGGCCTGAAGCTGTGATCGGGCCTCCACCACCCGCGTCGGCTCGCGGTGGTCGGCCTCCGGCGGCTCCTGCGCCGCCAGGTCCACCGAGGGGTGGCGGCGACGCAGTCTGTCGAACGTCTTGCGGGACGCGATACGGATGAGCCAGCTCCTCACCGCGCCGAGGTCCGCCAGCGACGGCAGCTTGAGCCAGGCGGCGACGAGGGTCTCCTGCACGATGTCGTCGACCTCGTCGCTGGCCCCCAGGAGACGCCGCACGTAGGCACGCAGCAGCGGTGTGTACCGGGTGACCAGGGCGGCGAACGCCTCGGGATCTCCGTCCGCAGCCCTCCCGGCGACCGTCCGGTCGTCGACGCCTTCCCACCGCCGACCAGGCTCATCCGCCAACGGACGTACCCCCTCGCGCCGCACGCCCCGCCGTGTCGGCCCGGTCCACGGGACCGGGCCGACGCCATGCCGGTCTCACCCCCGAGCCGGAGTGCAGGGCGCATCACGATCCTGATCCGTCACGTCAGGTGCGCGCACGCCGACCCGTGATCGCCCCGTAGACCAGCAGCACGACGATCGATCCGCCGATCGCCAGCAGCCACGTCGACAGGGAGAAGAACGAGCTGAGGCCGACGTTGAAGAGCGCACCTCCGAGCCAGCCGCCCAGCAGTGCGCCGACGACGCCCAGCAACAGGGTGGCGAGCCAGCCCCCTGGCTGTGTGCCCGGGATGATCAGCCTGGCGATGGCCCCGGCGAGGAGCCCGAGCAGCAGGAAGGCAAGAAAGCCCATGACGATGTCCTCTCGTTGAAACGCTGGACGAGAACCACCCGGCCGGGGCGGCCCCCCTGACGCCCCGGCCGGCGCGGCTCAGCCCCGGAAGATGTCCTTGACGTCCTCGGCGGCCTTCTTGACGGTCGCCTTGGCCTGGTCGGTCTTGCCTTCCGCGACCAGCTTGTCGTCGTCCGTCACGTGGCCGGCGGCCTCCTTGAGCTTGCCGGTCGCGTCCTGGGCCGCGTTCTTGGCCTTGTCCTCTGCACTCATCTGCGACTCCTCCCTCTCTTCTCGGACTGCGGACGCAGTCCCCTTCGTGTCCACCGCACGCGCACGCGCGGCGCGCGGACACTCCCTAGACGTGCCCGGGCCCCGAAACGTCACGGCGTCAGGTCAACCGGGCTCCCAGCCCTGATCACGTCACACGGCTGGGGCGACGCAGACCGGACCAGCTGCCGCGGGTCAGGTGCACCAGGACCGGCAGGCGCCGCCCCAGCAGCTCGTCCCACTCGCCGACCGCGCGGGCGGCCTCGTCGACCAGCCGGCCGACGTCGGCGCCCCGGCGCGGGGTGATGGTGACCTTCATCGCTGCGCCACCGGTGGCGCCCCGGAGCCTGTACGCGCTCACGGTCGCGCCCACACAGTCCGGGCGGCCGTCCAGCGTGTCGCCGATGACGGCCGAGGCGATGTTCACGTCGACCGCCAGCAGCCCGGGCACGTCATCGCCCGCCGACCGCTCCCGCAGGACGTCGCGGGTGCGGCCGCGGCCTTGGGCGGCCACGACGAGGCACAGCAGCACGATCAGCACCAGCGCCGCGACGGGTACCAGCAGCAGCACCCACGGCACCGCCCCCCAGCCCAGACCTTCCAGGTGCGCCTGCCACGTCGGCAGCCAGTCGAAGAACCGGCTTGCGGTCGTGGCGACGCCGTCGCGCACCGCGGCGCCCGCGGGCAACGCCGCGGAGCCGACTCCCGCCAGCCCGGCGGCGAGCGCGACGCAGCCCACCACGATGAGGACCGCTCTGTTGAGGGCGCGGTTTGTGCCGTTCACGCGACCACCCCCCGCGAGGCGACCGCGATCCGCGGCGCCAGCGGCCGTCCCAGACGCGACGTCGCATCGGACGCCGCCCGGCGTGCCGCCGCCTCGTCGACCGCCACGCCGCTGACCGGCGTGATGGTCACCACCGCGCTGCGGTGTCCGACGCTCACGTGGACCAGGTCGCGTGCGACGGCCAGCGCGCCGGCAACCGTGTCGGCGATGACGTCGGCCGCGACACCGTCGTCGGTGACGACGGCAAGACGCCCGGCGGTGCGACCGTGGCGCGCCCGACGCCCCGGCAACACTCCGAGGAGGAGGAGCCACAACCCCAGCAGCATCACGACGCCGCCCACCACCGCCACCACCGGTGCCGTCCTCGCACGCACGTCGAACCCGCTGACGGCCGCGAACACCCTGTCCCGGGCGGTGGCGTCGACGAGGAACCACACCGCGCTCGCGCCGGCGGCGGCGCACAGCACGACGAGCACCACGGCGACAGTGATCGCCGCGGCCGCGCGGGACGCATGGGTCTCCCGGCGCAGCACGCGCCGGTACACCGCCTCCTCGCCACCGCTCATGCCACCCTCCTGACCGCCACCCGATGGATCCCGGAGAACCGGACGTCGACCGGGCGTGCCGTCCGGCCCACCAGCCGCATCAGCTCGTCGGCGACCTCCTGCCGGATGGCCGCTGCGCGATCGACCAGGGACGGCATGGCCGGCGAACCGGGATCCAGCACCGCAGGCACCGTGGCGGTCACCGCCAGCGAGCCGCCGTGGTCCTCGAGCGTCACGGAGGCACGGCCGGACGGGACCCCCGCGGCATCCGCCACGACCGCCTTCACGAGCGTGCGCAGCGCCTGGGCGCGGATCGTCGTGCGACCGGCCGGCGGACGTGCCACCTCGACCGGCTGCGCGCTCATGACGAGGATCGCCTCCCCCGCAACGCCTCCACCACGGCGTGCAGGTCCAGCCGCCCGTCCACCGCCCGGCCCACGGCGGCGCCGATCAACATCGCCACCGCCACCAGGACGAACACCCAGAACCCGAGCAGCACCCACGTCAGCGCGAGCAGGGCCCCCACCGCGGCGCCGACGACCGTGTGAGTCACCGGACTCGCGCCTCCTGCGGCTCGCCGCTGTCGTCGTCGGACGGGATGTGGACATCGTTGACGGTCACGTTCACCTCCGCGACGTCCATGCCGACCAGGTCGTGCATGGCCCGTGAGATCGCCTCGCGCACGTCGCCGGCCACCTTCTGCAGCGCCACCGGGTACTCGGCGACGATCGTCACGTCGACGGCGACCTGCTTCTCGCCCACCTCGACGCTGATGCCCTGGGTCAGGTCGGTGCTGTTCAGCGCGTCGCGGATGGCGCCGATGGCGCGCGCCGTGCCGCCGCCCAGGGCGTACACGCCCGGCACGTCCCGGGCGGCGATGCCCGCGATCTTCGCCACCACGCCGTCCTCGATGGTCGTCTTGCCCGCTGCCGCGACGCCGGCCCCCGCTCCCGTGATCGGAACGTTGCCTGTCGCTGTCACATCAGCCATCTCGAGCTCCCTCCGCATCGCGCCCTCGCGACCAGGCGGGGGCGCAGGATCCACTGACACTCCCTAGACGGGGCAACCGACCGGAACGTCACAGAACGGCGTCAGATCGCCCGGCGGCGGGAAATACCCGTCACGCCTGTCGGCGTCGCCCACCCGCCACCCGCGCTCGGTCCGGACGGGCGGTGGGGCGTCGCACGTCGCTCAGGGTGCCCCTGGAACGCGCGGCGCAGGAACGTGTCACCTGCGACGGTAGCGGCGAACACGCGGTCCCGCGCGGCGGACGGCGGCGTACGTTGCGAGGGTGAGCGACTCCTTGTCCCACCCCGGGCCCCACCCCGGGCCCCGCCCTGGTTCCCGCCCCGAGCCCCGCCCTGAGCCCTTCACCCTGCGCACCGACCCCGCCGCGCTCGACGACCTCCGGGCCCGGCTGCGCGCGACGAGGTTCCCGGACGCGCCGGACGGCGCGGGCTGGTCGATGGGCACCGACGTGGACTACCTGCGGGAGCTGGTGGCGTACTGGGCCGACGGCTTCGACTGGCCGGCGCAGGAGGCCGCGATCGCCCGCCTGCCGCACGTGCGGGTCGCGATCGGGGGACTGGGCATCCACGCTGTCCACGCCCGGGCCGTGGCGCCGGCCGGACCGTTGCTCCCGCTCGTCCTCTGCCACGGCTGGCCGGACTCCTTCTGGCGCTACCTCAAGGTGATCCCTCTCCTCACCGACCCGGGAGCCCACGGCGCCGACCCCGCCGACGCGTTCGACGTGGTGGTGCCCGACATGCCGGGCTTCGGCTACTCCGACCACCCCACGGGCCGCGTCCTGAGCACCGTGGACGTGGCCGGCCTGTGGGCGCAGCTGATGACCGCCCTGGGCTACGGGCGGTTCGGCGCGGCGGGTGGGGACATGGGCAGCCACGTGTCCCGCTACCTGGCGCTCGACCACCCCGACCGTGTGGTGGCGGTGCACCGCCAGGACGCCGGGCTGCCCCGGTACACCGGCGACCCGGCGGACCTCACCGCGGAGGAGCGCGCGTGGTTCCAGCAGGCCGCCGCGTGGGGCGCCGACGAGGGCGCGTACGCGGCGATCCACTCCACCAAGCCGCAGACGGCCGCGGTCGGGCTCACCGACTCCCCTGCCGGGCTCGCGGCGTGGATCGTCGAGAAGTTGCGCAGCTGGAGCGACTGCGGCGGCGATCTCGAGACCGTCTACACGAAGGACGAGATCCTCACGCTGGTGACGATCTACTGGCTCACCGGCACCATGGGCTCGTCGATGCGGGCGTACCGCGCCAACGCCGCCATCCCGCCGGCGCAGCTGGCCCGCCGGGTCGAGGTGCCGTCAGGGTTCTCGATCTTCGGTGGCGACGTGGTCCGGCCGCCGCGCTCCTGGCTGGACCGCACGGCGAACACCGTCTACGCCACGCAGCCGCCGCGAGGCGGCCACTTCGCGCCCTTCGAGCAGCCCGAGCAGTACGCGGCCGAGCTGCGCGACTTCTTCCGCCCCTTCCGGAACGCCCTCCCGAGGGGCTGAGCCGCGCCAGGCGGCGCCTCGACGGGTCCGCGGTCCGCCGGCCAGCACCGCGTGGCCGACCAGCAGCCGCCCGGCTACCGTGGCGCCGTGGGCGGGCTCGACCTCGGCGGCTGGTCGGAGTTCTTCGTCGCCGTGGCCGGCGCGGCTGCGGCGCTCGCCGGCCTCGTCATCGTCGCGATCTCGGTCAACGTGGGGCAGATCCTCACGTACCCGCAGCTCCCGTCGCGGGCCGCCGCCACGGTGGCGTCGCTCGTGCTCGCGCTGCTGGTCGCCATCTCCGGGCTCGCCCCGCAGCCCTCCCTCGCCTTCGGCATCGAGGCCGCCGTCCTGGGCGCGGCCGTGTGGGTGCTGCACCTCGTCAGCGGGCGCACGGCCCTGCGGCTCAACCGCGTCGCGCGTCGCCCGCTGCAGGAGGCCGTCCGCGTGATCGTGCAGGGCCAGCTGCACGCCCTCCCGGTCGTCGTCGGCGGCGTGCTGGTCGCCGCCGGGGTCCACGGGGGACTGTTCGTGGTCTTCGGCGGGATCGTCGCGATCTTCGCTCTCACCATGCTGGACGCCTGGGTCCTGCTCGTCGAGATCCTGCGCTGACGGTCGGGCGCGACCTGCGCGACCTGTGCGGCCGCCTCAGGCGTCGAGCAGTGCCAGGACCGGTCGCAACGCCTCGATAGACCCGGCCGTGATCGGGTCGAGCACCAGCTGCACCTCGGTGATCCCCGCCTCGGCGTAGCCGCGCAGCCCGGCCGCGATCTCGTCGGGTGTCCCGGCCAGCGCGACCACGTGCTGATCCGGCGAGGTGTCGCCCATCACCCGACCTGTCCCGCCCGGAAGCCGCAGCAGCACCGCGGCGGTCCGCGCCACCTCGTCGGACGCTCGTCCGACGTCCGCCAGCGCGGCCGACAGGCCGGAACCGGCCGCCACCGCGCCGGAGGCCGTGTTCCCCGTGTCCGCATACCAGGCGTTCCACGCGTCCATGTGCGCCGCGGTGGCCGCCAGCATCCGGGGCCCCAGCGATCCGATCATGAGGGGCGGCCCGCCCACGGACGGCCCGCGCGGCACCAGCTCGCAGTCCCGCGCGGAGTAGTACTGCCCGACGAAGTCGACCACGCCGTCCCGCAGCAACGACCGGATGATGGTGAACGCCTCCTCGAACCGCGCGACACGGTGGTCGAACGGCAGCCCGTACGCGGCGAACTCCACCGGGTTCCACCCCGCGCCCAGGCCGAGGACGAGACGCCCGCCGCTGATCTCGTCGAGCGTCGCCGCCTGCTTGGCGAGCAGGGCGGGCCCGCGGAACGCGGTCGACGCGACGAGCGGGCCCAGTGTGATCTGCGAGGTCGCGGCCGCCAGCCCGGCGAGCAGCGTCCACGACTCCCACGGCCCGCGGGTCGACCCGTCGCCGAATCGGTAGAGCAGGTGGTCGCCCACCCACACGGAGTCGAGACCGACGTCCTCGGCGCGACGCGCCATGTCGAGCACCTCGGGCCAGCGCACCGAGCGCTCCACCTCCGGCAGCTGTACCCCGACACGCAGCGGACGGGACGGCGACGCGGTGGAGCTGCGGGGGTAGCGGGGATAGCGGAAGCTGGGATCGGCGGGCACGTCCCGACGCTAACGGACCGGCCCGCGTGAGCCTGGTCCCGGCCGTGTCGGTGGGCGTCGGTACCGTGCCCGTCATGGACGTTCGCGTGCAGGAAGTGGTGTTCGACTGCGCCGACCCGGCCGGCCTGGCCGAGTTCTGGGCGCACGTGCTCGAGGCCCGCTGGGGTCTTGTCGATCCGGAGTGGGCGGTGGTGGACGCCGCTCCGGTGATGCTCGGATTCCAGAAGGTGCCGGAGCCGAAGCAGTCCCCCAAGAACCGGTTGCACCTGGACGTGCAGGTGGCTAACGCGTTGGCGGCGGCCGAGCGCGCCGAGGCGCTCGGGGCGCGCCGCACCGGGTTCTCCCGAGTCGGCGAGGACGGCGACGGCTTCGTCGTGCTGCAGGACCCGGAGGGCAACGAGTTCTGCTTCGTCGTGGACAAGGACGGCGGCTGGGACCAGGTGCTGCGCGGCGCGATCGCCGCCGGAACCCCGGCCGCGTGATCACGACGCGGCGGGAGAGCACGTGACCGCCCGCCGGGACGTAGGGCCCGGGCCCCGGCGGCGGCCCGGGTGGTCCACTTCGGGCATGGCCCGCCTCCCCCGACCGTCGGACCTGCTGCCTCGCCCGAACGAGCTGCTCCCGCCGCCACCCCCGAAGCCGCCGCGACGCACGGTCGTCGCGGCTGTGGCCTTCGCCGCCGGTGCCAGCCTGCCGGTGATGCGCGCCTGGATGCTTGCGTTCGGCTCCACCGAGGACGAGCTCGACGCCGCCTTGCCGGGGGACGCGCTCCTGACGAAGCCGAACCTCGTCGCAACCCGCACGGTCGGCATCGCTGCTCCCGCGGCCGCGGTGTGGCCGTGGCTCGTCCAGCTGGGTCAGGGTCGCGGCGGCTTCTACTCCTACGACGAGCTGGAGAACCTCGTCGGCTGCGACATCCACTCGGCTGATCGGATCGTGCCGGAGTGGCAGGATCTCGCGGCCGGCGACCAGGTTCATCTGGCTCCGCCTGTCGCTCTCGACGTCGTCGTCGTCGAGCAGGACCGCGCACTCGTGCTGCAGGGTGCCGCGGGCTTCGGCCCCGGCGCGCCGCCCTACGACTTCACGTGGGCGTTCGTGCTGCGTCCCGGCCGCGACGGCGGCACGCGGCTCGTCGTGCGCGAGCGATACCAGTACAAGGCCGGGTGGGCGCGGCTGCTCGTCGAGCCGGTGAGTGTCCTCAGCTGGGTGATGAGCCAGAAGATGCTGCGCGGCATCCGCGACCGCGCACAGGCCGCGTACCGGCCGGGGTCACCAGCGGCGCAGGGCTGAGTCCAGCCGACCGCCCTCCCGTTCGCCGGCCCTGCCGCCGCCGACGGCGCCCACCGTGCGGCCGGTGACGGACGGCCCCATCCTCCTCGATACCTGCACGCAGTCATACCCTCGTCGGAGGAAGTCGCAGGGTGCTTCACCCTAGACTCGCGTCCGTGATCTTCAAGGCTGTGGGGGACGGCCGGCCATATCCGGACCACGGGCTGACGACGGCCAAGCAGTGGGCCGACGTGCCGCCGCGCCAGGTGAGGCTGGACGAGCTGGTGACCACGAAGCGGACGCTCGACCTCGACGCGCTGCTCGCCGATGATTCGACGTTCTACGGCGACCTGTTCGCGCACGTGGTGCAGTACCGCGGAGTGCTGTATCTCGAGGACGGCCTGCACCGCGCTGTGCGTGCCGCCCTCCAGCAGCGCCCGACGCTGCATGCCCGGGTGCTGGTGATCGAGTGAGCGAGGCAGAACGCGCACGCAAGATGCGCAGGCGCCACATGCACGAGCGTCAGTCGGTCATCTTCGGCGTGCTCCTCGCCTTCCTGGCACTCGCTTTCGTGGCCGCCGCCGCCGTCTACACGGGCAACCTCAACCTGCCCTGGGCGAGTCGGAGCTTCACGTCGAAGCCGACGCCTTCGGTGACGCACAACCAGGCGGTGTGCCCGCCGGACGGCGCCCTGCCGGTCGCCGCCGGGTCCATCACGGTCAACGTCTACAACGGCGCCGGGACCAGCGGACTGGCCAAGACCACCGGTGACGCACTGACCCAGCGCGGGTTCGTCGTCGCTTCGATGAGCAACGCGATCTCGTCGTACAGCGGCACCGCGCGCATCTCGTTCGGCGTCAAGGGCATCGCTCAGGCGTACACGCTGGCGGGGTACGTCGACGGCGCCGAGATGCAAGTCGACACCCGGCAGGACGCCAGCGTCGACATCACGCTCGGCACCCAGTTCCTCGCCATCAAGGCTGCCGACAAGGTGGCACTCGACCCGAAGAAGCCGCTCGCCGGCCCGCCCGGGTGCGTGCCGTACAGCCAGTTCATCGCAGCGTCTCCTGCCCCCACCGCGCCGGTGGCTTCGCCCACCACGGCCGCGGCCGGCTGATCCCGGAGGACCAACCGGCCGCGTGCGTGCGGACCTGTCGAGGTGTCAGTGGTGGGCGACCACGGGCTCGTCGCCCCCGGGCACCGAGGCCGGCGTCGCCGGCTCCTGGCCGGTGCCGCGCCAGGCGGCGAGCGCCCGCATCACGTGGTAGATGACGATCGCGGCAGCGGTTCCGAGGGCGATGCCGGTGAACGACAGGTCGCCGGCGGTCCACGTGAAGTTGGCAATGCCGACGACAAGGGGGATCGCGGCGGTCGTCAGGTTGACCGGGTTGGAGAAGTCGACCTTGTTCTGCAGCCAGATCCGGGCGCCGAGCAGGCCGATCATGCCGTAGAGCATGGTCGCCGCCCCGCCCAGGACGCCGGCCGGCACCGTGGCGACCGCCGCCCCGAACTTGGGGCACATCGACAGGACGAACGCGCCGGCACCGGCCACCCAGTAGGCGGCCGTCGAGTACACCCGGGTGGCGGCCATGACGCCGATGTTCTCCGCGTACGTGGTGGTTCCGGAGCCGCCGCCGAAGCCGGCGAGCGTGGTGGCCAGGCCGTCGGAGAACAGCGCGCGGCCCATGACGGGGTT
Source organism: Cellulomonas sp. (assembly GCA_036398695.1). Lineage (GTDB taxonomy): Bacteria > Actinomycetota > Actinomycetes > Actinomycetales > Cellulomonadaceae > Cellulomonas. Next base: position 35,262 of record DASWOL010000204.1, on the reverse strand, counting down.
GAGGTCGTGGCCGGTCATCGCGGCCACCGACTTCACGTGTCCGATGTTCTCCGCGACCAGCACGATGACCACCGGCACGAAGACGGCCCACACGCTCGGCTTGATCGACGGTGCCACGAAGTGCGGCAGGCCGACCCAGCTGGCGTCCTTGATCGCCGAGTAGTCGATCTCGCCACGGATCGCCGCGACGACGTAGCCGACGACGACGCCGAGCAGGATCGAGAGCCGCCCGATGATTCCGCGGAAGAGCACCGTGATGAGGATGATCGCCGCGAGCGTGACGACGGCCGTCACCGGTGCGGTCTTGAAATTGTTCCACGCCGACGGGGCGAGGTTGAGTCCGATGAGCGCCACGATCGTGCCAGTGACGACGGGCGGCATCACGACGTCGATCCAGTGCGCGCCGGCGAAGTGGACCACCGCGCCGACGATCATCAGCAGCACGCCGGTGACGAGGATGCCGCCGACGGCCGCCGACTGGCCGCCCGCCGTCACGGCCACGCCGATCGGGGCGATGAAGGCGAACGACGATCCGAGGTAGCTCGGCAGCCGGTTCCCCGTGATGACCAGGAACAGGATGGTGCCCACCGCCGAGAAGAACAGCGTGGTCGACGGCGAGAAGTGCGTCAGCAGGGGAACCAGGAACGTCGCGCCGAACATCGCGACGATGTGCTGCAGGCCGATGCCGATGGTGCGGGGCCAGGTGAGCCGCTCGTCGGGCGCCACCACTTCCCCGGGTGCCACGTCGTGGCCCGTGCCGTGCAGTCGCCAGCCCCAACGGAGCCCAGCCATGTGTTCCTCCTCGAACATCTTCACAATCCCCGCCCCGGGGCTGCACGAACACTACTGATAAGGGCGCCCCCGCAAGCCCGCTCGCCCAGGAGACTCTCAGAGACCTCATCTAGTCTTGGGATGAGCTCCATGCCGATGCCCGGGAGGCACACCTGTCGCACGCCCTGCTCCGCAGCCGGCCCGCGGCCTGGAGCGCCTTCGTGGCGGTCCACGCGTGGCTGGCTTTCCTCGGCGTGGTCGTGATCCCGAACCAGGCGTTCTGGGACCTGCAGCTGTACCGGTACTGGATGTGGCTGGGCGTGCACGTCGCCCAATGGCCGGGGCTCGACGCGGCGTGGGTCTACCCGCCCGGTGCGATGGTGCCCATGCTCGTCGCGGGCATCGGAGGACTCGGCTACGGCAGCGGGTACGCGATCGTCTGGTCGCTCATGGTCACCGCGCTCGACGCCGCCGCACTCGCCGTGCTGATGCGCCGGCGCAACGGCCTGGCGGCGGCCTGGTGGTGGACGGCGTTCCTGTTCCTCCTCGGACCTATCGCGATGGGGCGGCTGGACGCGGTGGTCGCGCCGCTCGTGGTGGTCGCGCTGCTGTGGGGACTGGACCGGCCGGCCATCGCTTCCTTCCTGCTCACCGTCGGCGCGTGGATCAAGGTGGCGCCGGGCGCGCTCATCGCCCCGCTGTTCCTCGTCGCCCGTCGCCCGTGGCGTGAGGTCGTGGTGCCCGCCGCGGCGGTGTCCGCCGTGGTCGTCGGCACCGTGGTCGGGTTCGGCGGCGGCGAGCACGTCTTCTCTTTCCTCTTCGAGCAAGGGGCGCGCGGGCTGCAGATCGAGTCCGTCGGCGCCACGCCGTGGCTGCTCGTCGCCCTGTTCACCACGAAGGTCCAGCGCTTCATGAACCGGGAGATCAACACCTGGGAGATCGACGGTCCCGGGACGGCGCAGATCGCGACTCTCCTTGGCGCGCTCTTTGACCTGGCAATCGTCGCGGTCGCCGTGCTGCTGTGGTGGCGGCGTGAGCGCATGGGACGGCGGTTGTGGACCGACCGCGCCGAGCGGCACGAGCTTTTGGTGCGCGGCGCCTTCCTCATGACGCTGGCGATGCTGGTGTTCAACAAGGTGCTCTCGCCGCAGTACATCGGGTGGCTGGCCGGACCTCTCGTGGTGGCCGTGGCACTCGGCCTGCCCGGCTGGGACCGCACCCGCCGGCTGGTGCTGGTGGTGGCGGGCGCGACGCAGATCGTGTTCCCCTGGCTGTACGGCCAGATCACCTACGGCGGCGCGGGTGTCACGCTCGTGCTCGCGGCGCGCAACGCCGCGCTCGTGCTGCTGCTGGTGTGGAGCGTCCGGGCGCTCCTCGGGCACGGCGCCGACGAGCCCGAACGCGTCGCCCGCTCCGGCGCCCGCATCGCGACGCACGCCGTCCCCTGACGTCGCTCCGAGGTCGGTTGCCGTTCGGCCGCCCCCGCGGAACCCTCGAGACGTGAGGTTCTCCGGAACGCTGTCGTGGCGGATGAGCATCGATCGCTGGGACACCCTCACCGACCATGCGCTGTGGCTGCGTGCGGCCGAGGACATCGACGTCCCGGCCGGGGGGATGGTGCCCGGCCCGTTGGACGACGCGCCGCCCGAGCCGGTCAGGCCCCTGGCCGACCCCGCGGCCGCCGCGGAAGGGTGGCGCGCCTGGTGGGCGGCGATCGTCACCCGCTCGGACCACGAGCCTTCGGCTGCGGAGCGCGGCGCGGTCCGCCGGGCGTACGAGGCCGCCCCACAACACCCCGTGCAGGCCGACGCGGCCCTGGCCCCCTGGCCGGAGCTTGCGGTTGTGGCCCAGGCTCAAGCCGGCGAGTTCCACACCTGGCACAACGCTCGCAAGGCGGCAGGCCTGCGGCTGCAGGGCGCGGGCGACTACCGGGACGGGCGCGTCGTCAAGGATCTCGAGCGCCGGCTGGGCCGTACCGCGCCGCCGTTCGTCGTCGAGCTGCTCGTCCTGCCCGTGCGCGACGACGACATCCGTCCGGCGCAGCCGGGCCGGTACCTGGTGCCAGAGCGCGTCTATGACGCGCCGGACTGGCCGGAGCGCCTCGAGCCGCTGCTGCTCCCGCTGTTCGGTTAGCTGTCGCCGCTCCTGGGACGGCGCCGCCGCGCCATCCGGGCGCACCCGACGAGCGGCTACATCTCCGTGGTGCCCTCGTAGAGTCCGATCGCGTTGCCGGCCGGGTCGCGGACCACGGCGAACCAGCTGGTGTCGCTGATCGGGGCCTTCGGGGCGAGCACCGCACCACCCAGGCCCTCGACCGCGGCGAGCGCCGCATCGATGGAGTCGACCTCGACGTAGCTGCGCGGCTGCGTGAACTCCGGCGTCCGCGTGGCCAGGCCGCCGCCGCTGATCTGGTTCGGCGCCCGCCACATCGGGTACTCCTCGTAGCCGGGCGGCGCCGAGATCTGCCAGCCGAACAGGGTGCTGTAGAACGACTTCGCCACATCGATGTCGTCGACCGGGATGTCGATGTGCGTGATGTCCCCGTGCGCCATGGTGCGCTCCTCATCGTGCGGACCCGGCCGGGACACCCGGCCTGGATGTGCGGACGGGAGCACGGTAAGCACGCCCTGGCCTGCGTCGCACGCCGAGCGGCCCACCGTCAGATGGACAGGAACCCACCTGCGGACGACGGCCAGGGGACACGCGAACGGCCCCGACTCACGGGGAGCCGGGGCCGTGCTGGCAGGGCGGTGGCGGTGGGATTCGAACCCACGGTGGACTCTCGCCCACACACGCTTTCGAGGCGTGCTCCTTTGGCCGCTCGGACACACCACCATGCGCCCCAGAAGGGTACCCGGTCGCCAGGCCCCGCACCGAATCCGCCTACGGTGGACTCATGGCCACCCTGGACGACCTCGTCGGGCTCCTCTCCGGGCACCGGATCGTCGTCCTCACCGGGGCCGGCGTCTCCACGGACTCCGGCATCCCGGACTACCGCGGGCCCAACTCCCCCCAGCGCACGCCGATGACGTACCAGCAGTTCGTGAGCGACGAGCGGTTCCGCCGGCACTACTGGGCCCGCAACCAGGTGGGGTGGCGGCACGTCGCCGGCCGGCACCCCAACGCCGGGCACCGCGCGCTGGCCGAGCTCGAGCGGCGCGGGATCGTGGTGGGTGTCATCACGCAGAACGTGGACCTGCTCCACGAGGCCGCCGGCAGCCGGCGCGTCATCGACCTGCACGGGCGGTACGACGAGGTGCGCTGCCTGCGCTGCGGGGCGCGGTACTCGCGCGACGAGGTCGCCGACCGGCTCGACGAGCTCAACCCGGGCTTCGTCGAGGCCATCGGGGAGGTGGGCGACGTGGAGATCGCCCCGGACGCCGACGCGGTGATCGAGCGGACCTCCGACTTCGTCGTCGCGCCCTGCTGGGCACCGGACCCGGACGGCGGTCCCGGCCGCTGCGGCGGCATCCTCAAGCCGGACATCGTCTACTTCGGCGAGACGGTCCCACCCGCGCGGGTGGCCGCCGCCTACGCGCTGGTGGACGAGGCCGACGCGATGCTCGTCGCCGGCTCGTCGCTCGCAGTGCAGTCCGGGCTGCGGTTCGTGCGGCACGCGGACGCGGCAGGCAAGCCCATCGCGATCGTCAACCGCGGCACGACGAGGGGCGACCGCTATGCGGCGGTCACCCTGCACGCCGGCACCTCGGAGGTGCTCGCCGCGCTCCTGGCGCTGCTCCCGGCGCCGCTGGCGGCGCTGGACCCGCCGGTCAGTCGATGAGCCGGTGCTCCTCGAAGAAGTGCTGGAGCAGCTGAGCGGACTCCTCGGCCCGCACGCCGCCGATCACCTCGATGCTCGCCCTCGCCCGGCGGTCGCGGAGAACGTCCCACTGCGAGCCGGCCGCGCCGGCCTTGGCGTCCCAGGCGCCGAACACCACCCGGTGCACGCGGGAGAGGATCGCCGCGCCCGCGCACATGAGGCACGGCTCGAGGGTGACCACGAGCGTGCACTCGTCGAGGTGCCAGCGGCCGAGGTTCTTCGCCGCGTCGCGCAGCGCCACCACCTCGGCGTGGGCGGTGGGGTCGGCCTCGTCCTCACGCGCGTTGTGGCCCCAGCCCACCACGTGGGCGCCCGGCGCGACGACCACGGCCCCCACCGGCACGTCACTCGTCAGCACGGCACGGCGCGCCTCGTCGAGCGCCACGCCCATCGCCCACGCGTCTACCGGCTGCACCGGTCTGCCGGCCTGACCCATGCCGCCCATCCTGCCGTGCCGGACGGGATGGGGGCCGCACCCGCGCCACTAGGCTGACGGCCATGCGCCTGCACGTCGCGGATCACCCCCTGGTCACCCACAAGCTCACCATCCTGCGCGACGTGAACACACCGTCGCCCACGTTCCGCCAGCTCGTCGACGAGCTGGTGACGCTGCTGGCCTACGAGGCCACGCGCGACGTCGCCACCCACCCCGTCGAGATCGAGACGCCGGTGGCCAGGACCACCGGACGCAAGCTGGCCGACCCGGCCCCGATCGTCATCCCGATCCTGCGCGCCGGGCTGGGCATGCTCGAGGGCATGACCCGCCTGCTGCCCACGGCGGAGGTCGGGTTCCTCGGCCTCAAGCGCGACGAGGAGACGCTCGAGGCGATCACGTACGCCAACCGCCTTCCCGAGGACCTCACGGGCCGGCAGGTGTTCATCCTCGACCCGATGCTCGCCACCGGCGGCACGCTGGTGGCCGCCATGGAGTACGTCTTCGAGCGTGGCGCGCGCGACGTGACGGCAGTCTGCCTCATCGCCGCCCCGGAGGGCCTGAAGACCGTCGAGGCGTACGTCGGCGACCGGCCGGACGTCCAGGTGGTGGTCGCGGCGCTCGACGAGCGGCTCAACGACAAGGCGTACATCGTTCCCGGCCTGGGGGACGCGGGCGACCGGCTCTACGGGGTGGTCTGACCCGGTTATCCACAGCGCGAGACGACCCGCGGGAACGGGGCGCCGCGCATGTGACGATGCCCGCATGACCGCTGGCCTCGTGCTCCGAGTGAGCCTGCCTGACGACGGCGCGCGCACCGTCTCGTCGACCGAGCTTGCGGAGATCGCCGAGATGCTGCGCGATCTGGCTCAGGAGATGCTGCCGACCGCGGAGACGCTGACCGAGCTGTCGCTCGGCGGCACTACGGCGTGACGCGGGTCGTCAGGACCCCGAGCAAATACTGGTCGCCGGTGGTCGAGGCGGTGAGCGCACTGGTCGCACCCTTGGCCGTCACCGGGTCGAAGCTCTTGGCGTCCACGCCCAGCGAGTTGACGTAGGGCCACCCGGTGGCCGTCGAGTCGAAGGTGTTGGCCTGCGACGTCGGGCGGTCGCCGCAGCCCGGCGAGAGCGCGGTGGCGTCGAGCGAGAGGCAGTCGCCGGTGGTGTTCCGGTCACCGTCCCAGGCCACCACGCCGATCTTGACGGTCGCGCCCTTGCCGGTAGCGATGCCGACGCCGCGCGACGAGTTGCTCGCGACCCACGCGGCCCCGTCGTACACGCTGACCGTGGTGGTCGGCGCGACGGTGGCGGCGCGGTAGACGACGACCAGCGACCAGCCGGCGTAGTAGGTCCGGTCCGTGTCGGTGCGGCCCTTCGCCGCGGCGGCGTCGGCGAGCGACCACGCACCGCTACCGAGCTGCTGGACCTGCTCGGTCACGTCGGCGAACGACTGGTAGTACGTGCGACCGCTGGAGTCCTGCACCGTGGGTGTGCTCGAGGCCTTCACGGGCGTGTAGACCCCACCGGGGCCTTGCAGCTGCGCCGTACCGAGGTTCGTGGTCCATCCGTCACCCGGGGCCTTGTTCGCCGACCAGTAGAGGCCGGCGAACGTCACGTCGGAAGCCTTGACGCCCTCCGGCAGCGTCAGCGTGGTGGACGACGACACCAGGCTGACCTCGCCGGGCGCCGGCGCGAGGTTGACCGGCTCCATGTCGAAGTCGTTGTCGTTGGCCTTGTCCTGGTCCCAGCAGTGGGACTTCACGTCCTGGCTGCAGCCGAGCAGCGGCGCCCCCACCTCGGTGACGTCGAGCGCACCGGCACCGCGGTAGCGCAGCCCCACGTCCGCCACGGCGGGCACCTTCAGCACGGACGCCGGGTCGGCGTCGGGTGCGGCCGCGGTGACGACGAGGTCACCGGGCTCCAGGAGCGTCGGCACCACGGGCTTGAGCGCGACCGTCAGCGGGGCGCTCGCGCCGGCCGCGAGCTCGTCGAGCGAGCAGACCAGGTCGCCGCCGTCGGTGCCGAAGCACGCCCAGCCGGGCACCACTCGGCTGTCCCAGGCCGCGCCGGCCGGAGGCGACAGCGTGGCGACGACGCCCTCCGCGTCGACGTCGCCCACGTTCTTCACCGTGACCGTCGCGTGCGCCACCACGCCGGGGGTCATCGCCAGCTGCGTCGGGACGCTGGACGTCACCAGGCGGGCGGGTGTGCGGACGGTGTAGTCGACGGCGGCCACGGCGGCGGTGCCCTTGCCGGCCGGGTTCAGGGTCAGGTCGATCGCGCCCGTCGCAGGGTCCGCGCCGGCGAAGGTGGCGCCGACGGCGAGGTTCAGTGTCAGCGTCGAGGTCGAGCGCGCACCGAGGGTCGGGTCGGTGCAGCGCACGTCCCCGCCCGGCAGCGACCCGCATGTCCAGTCGCCGTCCGGCGCGGCGGTCACCGTCAGGCCGGTCGGCACCGCCAGGTCAACGGTCGCCGGCACCGATGCGCTCACCGCGAGCCCTCCCGCGTTGCGCACCCCGAGCGCAAGGATCGCGTCGCGGCCGCGCAGCAGCGCCAGGCTCGGCTGGTCGGCGTCGACGAACGCCAGGCGAGCGGGCGCCGGTGTCACGGGGATCGAGCTGGCGTAAGGGGCCATGTCCGGCAGCTGATCGGCGGTGACGTGCCACGTGACGGCGCCGTTCGGGGTGTCGAAGGCCTCGTCGACGCTCACCAGGAACGACAGGTGGGTGGTGTCGCCCGCGGCCAGCTCAGGAAGCGCGCAGCTGACGCCGCTGCCGGTGACGGCGCAGTTCCACGGCGAAGCGGCCAGGTGCACGGCGAACCGGCCGGCGATCTGCTGCGTCACGGTCTCGGGGTCGACTCCGACCGGCAGATCCACCTGCGCCTGGAGATGAGTAGCAGGGCCCGTGCCGGTGTTGGTCAGGTCGACGCCGAGCTCCTGGCCGCTCTCTCCCGCGACGAGCTCCGCGCTGGTGGTGTCGACGACGAGGTTCGGTGCGCCGGTAGTCGCCGGCTCCGTGGGTTCCACAGCCGGCGCCGTGGGCTCAACGGGCGGCACGGTGGGCTCCACGGGCGGTGCGGTCGGCTCAACCGGCGGTGTGGTCGGCGTCGAACCGCCGTCCGACGAGCCACTGCCCGCGCCGCCACCGCTGGAGGATCCGCCGCCTGACCCGTTGGTACCCCCGGTTCCGGAGCCCGACGACCCGGCACCGGCAGCGCCGGACGTCTGCGACGTGCCTCCGGCCGAGCCGCCCGACGACGACCCTCCCGCGGACGCCTCCGACGACGCGGGCGCACTCGTCGGCTCGCCGCCCGTGTCGGCCAGCACGCCGGACGGGCCCGTCGGCGAGCCGCTCCCACCCGGCGTCGACGGCGCGGTCGACGACGTCGAGCCGTTGCCGGGGTTGGCCACCGCGGGCTCGTCGTGCCCGCCGTTGAGCGCGATCGCACCGACCGTGGCCCCCGCAATCACGATGACTCCCGCGATACCCGCGACGAGCACCGTCGGGACGGACGCGAGGAAGCCGCCGATCGCACCGAACAGGCCACCGGCCGCCGCGCCACCCGAGGCGCCGGCCGCACCGACGGCGGATGCGGCGGCAGCGCCTGCCGCGGAGGTTCCGGCCGCACCGGCCGCAGAGGCTCCGGCCGCACCGGCCGCCACCCCGACACCGATAGCACCCACGGCGCCGACGCCGGCGGCCGCCGCGCCGACCACCCCGCCGCCGGAGGCCGCACCACCGCCCGCCGCGGCTCCCGCGCCGGCCGCGCCGCCACCCCCGGCGGCAGCACCACCGGACGCCAGGCTCGCGGTACCGGCCGCCAGGCCGCCGCTCATCGGGAGCACGAACCTGAGGGCGCCCAGCCCGGCGATGCCGAGCACCAGCGGCGCGATGACGGATCGCAGCCCGTGGTTGACGTCGCGCAGCTCGAGCACCAGCGCGCGGCAGTCGCCGCAGGTCTCGAGGTGGGACTCGACCTGGGCGGTGTCTCGCGCACCGAGGCCGCCGCGCACGTACGACCCGAGCTTGCCGGCGACCGCCCGGCAGGTCTCGGGCAGGTCGTCGGACAGGTGCTGCTGGAGGTACGCCTGGCGCAGGCCCTCGCGCGCGCGGTACGCGAGCGCTGCGGTGCTGTTGGCCGTCAGGCCCAGCAGCGGCGCGATCTCCGCGGGCGTCCTGCCCTCGACCTCGCTGTGCCACAGCACGGCCTGCCACCGCTCCGGGAGGCTGCCGTAGGCACGGGCCACGAGGGAGCGCTCGAACTCGGCGAGCGCCGGCTCCTCCGCGGCGGGCTCGGCCATGCTGCCGGCCTCGAGCACGGCGACGTCGTCGGTGGGCTCGGCCCTCCGGCCCCGGTCACGCTGGACGGCGGCCGCTCGGCGCACCACGGTGAACAGGTAGGCGCGGAAGGCGTCGGTGGGTCCGGACCCGCCGCGAAGCGCCGACCACACGGCGGCGAACGCGTCGGCGACCACGTCCTCGGCCTCGGCGGTCCCGGACGTGTACTGCCGTGCGACGATCAGCGCGGCGCCGGCGTGGCGTTCGTAGAGCACGCCGAACGCACCGGCGTCCCCGGAGCGCGCCGCAACGATGAGGTCGGCGTCGGAGCGCAGGTCAGAGCCGGTGCCAATGCTGGGCGCCACACCGCCTCCGATTCGTCCGAAATCATCCTGGACAAGTGTTTCACACTCCTCCTAGAGGGTGAATCGGCGCGGAGCCGCGTCACCGTGAGCCTCGGGAGCACTCTCATTGCCCGTGACGACCGACATCGGCCCTCTCCCGCACATGCCGGAGCGGCTGCGCGACCGTTGGCGCGCCAGCAGCGTCGAGTCCGTCTGGCTGCGGCCGTCGGACTGGTACCACCCTGCCGTGGACGTCCTCGTGGAGGCCGTGCTGCACGACGCCGACCCCTGCACCGCCGCCGAGGACCTGGGCCGGGCACGGGGGTACGACGGCGTGGGCATCGTCGAGACGCTCGACGACCTGGCGTGCCTCTACCGCACGGCGGGCGTCGCCGTCCCTCCGCTCGACGCGATCCGGGCACTGTCCGGCGGCTGGGCCGACGGCTCGTCGGCTGGTATCGGCGCCGGGTCGGCCTTCGATCCCGAGACGGGACTCCCGACGCGTGCCTACCTCGAGCTGCGGCTGAGGGAGACGTACGACGCCCGGCAGGAGTCCGGGCACCGGCTCGTCGTGGTCGACGTCGCGGCCGGTGAGGTGTCCGGGTTCCTGCGTGCCGCGCGCTCGGCGGCCACCGGCGCGGCTCTCACCACGGCATTCGGCAGCGGGCACCCCATGGCGACGCTGGGCGGTGGCATGTTCGCCGCCTTGATCCGGCCCGGAGACGACGTGGAGGGGCAGCTGGACCTGCTGCGTGCCGACCTGGCCGCGCGCTGCGCGGCCGCCGAGGTACGTGCCACCACCCGCCAGCCGGTCCGGGCCTGGACGGAACGGCTCCCTGACACCCACGACGACGCCGTGCGGCTTCTGGCGCGCCTCGTTCGCGCCGATCGCTGACAGTCAAGACTTCACCACGCGTTCACCGCGCATTGCTCCGCTGCTGGTCAGCGAGAAGTTTTGCGCAGGGGTTGGCGAACGGCCGATGGACGCCTAACGTCGAGTTCGTGACTCCCCACGGTCTCGCTCCCGCCGACCCCGGCATGCCGCATGCGACGCACACCCGTGTGCCCTCGCAGGCCGGCTCCGAGCAGCCCGAGCCGCCCGGTCCGTTGCTGGCTTCCGGGCTCGCGGCGGACGTCTACGCCCTGTCCGACGAGCAGGTGCTGCGCAGGTATCGCGAAGGCCGTGACGCCTCGGCCGAGGTTGCCCTGCTCCAGCGTGTCGCGGCGCACGGCTTCCCCGTCCCCACCGTCCGGCACCTCGGCGGGCCCGACCTGCTGATGGAGCGGGTGCACGGTCCGACGCTGCTGCAGGCGCTCGCCGCCGGCGAGGTCGACCTGCACGGCGGCGCGCGCATCCTCGCCGATCTTCACCACCGGCTGCACCGCATCCCCGCGCCGGGCGGTCACGGTGTCGTGGTGCACCTCGACCTGCACCCGGGCAACGTCATCCTGTCCGAGAACCGCGGGCCGGTGCTCGTGGACTGGGCGCTGGCGCGCGGTGGGACGGCATCGCTCGACATCGCGGTGACGGCCCTGGTGCTCGCGGAGGTCGCGGTCGACGCCGGAGGCGACTACTCGCAGGCCGCGCGTGCCCTGCTGGCCGCGTTCGTCGGCGTGGCCGGCGAGGACCCGGTGCCCGCGCTCGACGAGGCGATCGGGGTGCGTCGAGCCGACCCGGCCCTCGTCGCGGGCGAGGGCGAGCTGGTCGAGCCGGCGGCCGACCTGGTGCGCAGGTTCGTCGCCCTGACGGCGCACCACTGACCCACTCGGGGCCCCACTGGGGAGCCACCTCGGCGCTACTCGGGCTTCGGCGCTACTCGGGCCGCGCGCGGGCGGCGCGCGGGCGAGGCACCCCTGACCGCGCCGGCCCACTCGGCGCAGCCAGGGGGCGTCAGCGAGGTGCGAAGGTCAGGCAGTCGGCCAGGTCGTGGCCGGCGCCGATCCGCACCGCCGGGGCGTGGCACTCCAGTGCCGAGTTGTGCGTGCACTCGTCCCGCTGGCACGCGCCCACGTGCGCGACCACCCGGTCGAGCCCGCCCCTGACGCCGAGCGGGATGAAGGTGGCGCAGCTGGCGTCACCCGGCGTGCCGGCGATCGTCACAGCGCCGGCGTGACAGTTCGAATGGTCGTTGTACGAGCACCCCGCGACCGAGCACTCGGTGACGGTCGGCAGATCCATCAGTGCGCTCATGCCAGGCCTTCCCAGGGGAAAGGGACGCTCTTGACCGTAGCCCGGCGTGGCATGACCGGCCACCGCAACCGCATCGCTCCTGATGGGCCGGCCGGCTCGCCGGCGGACTCCACGGGAAGGTTGCTCTCAGGACTCCTGGTTCGGCACCGCGAGCACCGCTGCCGCGCCGTGCGCCAGGGCCCAGGCCGGCCCCTCGGCGCCCATCGCCAGCACCGTCGTGGCCAGGACGTCCGCCACGGTGAGGTCTGCCGCCACCACGGTCGCCGCGACCAGCGGCATGGTCCGCGAGCCGGTGCGGCCGTCCCACACGTGCGCACCCCGTTCGTAGGTGCCGGACGTCGCCACCGCCGCGTCGCGCACGGCGAGCACGGCGATCACCGCGCCCGGGTCGCCAGGATCGCGCACCGCGACCTGCCAGGGGCGGCCCGGCTCCGGCTCGCCGCGGGCGACGACGTCACCACCCGCGTTGAGGCAGAAGTCACGCAGGCCGGCGGCAACCAGCACGTCGGCCGCTCTCTGGGCGGCCCATCCCTTGACCACGCCGTTGGTGTCCAGCCGGCCCTCGGGCGAGCGCACGTCGAACACGCCGCCCGAATCCGCTCGCGCGCGGGCCGCGATGGCCAGCACCTCGCGCATATCGGCGCTCAGCTCGTCGTCCGCGAGCTCGCCGCGGTCCAGCCGTACCAGCTCGCTGTCCGCGCGGAACGGGCTGAAGCGGGCGTCGGCCGCGCGCATCACGGCGAACGCCTCGTCGAGCGCGGCCGCGGCCGCGTCGGTCTCGACGTGACGCACGTCGACGGACACCGGGATTCCCATGACCTCCTCGAGCCGGCGCATGGTCATCCGTGCTGGTCGATCGCGGACTGCAGCGACTGCTTGTACCCGACGGACGTGAACGTGGCGCCCGAGACGCTGTCGATCTTCGCCGAGCCGGCGGCGACCGCCTCCTGGTTGAGCACGGGGATCGCGTAGGCGTTGATCTGGACGCTCTCACCGTGCCAGTCCGGCGACTGCAGCGCCTGGACGTCGGCGATGCGCGAGCCGTCGAACGTCACCGACAGCTGGACCGGGCCGTAGCGCGTCTGGACCGTGCTGCCGACGATGGTCACCGTCCCGCTCGACGCCGCAGGTGGCGCGCTCGGCGTCGCCGCGGGGTTGCTCGCCGCGGACGTCGCGCCCGCCGAACCGGAGGTGGCCGCCGAGCCGGACGCCTTGCCGGAGCCGGCTGCCGAGCCGGCCGAGCCTGCTGACGCAGAGGAGCCGGCGGGCAGCACGGTGCTCGACGTGCCGGAGACGCCGGCCGGAGCCGCGGCACCCGCGGCCGCGACGTCGGCGCCGGCGAACCGGGTGACGGCCGTCGCGGCGATCGCCGCGATGCCGCCGGCGAAGATCAGCGTTCCCCGCCAGGGTGTGGTGCTCATGCCAGGCTCAGCTCCTCGGTGTGGATGGCGGCTCGGGGGACACCCAGCGCGCGGACCGACGCGACGACGGCGTCGACCATCGGCGGTGGCCCCGAGACGAAGACGTCGCGCTGCCCGATGTCCGGCACCAGCGCGGCGATCGCCGACGGCACCAGCGGGTCGTATCCGAGCTCGCGCCGCCGGCCGGCGACCGGCACGTAGCGCAGCCTCGAGGTCGTGGGGAACTCGGCGGCCAGCGCGAGCTCGTCCGCCGAGTGCGCGCGGTGCAGCACCACCACGTCGCGCCCCGCGTTGACCAGCTCCTCGGCGAGCGCCCTGACCGGACCGATCCCCGCGCCGCCGGCGATCAGCAGCACGCGGCGTGAACGTGCGCGGTCGGCGGTCATGCGGCCGAACGGGCCCTCGAGCAGCACCCTCGTGCCCGGCCGCAGCGACGCGACGGCCGCCGAGTGGTCGCCCAGGGCGCCCACCGTGAACCGCAGGTGGTCGTCGGTCGGCACCAGCGACAGCGAGTACGGGTGCGAGGTGAGGATGTGGCCCGAGGCCAGAAAGCGGACCAGGAAGAACTGCCCCGCCCGTGGCGCCAGCCGGTCGAGCCGGCGGCCGCGCAGCCACACGCTCGTCGCACGCCCCCCCTCGTCGACCAGGGCGACCACCCGCACACCGAAGGTGACGTGCCGGGCGAGCGGCAGCAGCGCGCGCCACCACACCACGGCCCAGGCGGTGGCGCCGTAGAGGAAGAACCAGGCGGCGCGGGCGAGCGGGACCCCGGCGAAGTGCACACCGGCGCTCACCTGGTGCAGGAACGTCGCGGCGATCGCGCCGTAGATCGTGACGTGGACCGCGTACCACCACTCGTAGGTGAGGTGGCGGCGCAGCAGTCGAGCGCTCGACAGCCCCACGGCGAGGAACACGATCGTGCCGGCGAGCGCGAGCCACAGGTCGCTCGTGGTCGCCAGGAGCGTGCGCAGCGCGCCCCACGGCGTGTCGCCTGTGACGAGCTGCTGGCCGACGATCATCCCCAGCACATGGGTGACGACGAGCAGCACCACGGTGGTGCCGAGCGATCGGTGCCACGACACCAGGCGGTCCAGGCCGACCGCTCGCTCGAACCACGGCACGCGAGCGACGAGCAGCAGCTGCGCGCACACGAGCACCGAGGCCAGCAGGCCGACGAGCTCAGAGACCGCGACGAGCGCGGTGCCGGGGGTGGCGCCCGAGGCGGCGGGCGTGCCCGCCCACCAGAACCAGGTGACGGCGACGCACGCTGCGGCGATGACGCTGCGGACCGGGAACCGGCGGGCCGATGCCGGGCGGCCGAGACCCGTGGGGCGTGACCCGTTCGTTCGTCGTCCGTCGGCTGCCGTGCGCGGCGCCACCAGGCTCGTCATGGAAGCGACTGTCCGCGACGTTCCTCGGCGTCCGCTTCGCGTTTCCTATCAGCCCGCTGTGAGCGGGTCAGAAGTCCCAGTCCTCGTCCTGCGTGTTGACGGCCTTGCCTATCACGTACGACGAGCCCGATCCGGAGAAGAAGTCGTGGTTCTCGTCGGCGTTCGGGGACAGGGCGGACAGGATCGACGGGTTGACGTCCGTCTCGTCGCGCGGGAACAGCGCCTCGTAGCCGAGGTTCATCAGAGCCTTGTTCGCGTTGTAGCGCAGGAACTTCTTGACGTCCTCGGTGAGGCCCAAGTCGTCGTAGAGGTCCTGCGTGTACTCCACCTCGTTGTCGTACAGCTCGAAGAGCAGCTCGAACGTGTAGTCCTTGAGCGCCGCGCGCTGGGCCTCGGAGACCATCTCGAGGCCCTTCTGGTACTTGTAGCCGATGTAGTAGCCGTGCACCGCCTCGTCCCGGATGATCAGCCGGATCAGGTCGGCGGTGTTCGTCAGCTTCGCGCGCGACGCCCAGAACATCGGGGCGTAGAAGCCCGAGTAGAAGAGGAACGACTCGAGCATCGTCGAGGCGACCTTGCGCTTGAGCGGCTCGTCACCCCGGTAGTACTCGAGGACGATCGCCGCCTTGCGCTGGAGGTTCGGGTTCTCCTCGCTCCACCGGAACGCCTCGTCGATCTCCCGCGTCGAGATCAGCGTGGAGAAGATCGACGAGTAGCTCTTCGCGTGCACCGACTCCATGAAGGCGATGTTCGTGTAGACGGCCTCCTCGTGCGGCGTCAGCGCGTCGGGGATGAGGCTGACCGCGCCCACGGTGCCCTGGATGGTGTCCAGCAGCGTCAGGCCCGTGAACACGCGGGTGGTCATCGTCTTCTCGGCCTCGGTGAGCGTGGCCCAGGACTGGATGTCGTTGCTGACCGGCACCTTCTCCGGCAGCCAGAAGTTGCCGGTCAGCCGGTCCCAGACCTCGAGGTCCTTGTCGTCCTCGAGGCGGTTCCAGTTGATCGCCTGCACCCGGTCGATGAGCTTGAGCTTCGGGGGGGTCATCGTCGCTTCCTCGTCTGTTCTGTCACGGGCGCGTCACAGCATGCAGCTGACGCAGCCCTCCACCTCGGTGCCTTCCAGGGCCATCTGCCGCAGTCGCACGTAGTAGATCGTCTTGATGCCCTTCTTCCAGGCGTAGATCTGGGCCCGGTTGAGGTCGCGCGTGGTGGCGGTGTCCTTGAAGAACAGCGTCAGGCTCAGCCCCTGGTCGACGTGCTGCGTCGCCTCGGCGTACGTGTCGATGATCTTCTCGAAGCCGATCTCGTAGGCGTCCTGGAAGTACTCCAGGTTGTCGTTGTCCATGAACGGGGCCGGGTAGTAGACGCGGCCGATCTTGCCTTCCTTGCGGATCTCGATCTTGCTAGCGATCGGGTGGATCGAGCTCGTCGAGTGGTTGATGTAGCTGATCGAGCCGGTGGGCGGCACGGCCTGGAGGTTCTGGTTGTAGATGCCGTGCTCGGCGACCGAGGCGGCCAGCTCGCGCCAGTCGTCCTGCGTCGGGATGTGCACACCGGCGTTCGCGAACAGCTCGGCGACCCGCGCCGTGCGCGGCTTCCACTCCTTGTCCACGTACTTGGCGAAGTACTCGCCGCTCGCGTACTTCGAGTCCGCGAAGCCGTCGAACGCGCGGCCCCGCTCGATGGCCAGCTTGTTCGACGCCCGGATGGCGTGGAACGCCACCGTGTAGAAGTACATGTTGGTGAAGTCCAGGCCCTCGTCGGACCCGTAGAAGATCCGCTCGCGGGCCAGGTAGCCGTGCAGGTTCATCTGCCCGAGGCCGATGGCGTGGCCGGCGGCGTTCGCCTTCTTCACGCTCGGGACCGACTCGATGCTCGTCTGGTCGCTCACCGCGGTCAGCCCGCGGATCGCCGTCTCGACCGACGCGCCGAAGTCCGGAGAGTCCATGGTCAGCGCGATGTTCAGTGAGCCGAGGTTGCAGCTGATGTCCTTGCCGACCTCCGCGTAGGACAGGTCCTCGTTGAACCGCGACGGCGTCGACACCTGGAGGATCTCCGAGCACAGGTTCGACATGGTGATCTTGCCCTTGATCGGGTTCGCCCGGTTCACGGTGTCCTCGAACACCACGTACGGGTACCCCGACTCGAACTGGATCTCCGCCAGCCGCTGGAAGAACTCGCGTGCGTCGATCTTCGTCTTGCGGATCCGCTTGTCGTCGACCATCTCGTAGTACTTCTCGGTGACGTTGACGTCGGCGAACGGGATGCCGTAGACGTTCTCGACGTCGTACGGGCTGAACAGGTACATCGGCTCGTTCTTGCGGGCCAGCTCGAACGTGATGTCCGGCACCACGACGCCGAGCGACAGCGTCTTGATGCGGACCTTCTCGTCGGCGTTCTCCCGCTTGGTGTCGAGGAACCGGTAGATGTCCGGGTGGTGGGCGTGCAGGTACACCGCGCCGGCACCCTGGCGGGCGCCGAGCTGGTTGGCGTAGCTGAACGAGTCCTCGAGCAGCTTCATCACGGGGATGACGCCGGAGCTCTGGTTCTCGATGTGCTTGATGGGCGCGCCGTGCTCGCGGATGTTGCTCAGAAGCAGCGCCACGCCGCCGCCGCGCTTGCTCAGCTGCAGGGCGGAGTTGATGCCGCGCGCGATCGACTCCATGTTGTCCTCGATGCGCAGCAGGAAGCAGCTGACCGGCTCGCCGCGCTGCGCCTTGCCGAGATTGAGGAAGGTCGGCGTCGCCGGCTGGAACCGGCCGGAGATCATCTCGTCGACCAGCGAGACCGCGAAGTCGGTGTCGCCGTCCGCCAGGGCGAGCGCCACCATCGACACCCGGTCCTCGAACCGCTCCAGGTAGCGCTTCCCGTCGAAGGTCTTCAGCGTGTACGACGTGTAGTACTTGAACGCCCCGAGGAACGTCGAGAACCGGAACTTCTTCGAGTACGCGTAGTCGAAGAGGCTGTGCAGGAAGGCGCGGTCGTACTTCGCCAGCACCGCCGGGTCGTAGTACTTGTTCTCGACGAGGTAGTCGAGCTTCTCGTCGAGGTCGTGGAAGAACACCGTGTTCTGGTTGACGTGCTGGAGGAAGTACTGCCGCGCGGCTTCGCGGTCCTTGTCGAACTGGATCTTCCCGTCCGGTCCGTACAGGTTGAGCATCGCGTTGAGGGCGTGGTAGTCCAGCCCCGTCGTGTCGACCCGAAACTCGGTGACCGTCATCGCCACATCCGTTCCCATCCAGTGCGGACGCGCTCCACGTCACGCTGCGTACCCATGAGCTCGAAGGCGTACAGATACGGAACACCGCACGTGGCCGCGACGATGTCGCCCGCGAGGCCGTACGCCTTGCCGAAGTTCGTGTTGCCGGCCGCGATCACGCCGCGGATCAGCGCACGGTTGCCGTCGTCGTTGAGGAAGGCGACGACCTGGCGGGGCACCGCCCCGCCTTCGTTGCCCCCGCCGTAGGTGGGCACGACGAGCACGTACGGCTCGTCGACCCGCAGGAAGGGATCCGCGGGCCGCAGCGGGATCCGCTGCGCCGGCAGTCCGGTCTTCCCGACGAACCGGTGGGTGTTGTTCGAGACGGACGAGAAGTACACCAGGGTCGGCATAGCCACTCCTTCCGTCCTCGTCGTGCTGGGTCGTCGTGCTAGGTCGTCGTGCTAGGTCGTCGTGCTGGTCATCGGGCCACGTCGTCGTGCTGGTCGTCGGGCTACGTCGTCGTGCTAGGCCGAAGGTCCTGGGTCCCGGGACAGACACTTCTGCCTGGGACCTCTGTGCTGACGAAAAGGCCTCGGGGACCCGCCGAAGCTGGTGCAGGGCTTGCGACGTCCGCCGCTGCCCGTCGAAGGAGGCTGCCCGCCGGGTCGGCGCGGCGTCCTGCTCGCGCCGACCCGGGGAGGGTGTGGGCCCCGCGCGGGGCCGGTGCCTCAGGCGACCGTGGCCGCCGTGCGCTCTGCGAGCGCCTTGATCTTGTCCGGCCGGAAGCCCGACCAGTGCTCGGCACCGACCATGACGACCGGGGCCTGAAGGTGGCCCAGCGACATCACGTAGTCGCGTGCGTCGGCGTCCTCGGTGATGTCCACCACCTCGTACTCGAAGCCGAGCTTGTCGAGGGCGCGGTACGTAGCGCTGCACTGCACGCACGACGGCTTGCTGTAGACCGTGATCGTCATCGTGGGCTCCCTCGGGCTGGTTCGGTGCCGACGCGCTGTGTGCCAACTGCCGACGAAGTGTCTGCGTCGCGCGTCGAGACTCGACACTAAACCTTGTGGTCGTCGTTGCCAACTACCACTAGGGCTTGTGTTACACCGGTGTGGTTTTTCACCCTGTGCACAGGGCTTCGAGACTACCGTCCACCACCGACACGGCCCTCTGCGCTGCGATGACGCCCCCGCCCGGCGCGTCGTCCACACCCCGCCAACAGCCCGTGACCCGCCGCCCACACGATGACCCACCGGCGTGTCGCCCTTCATCCACACCCTCCCCGCCCTTGTCCACAACCCGCCCTCTCCGCCGGCGTCTTCACCCCGCCACCGCCATCCCCAACTCGGCACTTTGGTGCCGACTCGGCACATGGTTGCGCCGAGCCGGCACCAAAGTGCCGACTCGACAGGCAGACGGGTGACGCCAGGCGATGCAGGACGGCAGCCGCCGGCGCCCAC
This sequence comes from Cellulomonas sp., assembly GCA_036398695.1. Classification (GTDB taxonomy): domain Bacteria; phylum Actinomycetota; class Actinomycetes; order Actinomycetales; family Cellulomonadaceae; genus Cellulomonas. The sequence continues at coordinate 15,946 of DASWOL010000204.1, read as the reverse complement.
CCGTCCACCAGCCACCGCCGGCCCATCCCCCGCCCGGCCCGCGAACCCCGGCACCACCACCGCCATCCCCGCCATCCCCAACTCGGCACTCTTGTGCCGAGTCGGCACATGGATGCGCCGAGCCGGCACCAAAGTGCCGACTCGACAGGGAGGCGGTCAGGCGGGTGACGACGGGCGGAAGAGACGTCGGCGGGTGACCGCGGGCTGGGCGCGTGAAGGCGCGCTCCAGAGGCAAGGCCGTGGTGCGTCACGTAAGGGCCACGCGTCAGGCAACGCACCACGTCACGCAAGGACGCGCGTCAGGCAACGCCCCACGTCACGTGGAGCCACGCGTCAGGCAACGCCCCACGTCACGCAAGGACGCGCGTCGGGCAACGCCCTACGTCACGCAAGGACGCGCGTCAGGCAACGCCCTACGTCACGCAAGGACGCGCGTCAGGCAACGCCCCACGTCACGTCGAGCCACACGTCAGGCAACGCCCTACGTCACGTGGGGCCGCGTCAGGCGATGCGGAGGCGGGCCGGCGTGGGCTCGTCGGACGACGCGGCGGTGCGCGCCACCGCCACCGCCGGGTGCACTCCGGCCGCGGCACGTGCGGCGACCGCGGCCTCGAGGACGGCGGTGATCTCGTCGCCGATCAGCTCGTGGCGCTCCACCAGGGCGTCGCGCAGCGCCTCGACGAGGTCGCGGTTGGCGGCCAGCAGGCGGCGCACCGTCCCCCGGGCGTCGTCGAGCACCTGCTCCACCTCCGTGCGCGCCTTGGTGTCCGCCAGCACGGCCTCGACCAGGTCCTTGCCGGTCGCGGCGAACGACACGAGCGAGCTGCCCATCCCGGCGGCACCCACCATCTGCGCCGCCGTCCGGGTGGCGGACGTCAGGTCGGACGCCGGCCCGGTGGTGGTCTCGCCGTCGTAGAACAGCTCCTCGGCCACCCACCCGCCCATGGCGATCTGGACCAGCGCTCGCAGGTCGTAGCGCGAGTGCGTGTAGACCTCCTCGAGGTCGTCGTGCGCCAGCAGGCCGAGCGCCGAGCCGCGCCTGACGACCGTCAGCACCTCCATGTGCCGCTTCGGCGCGACCAGCCACGCGGTGGTGGCGTGCCCGGCCTCGTGGGTGGCGATCAGCCGCAGCTCGTCGGGCGTGTAGCTCACCGGGTGGCCGATGCCGACCATCTCCGTGATGCGCGCGTGCTCGACGTCCTCGAAGCTCATCGACCGGGCGCCGCGGCGCAGCGCGTTGACCAGCGCCTCGTCGAGCAGGTGCTCGACCATCACCGGGGTCCAGCCGTTGGTCGCGGCGGCCACGCGATCGCGGACGGCCGGGTCGTCGAGCTCGTCGTCGTGGGAGCGCCGGGTGAGGAAGTGGTCCACGAGGGCGCGCCGCCCGCGCGCGTCCGGCACCGGGAAGGTCAGCCGGCGGTCGAACCGCCCGGGCCGCAGCAGCGCGGGGTCGAGGGCGTCGCCGCGGTTGGTCGCCGCGATGAGCAGGATCGGGGCGCGCCGCACCGGCCGCGCGCGCAGCCGGCGGTCGGCGGACAGCAGCAGGTTGACCGCCTCGCGCAGCCGCCCGACGAGCTTCTCGGCGCCCACCGGCTCGTCGAACGACTGCATCTGCACCAGGAGCTCGTTCACCACGCCTCCGGTGCCCTCGGAGATGGCGCGCTCGACGCGCACGCCGCCGTCCGAGGCGGAAACCTGCCCAGGGTCGGACGCGAGCAGCGCGCCCCGCCGCATCGCGATCGCGTCGATCTCCTCGATGAACCCGATCGCCCCGCCCTCGGCGCGGGCGGCGCGGCGCAGGGCCTTGAAGTAGGACCGGATCTTGCGCGCGGTGGCGCCGTAGTACATCGACTGGAAGCTGGTGGCCGAGACGAACAGGAACGGCACACCGGCCTCGGCGGCCATCGCCTTGGCCGTCATCGTCTTGCCGGTCCCGGGCGCGCCCTCGAACAGCAGCCCGCGCCGCGGGGTGCCGCCCATCTGGTCGGCGAACCGGCGGTAGGTCCAGAACAGGTCGATCGAGCGGCGCACGTCCTCGATGATCGGGTCGATGCCGATGACGTCGTCCAGCCGGACGTCCACCTGCTCCGGGCGGAAGACGACGTGCGGCGAGCGGCCCGCGCCCACCGTCGTGCCGACCATCAGGGCGATGAGCGCGACGAAGAACAGGACCGGCACCAGGATCAGCGGGTCGACCTGGACACGCGGCAGCGGCGACTCTCCGCGCAGGCCGCGCACGACGAGCCAGGCGTCCAGGGTCCCGAGCACCACCGCCACCCGCCACAGCCGTCGGCGGCGCAGCCGCTCACGGTCCAGCGCGACGTCGTTGAGCTCCTGCTGCTGCCGCTGGGCGTTGACGTGGCTCATGGGCCGACCTCCGCACGGGTCACCGCCCCAAGGCGGCTCCGCGAGGCGGGCCTTCATCGTGTGCCGGGAGGGCGAAACAGACAACTCGGGCGAAGCGGACCTACCCGAGGTTCACTCCAACGGACCATGGCGGCCCGGTGGAACGTCAGCGCACAGGGGCGCCGCGCGCGTCGGCCGGCCGCCGTGCATCGTCAGCCCTGACGGACGCTCGGTCCCGGCAGCAGGCGGCGCATGCGGATGGTCGTGGCCTCACGGGAGGCGTCGGCGCCCGGGCGGCGGCGGTCGGCGACGACGGTGCCCGTCGGGTCGGCGGTGAACACCCGCCGGCCCGGGTCCAGCATGTCGCGGAGGAACTCGACCTGGCGACGAGCGGTCGCCAGGTCCTCCTCGAGCTCGAGGATCCGCTTCACCCCGGCGAGGTTGACGCCGTCGTCCTGGGAGAGGCGCTGCACCTCGCGCAGCAGGGCGATGTCGCGCAGCGAGTAGCGCCGGCCGCGGCCGCGGGTGCGGCCGGGGCTGACCAGGCCGAGGCGGTCGTACTGGCGCAACGTCTGCGGGTGCATGCCGGCCAGCTCGGCGGCCACCGAGATGACGAAGACGCGCGCCTCCTCGTCCATCGCCGTCAGAGCCTCGCCTGCGCCATCAGCTCGCGTCGCGGGTCCTCGCCCGACGTCGCGATACCGAACGCCTGCACCGCCTCGCGCGCCGCAGGCGTCAGCTTCTGCGGCACGACGACCTGCACGGTCACCAGGAGGTCGCCGGTGGCCTTGGGCGTGACGATGCCCTTGCCCTTGACGCGCAGCGTCCTGCCGGACGGCGTGCCGGCGGGCACCTTCACCTTGACCGGCGTGCCGTCGAGGGTCGGCACCTCGATGGTGGCGCCCAGCGCGGCCTCGTCGAACGCGACCGGGACGGTGACCTTGAGGTTGGTGCCGTCCGCGGCGAACACCGGGTGCGGCTCCACGCTCACCGTGATCACCAGGTCACCGGGCTCGGCGCCAGGGTCGCCGGGGCGGCCCTTGCCGCGGAGCCGGATCTTCTGGCCGTCCTTGACGCCCGCGGGGATACGGGCGTTGACGGTCCGGCCCTCGACGGACAACGACACGGTGGAGCCTGCCGCGGCCGTGCGGAACGGCAGCACGGTCGACGCAGTGAGGTCGACGCCCCGCCGCGGGCCACGGGCCTGACCGAAGCCGCCGCCGCCGAACAGCCCGCCCAGCACGTCCTCGAACCCGCCGCCGCCGGTCGAGTACCGGACGCGGGAACCGCCGCCACCGCCGCCGAACAGCCCGCCGAAGACGTCCTCGAACCCGGCGCCGCCGGGCCCGCCGGCGCGGCTTCCGGCCGTGAACCGGGCGCCGCCCGTCATCGCACGGAGCTGGTCGTACTGCTGCCGCTGCTCGGCGTCGGACAGCACCGAGTACGCCTCGCCGATGTCCTTGAACTTCGCCTCGGCCGTGGGGTCGCCCGGGTTGTGGTCCGGGTGCAGCTGGCGGGCCAGCTTGCGGTACGCCTTCTTGATCGCCGGCTGGTCCGCGTCCTTCGGTACGCCGAGCACGGCGTAGAAGTCCTTCTCCAGCCAATCCTGGCCGGTCACGGCGCCTCCCAGCTCGTCGTCCTGTCGTCGGTGGTGATCGTCAGGCCTGCGGTCCCTGCGGGTCCACCACGGCCACCCGCGCGGCGCGCAGCACCCGCTCGGCGGTGCGGTAGCCGGGCTGCAGCACCTCCTGCACGGTGGGCTCGCTCACCTCGGCCGAGTGCCCGTGCATGAGGGCCTCGTGCACGGCCGGGTCGAACGGCTCTCCGGCCGCGCCGTAGCGCTCGACGCCGAACCGCGCCAGCGTCGACTCGAGCTTCTCGGCGACGGCCTGGAACGGGCCGGCCAGCTCGCCGTGACGGCGAGCCAGCTCGACGTCGTCGAGCACCGGGATCAGGGCCTCGGCGAGTGCGGCCGCGCCGCGGTCCGTCGCCTGGGCCAGCTCACCACGGGTGCGCTTGACGTAGGCGTTGTACCGCTGGTCGAGGTTGTACAGGTCCGCCTGAGCACGCTGCAGCTGGTCCAGCCGCTCGGCCGCCAGCGCCTCGGCCGCCGCGAGCGCAGCGTCGGAAGCGCCGGCAGCGCCAGCAGTGCCAGCAGTGCCAGGGGCCCCCGACGACGCAGGAGCTGCCGCCTGGGCACCCTCACGCACCTCGAAGGTCGTCGGGTCGATCTTCCGCTTGTCGACCACGTGCGGTGCCCCCTCGTCGGGGCCGGCCTGAGCCGACCCCGACTGGGGTTCGTCGTACGCAGCCATCACTTGTCGGCGTCCTCGTCGTCGACGATCTCGGCGTCGACCACGTCGTCGTCGGACGGCGTGGAGGCCCCGGCGCCGGGGCCGGCCGAACCGGCGGGCTCGTCGGACGCGGCGGTCGGCTGGGCGTAGACCGCCTCGCCGATCTTCTGGGCCGCGGCCACGAGAGCCTCGTGGGCCGCCTTGACCTTGGCGACGTCGGTGCCCTCCAACGCGGTGCGAACCTCCGCGATCTTGGCGGTGACGTCGTCCTTCACCGCGTCGGGCAGCTTGTCGCCGTTGTCCTTGAGGATCTTCTCCGTCGAGTAGGCGAACTGCTCCGCGGAGTTGCGGGTGTCGGCCTCCTCACGGCGCTGCTTGTCCTCGTTCGCGTGCGCCTCGGCGTCCTTGACCATCCGGTCGATGTCCTCCTTGGGGAGGGCGGACCCGCCGGTGATCGTCATCGACTGCTCCTTGCCCGTGCCGCGGTCCTTGGCGGACACGTGGACGATGCCGTTCGCGTCGATGTCGAAGGTCACCTCGACCTGCGGCACGCCACGCGGCGCCGGCGCGATGCCGGTGAGCTCGAACGTGCCGAGCGGCTTGTTGTCCCGTGCGAACTCGCGCTCGCCCTGGAACACCTGGATCAGCACGGACGGCTGGTTGTCCTCGGCGGTGGAGAAGATCTCGCTCCGCTTGGTGGGGATCGCCGTGTTGCGCTCGATCAGCTTGGTCATGACGCCGCCCTTGGTCTCGATGCCGAGGGACAGGGGGGTGACGTCGATGAGCAGGACGTCCTTGCGCTCGCTCTTGATGACACCGGCCTGCAGCGCGGCGCCGACGGCCACGACCTCGTCCGGGTTGACGCCCTTGTTGGGCTCCTTGCCGCCGGTGAGCTCGGTGACCACCTCGGTGACCGCCGGCATCCGGGTGGAGCCGCCGACGAGCACCACGTGGTCGATGGCCGAGACCGTGATCCCGGCGTCGCGGATGACGTCGTTGAACGGCTTCTTGGTGCGGTCCAGCAGGTCCTGCGTCATCTGCTGGAACTGCGCGCGCGTCAGCTTCTCGTCCAGGTGGACGGGACCGTTCTCGCTCATCGAGAGGTACTGCAGGCTGATGTTGGTGCTGGTCGCGGACGACAGCTCCTTCTTCGCCTGCTCGCTCGCCTCGCGCAGCCGCTGGAGCGCGATGCGGTCCTTCGACAGGTCCACGCCGGTGGAGTTCTTCACCTGGCCGACGAGCCAGTCGACGATCCGCTGGTCCCAGTCGTCGCCGCCGAGGTGGTTGTCGCCGCTCGTGGCGCGGACCTCGATGGTGCTGAACCCGTCGTCGTCCTTGCCCACCTCGAGCAGGGACACGTCGAACGTGCCGCCTCCGAGGTCGAAGACGAGGATCAGCTCGTCCTCCTTGCCACGCTCCAGCCCGTAGGCGAGCGCCGCGGCGGTGGGCTCGTTGATGATGCGCAGCACGTTGAGGCCGGCGATGGTGCCGGCGTCCTTGGTGGCCTGCCGCTGGGCGTCGTTGAAGTACGCCGGGACGGTGACGACGGCGTCCGTGACGGGCTCGCCCAGGTAGGCCTCGGCGTCCCGCTTGAGCTTGCCGAGGATCCGGGCGCTGATCTCCTGCGGCGTGTACTTCTTTCCGTCGATCTCCGTGGTCCAGTCCGTGCCCATGTGCCGCTTGACGGACGTGATGGTCCGGTCGACGTTGGTGACGGCCTGACGCTTGGCGATCTCGCCGACGAGCACCTCGCCGGTCTTGGAGAACGCCACGACGGACGGCGTCGTGCGCGACCCCTCCGCGTTGGCGATGACCGTGGGCTCGCCGCCTTCCAGAGTGGCAACCACCGAGTTGGTGGTGCCGAGGTCGATGCCGACTGCTCGTGCCATGTCTGTGTGCCTTCCTTGCTCCGGGAGTGCCGGGTGTTGAGTCCGACCGGCTCAAGTCTGCGTCGGCCACTTCGCTCATGCAAGTCACGATCGCGGAACTTGAGTCCGACAGGCTCAACTCGCGGTGCGGCCGGTGTGTTCCCGGTTCCGCCCGGCCGACCGCGGGACCGCCCGGCCCGCCGCCGGCACGCAGGCCAACGGCAGCGCCCACCTCAGGTGCCAGGCGTTGCGAGGGCGCGGCACCCAGCCCAGTCCGCACGCACCGGCTCGCTCACCTCGTGGCGATCGGCCCGCGCGGATCGCGACGTGAAACAGGTCAGCCCCCGAGCAACCGCTCCAGGTCGTCCAGCGCGGGGGCCTGACCGGCGACGAGCTTGGCGCGGGCGGTCGGCAGGTCGAACCACGCGGCGCGATCCACCTCGGGGAACGCCTGGCGATGGCCCGAGCGTGGCGGCCACTGCATCTCGAACGTGCCGGGCACGATCTGCTCGACCGCCAGGTCCGCCTCGACGGCGAAGAGCACGACCACCTTGCCCGAGGAGTAGCGGTACGCGCCGAGCCGCCGGGAGGGCTCGTCGGGCGCCGGCACGCCGAGCTCCTCGACGAACTCCCGGCGCGCGGCGGCGATCTCGTCCTCTCCGTCCTCGACCAGCCCCTTGGGGAACGACCAGGCGCGCTCGTCCTTGCGTGCCCACAGCGGGCCGCCCATGTGCGCGCACAGCACCTCGACGCCGGCGGCGCGCGAGCCGACCGGCACCGACAGGAGGCGCCGCGGCGCGGGATGGCCCGTGGGCGATTCGTCGGGCAGCGCCCCGCGGTCATTCGGCAGCCCCAGGCTTCCGGACCCCTCGTCGCGCGCCGCCGGACGGCGGTAGAGCACCAGACCCGCGCTCGTCACGGCCACGGTGCGACGGTAGCCGCCGGGCGGCGCGACGTCGCCGCGACGATCTCGCCCGGAGTGCCGTGCAGCGCCTCGGGCCACGATCTCGCGCCAGCTGCCGTCCAGCGCCTCGTGCCGCAACCTCACGCGCCATCTGCCGTCCAGCGTCTCGTGCCGCTACCTCACGCGCCGGCTGCCGTGCAGCGCCTCGGGCCACGACCTCACGCGCCAGCTGCCGTCCAGCGCCTCAGGCCACGACCTCACGGGCCGGCTGCCGTGCAGCGCCTCGGGCCACGACCTCGGGCGCGGGTGGTCGCACCCTCCGGCCTCGCGCCGGCTCGTCCGACGCGGTCCCGTCAGGCCGCGACCTCGCGCACCAGGTGGTCGCCTTCCCGCGTGAACCCGACGCGGGCGAGGTACTCCTCCTGACCCCGCACGTCGTGCGTCACCAGACGGTGGAATCCGTGCGCGGCGAACACCCCGCTCCTGCGGTAGACGAACTCGCCCGGCGTGAAGTCGCGGAAGCGCGGTGTCACCCAGTCCAGCTCCACCTGTCCCACGCCGTCGCCGACGTCGGCGACGATCACGGCACCCACGGTCTCGTCGCGGCGCGCGACGAGGAACGCCAGCCGCTTCGCGTCCGCCGGCGCCGGGATGGGAGCGAAGTGCAGCGCGACGTCGACGGCGTGCACCTTGAGGATGTGCTCCAGGTAGGCGTCGTCGCGCGCGAGCTCGACCACCTCGTAGACGGCCTCGTCGTGCCGCTCGCCCACCAGCCGCACCAGCCAGTAGACGTCGATCACCGCGATGGCACCGTTCATCACGACGAACGGCCAGATGGCGAACACCGCGTTGTAGGCCGTCGCCAGGACGGCGCCCGCGAGGTTGAGCCACCGGAACCGCAGCACGCGCGCCTGCGTCAGCGAGAACACGACGAGCGCGGACCCGACCCACCCGATCACCTGCCACCAGACCATGGGGGCACGCTAGCGGGTGCGCCCCGCGCCGAGATGCGCACTGCGCCGTCAGATGTGCAGTCGCATCTGCCCATCTCGCGTCGAAGTGCACGACTCAGCGAGCCCGGGTCGCCGGACTCCGCGAGCTCCGGTCGCCGAGCCGTCCACCGCCCGCCGGCACGGGCCTGCGATCACAGCAGGCCGGGCGCGGTCGCTCCGCGTCGGCGCAGCGACGGGACGGTGGCGGCATGGCCCTGCGTCCCGGATCGCCCGTGCCCGCTCCGCTCACCACGCTGCCGAAGGTCGCGCTCGCCGGTGACCACACCCGCCAGGAGGTCGCCGCACGGGTCCGGCGCGGTCAGTGGCACCGCGTCGGGCGGGGCGCCTACCTCTCGTCGGCCGCGGTCGCGGACCGCCGACGGGTCCAGCTGGCCCGGATCGTCGGCGTGCATCGGCGACTGCGCGCACCGCACGTGTTCAGCCACGACTCGGCGGCACTGCTGTGGGGGCTGCCGCTGTGGTCGGATCCCGACGCCGTGCACGTCTACCAGGCGCACCGTCCCGGTGCGGGGCGAGATGCCACTCTCAGCCGGCACCTGGGATCGACGGCGCCCGCCGATGCGGTTCGCGTGGCCGGGCTGCCGGTGACCTCCCTCGAGCGGACGGTCCTGGACTGTGCTTCGACCATGCGGCCGCTGGCCGGTCTCGTCGTCGTCGACGCGGGTCTGCGTGCCGGGGTGCTGCCCGGCGAGATCCTGCGCATGATCGGCGCCAACCCGGGCGGTCGGGGGATGGCGCGCGCACGCGCGGTTCTCGACCTCGCGGACGCGGGCGCGGAGTCCGCTCAGGAGACGGCGGTGCGGTTCGTCCTGCTCAGAGCCGGCCTGCCGCGGCCGCAGACTCAGGTCCGGGTCGAGACCCGGGCCGGAACGTTCTGGGCCGACCTCGGGTGGGAGCAGTGGCGTGCCCTCGTCGAATACGACGGCCGGCCGAAGTACACCGGTCCAGAGGCACTGATCCGGGAGAAGCGACGGCACGACGCCATCGTCGAGGCCGGCTGGCGGGTGGTTCGCGTCACTCGCGAGGACCTGCGCACGCCTGCTCTGCTCGTCGGACGGCTGCGGCGCATCCTCCCGCGGGACGTTCCCATGGAACGCAGGCCACAGCTCAGCAGCCGGTGGCACGCCTGAGGACCGGGGGCGGCCGGACGAGATGCGCACGTGGACGTCACGTGTGCAGTGGAATGTGCGCGGCTCGGTTCGACCTGCACACCTCGCGCGACGAGGCCGAGCCGAGCGCGCGGGACGAGCGGCAAGCCGAGCGCGCGACGAGGGCGAGCCGAGGGCGCGGGACGAGCGCAAGCCGGGCGAGCCGAGCTCACGAGACGACCGCGGTGGATCGGCGCGGCGCACGCGGCGGGCATGATGGGGACGTGAGCACCGTCGTCGCGTTGTCCCTGGTCGGTCCCGCGCAGCAGGCAGAGGTCGGCGGGGGGTGGGGACGGGCGCAACGCATCGCGGTCGCCACGGTCGAGGACGGCGCCGTGACCGGCTGGGCCGAGCACGACGTGCGCTGGGACCTCGCCCACGACGAGGGCACGGAGGGCTCGCACCACGCGCGCGTCGTGACGTTCCTCCGCGAGAACGGCGTGCAGGTGGTCGCCACCGGCCACATGGGCCCGCCCATGGCGCGGATGCTCGGGACGATGGGGATCCGAACGGTGGTGGACGCCAGCGGCGACCCGCACGCGGTGGCGTTGGCCGCGGCCCGGTCGTAACGCTGCACGGGCGTGCCCCAGGGCGTGTGCGACCCGCGGGGCCCGGTCGCGGCCGCGTCGTGCCGTTGATCCGGGCGACCCGTTGTATCTGGGACCTTCGTCCTCGATCCTCTCTTCAGAGACCGCGAGGACTTCTCGCGCGGACCGGGAGGTCGTCATGGCCGTGCGGCGTCGTTCGGCCGCGACCGGCGCCCTGAGGCGCTTCCTCGGCGCGCCGCTGCGGCCGCTGGCCGCCAGCCCGTTCGTGCGCCGCATCGGCTTCTACCTCAAGACCGCCGGCGGCGGAATCGACCGCCACTTCTTCAAGGCCCTCGGCCTGGCCGCCCTCGGCTTCGTCGCCGTCGCCGCGTTCCTCGTCACGGTGGCGGAGCCCGACAAGCGCTCGTTCCAAGGGCTGGGCGGCTCGGTCTACTGGGCGATCACCACGGTGATCGGCTCCGGCGACGCCTCCTACGTCCACTCCCCCGGCGGCTACGTCATCGGCTGGCTGCTCGCGTTCTTCGGCGTCGCCATCGTCGCCTCGCTCACCGCCGCCACCGTGGGGATCGTCATCGACTTCCTGCTCAAGGAGGGCCAGGGCATGAACGCCGCCGGCTACCGCGAACACATCGTCATCTGCGGCTGGAACGCCACCTCACGCGAGCTGCTCGCCGAGCTCAAGGGCGACGAGTTCACCACGAAGGTGGTGCTGGTCCACGACGCCGAGCGAAGCCCCGCCGGCGCCGGCGTCTACTACGTGCGCGGCGACTACACCAGCGCCGACGACCTGGGACGCGCCGGGATCGCGGAGGCGGCCTCGGCCATCGTGTTCCCCGCCGACGGCAGCAACGAGGCGGACATGCGCTCGATCCTCGCCGTGCTGACCATCGAGTCGCTCGCGCCGCAGGTGCACACGGTCGCCGAGGTGAACAACGCCGCGCACGTCGACCACTTCCGGAGGGCGGGGGCCGACGAGGTGCTCGTCACGCCGCGTCTGGCCTCGCGGCTGCTCGCCCGCTCGGCGCTGTACCCGGGGCTGACCGGCGTGGTCGCGGACATCGTCTCGGGCGGCGAGGGCTCCGAGCTCTACAGCGTGGTGCTGCCCGACGAGTACGCCGGTCTGACGGTCGACGAGTGCTCCGCCCGGCTGCGCGCCGAACACCGGGCCACGCTCGTGTCGGTGGTCCGCGGCACGACGACGATCACCAACCCGGCGGCCGACCTGACGATCGACGCGGGCGACGAGGCGGTGGTGATCGCCGAGGAGCTCGGTGCGCTGACACCGGCAACCGCCGACGACCCACGGCCCGACGAGCGCCCGGCCCCGGCCATGACTCCCGTCGCGACCGCCCCGAGCCTGGCCCCCGCGACGTCCTGACCCGCAGAACGGCGGACAGCGGGGCTGAACGCACATCGGCGCCGGCGGGGACCGTGACCCGCCGGCGCCGATGTTCGTGCGGACGCAGCCTTACGCCAGGCCGTGCCGCACCCGGGCGGCCTGTTCCTGGGCCTTGAACAGGCCGAACCGTGGCAGGAACTTGTCCCAGTCGATCATGTGCGAGTCGATCTCCGGCCCGTCGATGCAGGCGTGCTTGCGCACCAGCTTGTCGTCGATGATCACGGGCACCATGCAGGCGCCGCACATGCCGGTCGCGTCGACCATGATCGAGTTGAGGCTGGCGACCGTGTGCACGCCGTAGGGCTTGGTCAGGTCGGACACCGAGCGCATCATCAGCGGCGGGCCGATGGTGATCACCTCGGCGATGTTCCGGCCTTCCTTGAGCATCTCCTCCAGCGGCAGCGTGACGAACCCGTGCACGCCGTAGGAGCCGTCGTTCGTCGCGTAGACGATCTCGAGCTGGTCGCCGAACTCGGCCTTCAGGTTGGCCACCCGCTCGCCCTCGCCGACCCAGAACATCAGGTCCTTGGACCGGAACCCGGCGATGAGCGTCACGTGGTTCCCGAGGCGCAGGTGCTCACGCATGATCGGGTGCACCGGCGGCAGGCCGAGGCCACCGGCGGTAAACACGACCGTCTGGTCGTCCGCGTACCGATGCAGCTCCGACGGCCGCCCGAGCGGACCGGCGATGCCGGCCAGCACGTCGCCCGGCTTCATCGCGTTGATCTCGATCGAGCTGACGCCCATCGCCTGCACCACGAGGCAGATCGTGCCCGCCTCGGCGTCCCAGTCGGCCAGCGTCAGCGGGATGAGCTCGCCGCCCTTGCGCGGGTAGACCCGCACGAACTGCCCGGCCCGTGCGGCCTTCGCGACCGCCGGCGCCCGGACGATCAGCTCCTCGATGCCCGGCGACAGGTTGCGCTTGGCGAGGATCACCGAGTCCGACGCCGCCATCTCCGTGTAGCGACGGGCGGACTTGACCATCCGCTTGACCTCGTCGATCGGCAGGTCGACGTCGCCCAGGATCTCGCGCGCCGCGCTCTGGCCGTCGCCGGCCGCGTTGACCGCCGTCGAGCCGCCGCGGGTGGCGTCGCCGCCGGAGTACACGCCCTCGAGCGTCGTCTCCTGCGAGCCCTGGCGCGCCAGGTTGAGTGTGCCCCACTTCGAGACCTCGAGCCGCGGCTCCGAGTCCTTGATGATCGGGTTCGACGAGTTGCCGAGCGCCATGATCACCAGGTCGGCCTCGATCTGCTCGGTCGTGCCGGTGGCCACGGGGCGCCGCCGTCCCGAGGCGTCCGCCTCGCCGAGCTCCATGACGTCGAGCGTCGTCGCCTTGACGAACCCCGTCACGCCGTCGCCGAGGAACTCCGAGGGAGACCGCAGCGGCAGCAGCCCGATCCCCTCCTCGAGCGCGTGCTCGAGCTCCTCGACACGGGCCGGCATCTCGGCACGGGTGCGGCGGTAGACGATCGTCACGTTGCCGCCCAGCCGGCGCGAGGTGCGCGCGGCGTCCATCGCGGTGTTGCCGCCGCCGATGACCAGGACGTTCTTGCCGGCCACGAACGGCAGCGGCGTCTCCTGGTCCTCGACGTTCGCGTGCATGAGGTTGACGCGCGTGAGGAACTCGTTGGCCGACATGACGTTGAGCAGGTGCTCGCCCGGCACGTTCATGAACTGCGGCAGGCCGGCGCCGGTGCCGACGAAGATCTTCCAGAAGCCGGCGTCACGCAGGTCCTGCAGCGTCGCCGTCTTGCCGACGACGAAGTTCGTCACGAAGCGACCGCCGAGCAGCCGGATCTTGCGGACCACGTCGTCGATCAGGTCGTTCGGCAGACGGAACTCGGGGATGCCGTACCGCAGCACGCCGCCCAGCTCGTGGAACGCCTCGAACACGGTGACCGGGAACCCGTCGGCCGCCAGCAGGTAGGCGTTGATCAGACCGGACGGGCCGGACCCGACGATCGCCACCGGCGGCTTGGCCCCGGCGATCCACGGGCTCGTGACGCCGGCGAACCGCGCCGAGTCGCCGTCGGGGTTGACCAGCTTGTCCCGCTCGGGCAGGAACCACTCGAGCTGGCCGATCGACATCGAGGTCTTGTGCAGGCAGGCTGCCTGGCACTGGAGCTCCTGCGGGCACACGCGGCCGGTGACGTCCGGCAGCGGGTTGCTCGCCTGGAGCATCTCCAGAGCCTCCTGGAAGCGGCCCGTGCCGATGAGCTCCATCATCCGGGGGATGTGGATCTTCACCGGGCAGCCGTACTTCGGCGGCTTGTGGGCCTCGAGGAACACACCCAGCTCGCACGGCGCGTCCGCGCACTGCTTGTCGCGCAGCGCCTCGAGCCAGATGAGCAGGTCGACGTCCCGGCGCGTGTAGCCGAGGTCCATGTAGCCGAGGAAGCCCTTGTTGACCAGGCCGAAGTCCTCGGCCCGCACCTCGGGCTCACGGATGTACGGCGGGATGGTGTTGCCCGCCGGCCAGTCCTGGGACAGGCCGGCGAACATCGGGTACCGGTCGGACAGGTGCGTGTCGATGGCGCGGATGAAGGCGCGCTTCTTGCCCAGCGGCAGGTCCCAGATGAACCGCATGAGCACCGTGGACACGTCGTCGTCGCGCAGCAGCATGTCCCACAGCCGCACCACGAAGTCGTGGCTGAGCTCGCTCTGCCGGAACTCCCACGCGACCGCCTGCATGCCGTCCGAGATGAACATGTCACGGAACGTGCGCGGGTCGGCCACCAGCCGCCGCTGGAGCAGGTCGAGCTGGCTGCGGAACGTGGACACGCCGCGCGTGGCGTCGAGGTGCTCCACCTCCTCGCGGGTGGCGTCCAGCGCCGAGCGGGCCCCGACCCAGCGCAGGACGTCGTCCCGGCCCGTCGGGTCGGTGTCGGGACGAGGAGGGGTGACGGTGCTCATTTCTCGGCCTTCCCTGCGTTCCGCTCCCGGTGGGCGCCGCCGGCGGCGGCCCCCACCATCCACTGCACTTCGGATGCGGCCTCGAGACTCACTGGATGATCTCCGCGTCGCAGGTGGCCTTCACCCGGGCGATGCGCTTGGCGACCTCGGGGGTGACCTCGAAGCCGTCGAGCGCGCCGGGCTTCATGCGGCCGACGACCTTGGCGACGCCGTCGACGACGATGGTCGCCTTCTCGAACAGCGCCGGCAGCTCCTGGTAGCAGGTGCCGCAGTCGTTGCACTTGGACTCGTCGGCCGGGTCGAGCCAGATCGGCCTGTCCATCGTCGCCGTGGCCGTCGCCGCGCCGGAGGCGGCGGGGGCGGTGGCCGTGCCCGCACCGGTGGCCGGGCCACCGAACGAGAACGACGGCATCGAGGCAGGTGCCGACGACGAGGCGGCCAGCTCGGCCATCGCCGCGGCGATCTCGTCGAGCGAGGTCTCCCGAGCGGTGGACGCGGCGTCGTACTTCGCGGCCAGCTCGGCCAGCTCGGCCTTGTGCGAGGCGGTGAGCCGTGCCGTCGGGAAGCCCGCGAAGAACTGCAGCGTCTGCCAGTGGTGCTTGCGGTCCTCGACGAGGGTGACGATCGCCGCCGAGCACGCGACCTTGATCAGGTGCTTGTCGTCGTCGGTCGCGTAGACGAACGGGACCTTGCCCACCCGCTGCTCGTCGGACAGCTCGACGAACTCGTGGATCGGCACCGCGCCGGTGTCGTCCTTGAGCTTCTTGAACTGCTTGGCGAACCGGACCTCGCCGAGCGCGAACTCGGCGGGGGTGATGGGCGTCTGCAGCAGCTGCAGGTTCCCGGACCCGTCGATGTACTCGAGGGTCGAGGTGGTCCACAGCGCGTCGACGTCCGGGTTGCCGTCGAGGCTGAACCTCTCGGGCAGTGTCGAGCCCTTGCGCGGGTCGTGCACGAACAGCGGGCTGACCCGGCTTTCCACGGCCAGGCGCGAGCGGCGGTTGGACAGGTCCTCGGGAATCCCGTTCTCCGTGCCACAGGGGGCGTAGATCTCCATGACCGCCGCACCGTCCGCGTACTCGAGCATGCTGATCGCGGTGGCGAGGAAGTGGCCGTGGAGCGCCGTCGCCGTGGTGCAGGCGAAGACGTTCGGGTGGAACGAGGCGAGGACGCCCAGCTCCTTGCGCAGCTCGCGCTTGCCCGAGTGCGCCTTGCCGTAGCGCGCCAGGTCGGCGTCCTGACCGGTGAGGCTGGCCGTCGAGGCCTGGCCGCCGGTGTTGGAGTAGCCCCCGGTGTCGAGCACGAGCGCCTTGATCGGCGTGCCGCCGGCCAGCACGCGGGACATCGCGCCGAAGCCGATGTCGTACGCCGCGCCGTCGC
This sequence comes from Cellulomonas sp., assembly GCA_036398695.1. Classification (GTDB taxonomy): domain Bacteria; phylum Actinomycetota; class Actinomycetes; order Actinomycetales; family Cellulomonadaceae; genus Cellulomonas. The sequence continues at coordinate 133 of DASWOL010000204.1, read as the reverse complement.
CGCTGATCGTCAGGACGTTCGGCAGCAGGCCCAGCTCGTCCCTGGTCAGCTCGTGCCACGTGAGGGTGGCCCACGCCTTGCCGTGCACCGCCGGGTCGTACGCGTCGGCCAGCTCGAGGCGGGCGGCGCGCAG
>DASWOL010000203.1:0-3462 GCA_036398695.1 Cellulomonas sp. | reverse complement strand
TCTTCTACCTCGAGACGGCGTACTCCGGCGGCGCGGCGGGCAACACGTCCGACCTCTACTTCGACGACCTGACCCTGACGAAGCCGGCTCCGCCGGTGGTGCAGGACATCACCGGGATCAAGGACACCCTGCCGTTCCCGGTCGGCGTCGCGGTCTCGAGCCCGGAGCTCGTCGGGGCCAAGGCACAGCTGCTCGTCAAGCACTTCGACCAGGTGACGCCTGAGAACTACATGAAGCCCGAGGCGTGGTACGACGCGAACCACCACTTCGTGGCCACGAACACCGAGGCCGACGAGCTGATGGCGTTCGCGCAGCAGAACAACTTGCGCGTCTACGGGCACAACCTGGTCTGGTACCAGCAGACGCCGGACTGGTTCTTCCAGCACGACGACGGCACCTGGCTCACGAACAGCCCGGCCGACCAGGCGATCCTGCGCCAGCGCCTGGACGCCCACGTCGACTCGGTGGCGAAGTACCTGTCCGACGAGTTCGGGCCGTTCGGCAGCGCCACGAACCCGCTGGTGGCCTTCGACGTGGTCAACGAGGCCGTCTCCGACAACGCCGGCGATCCCGAAGGGCTGCGCCAGAGCCACTGGTACCAGGTGCTCGGCGAGTCGTACATCGAGGAGGCGTTCAACGACGCCGAGCAGGCGTTCAACGTCACCTACGCGGCGCCCGGCGTGACGCACCCGGTGGCGCTGTTCCTCAACGACTACAACACCGAGCAGACCGGCAAGCGGGCGCGGATGGCCGACCTGGTGGATCGGCTGATCGCCGACGGCGTCCCGATCGACGGCGTCGGCCACCAGTTCCACGTCACCCTGTCGACCCCGGTCTCGACGCTCAAGGACGCGATCGACGCCTTCGACGGGATCCGGACGGCCGACGGCCACGAGCTGTGGCAGGCGATCACGGAGCTCGACGTGCCCACCGGCACGCCGGTGACGCAGGCGGCGCTCATCGACCAGGGCTACTACTACCGGGCGGTCTTCGACATGCTCCGGGCGGAGTTCGCCGCCGGCGCGCAGATCTTCTCCGCGACGGTGTGGGGCATGACGGACGGCCAGAGCTGGCGGGCGGGCTCCGGGGCCCCGCTGCTGTTCGACGACGACCTCCAGGCCAAGCCGGCCTACCTCGGCGTCACCGACCAGCCGCTGCCGGCCAAGCAGCTCTCCGCCGTCGTCTTCGCCCAGGACTCGTCGGACGCCGACGTCACCTCGCCGGACGCGACGGCCGCCGTCGAGTGGGGCCAGCTCCCGCTGCACCCCGCCGGCGACGCCGCGGGCTTCCAGCTCCGCTGGTCGCCGGACCACCTGACGGCGTACGTCTCGGTGGCCGACGCGACGGCGGACGCCACGGATGCCGTGGCCTTCACCTGGGGCTCGGGCTCGGGCTCGGGCGCCGGGGTGACCGCGACCGTCCACCGCGACGGCTCGGTGGCGGGCGCCGGGGTCACCGCCCAGGTCGCGTCGACCGCCAGCGGGTGGAAGGCCGTGGTCGACCTTCCGATCGCGTTGACGCAGTCCGCCACGCCCGGGTTCGACGTCACCGTCACCGACGGCACGACGACCGCGGGCTGGAACACTCCCGGCAACCTCGGCACGCTGCAGCTCGTCGAGCCGCTGTCGTCCACGCAGATCCCGCAGGCGAGCACGGCGCCGAGCATCGACGGCACCCGGGACGCGGTGTGGTCCCAGGCGTCGACGGTGACCACCGGGAAGCTGATCTCCGGCGCCGCCGGTGGTGCGTCGGCAACCGTCTACCAGCTGTGGCAGGACCACTACCTCTACGTGCTGGCGGACGTCACGGACCCGACCATCGACACCTCGTCGCCCAACGCGTACGAGCAGGACTCGGTGGAGATCTTCACGGACCCGGGCAACGCGAAGAACGGGTCGTACCGGCCCGACGACGCGCAGATGCGCATCAGTGCGGACAACGTCGTGTCCTTCGGCGCGGGCGACGAGGCGGCCCAGGCCGCCCGTCTGACGAGTGCGACGGCACGCACCGCGACCGGGTACGTGGTCGAGGCGCGCATCGACCTGCTCGACCAGGCGGGGCCGGGCACGTTCCAGGGCGTCGACTACGAGGTCAACGACGGCACGGGCGGGGCCCGCACCTCGAACGTCGGGTGGGCCGAGCAGACGGGGAGCGCCTACCAGACGACGGCGCGCTGGGGCGTCGCCCGGCTCGTCGGGCCGCGCCCGCCGCTGACCGGCGACCAGCTCACCGGCGCCAACCGCGGCCCGGTGGACCTGCCGGCCGTGGTGCGGCAGGGCGACACGGTGACCGTGGACCTCGGACGGCAGCACGCCGGCGAGCCCGTCGACGTGTGGCTCTACTCCGACCCGGCTCAGCTGCCGGGCGTCACGGCCTCCGCGCGGGGCGCGGTGACCATCACCGTGCCGGCCGGCACGCCGAAGGGCGAGCACCGGATCGCGCTGTTCACCCCCGGTGGTGCGCTCCTCGGCTGGGACAGCCTCACCGTGATCGGCGCCGGTGACCCGGCGATCGCCCTCGTGCCGCCGGCGATCAGCGGGACTCCGGCCGAGCGCCAGCTCCTCCGGGCGACCACCGGCACGTGGGCGCCCGCCGGAGGCCTGCGCTTCGCGTTCCAGTGGCAGCGGGACGGCACGGCGATCCCGTGGGCGACCGGCCCGGTCTACGCCGTGCAGACGGCGGACGCCGGGCACGCCCTGACGGTGGTGGTCACCGCGACAGCGACGGGGTTCCCCGCGGCGTCGGCGACGTCGCTGCCGGTCACCGTGGCCCTGCCGCTCGTCGCACCGACGATCACGCGGCAGCCGCAGGACGTGTCCGCCACGGCGGGTGCGACGGTGACGTTCACCGCGCAGGCGAGCGGCCGGCCGGAACCGACGGTCCGCTGGCAGTCGCGCGCCGGCCACGGCGTGTGGCGGGACGTCGCGCAGGCGACCTCGCCGACGCTGGTCGTCCCGGTGACCAAGGCGCTCGACGGCACGTCCTACCGCGCGGTGTTCACCAACGCCGCGGGCTCGGCGACGACGAGGGCGGCGACGCTCACGGTCAAGCCCGCGCCGAAGCCCACGCCGCCGCACGGGCCGTGCGGTGTGCCGCTGCACTGGCTCCCGCTGCCGTGGCACGCCCCCGCGGCCCCGCCGTGGGGGTGGCACCGGTTCTGACGCGGCACGGGCGGGGCTCGGCCGAGGCACGACCTCGGCCGAGCCCTGCCGGCGTTCGTCCGCGCTAGCGTGCGGGAGTGACCTCCCAGCCGCTCGACCCCGACTGGCTCGCCCGCACGGTGGCGACCGCCCTCGACGAGGACCTCGGCCCGGCGCCCGGCCGGGACGTCACCACCCAGGCGACGGTGCCGGCCGGCGAGACGGGCACGGCGCGGCTCGTCGCGCGCGCGGACGGCGTCCTGGCGGGGCTCGTCGTCGTGCCCGAGGTGCTGCGGCAGGTGGCGGACCGGCTGGGACTGGC
>DASWOL010000202.1:0-14404 GCA_036398695.1 Cellulomonas sp. | reverse complement strand
CGGCGCAGGCGGACGGCCCGGTCGCCGGTATCGTCGCGCGCGGCCTCGCCTGCGGCTGGCCGTGCCTGCGGCCGGTCCTCACCGGCGTCGACCTCGACATCGCGCCCGGGCAGGCGGTGGCCGTCGTCGGGCCCTCCGGTGCCGGCAAGACGACCCTGCTGCTCACCCTGGCGGGCCTGCTGCCCCCGGCTGCCGGAACGCTGCGCATCGGAGGGGACGACCCCGCGGTGCTGTCACCACCGGAGCGAGCGTCGCGCGTCGTCGTCACCACCGAGGACGCCCACGTGTTCGGCACCACCGTGCTGGAGAACCTGCGGGTGGCACGCGGTGACGTCACGCCCGACGAGGCTTCGTCGGCCCTCGCGGCCGTGGGCCTCGACGGGTGGCTCGCCGCACTCCCCGACGGCCTCGACACGCTGCTGGGCCCAGACGCCCGCACGGTGTCCGGCGGCGAGCGTCGTCGGCTGCTGCTCGCCCGGGCCCTGCTCGCCCGCGCGCGGCTGCTGCTGGTGGACGAGCCCGCGGAGCATCTCGACCCTGCGACGGCCGACGCCCTGGTCACCGCCCTCCTAGCCGGACCACGCGCAGCGGGCGGCGCAGCGCGCGGGATCGTGCTCGTCACGCACCGGCTGACGCCGCTGGCGGCGGCCGACGAGGTGCTGTGGGTCCAGGACGGGCGCGTCACCGCGCGCGGCACGCACGCGGAGCTGTCCGCCCGTCTGCTCGACTACGGTGAGGCCGTGCGTCGCGAACGGGTCGCGGCAGTTCAACAGGAGCGCGCATGACCGACGTCCCGGATGCGGACGCCCCGTTGGGCACCGTGGGCGCGCCGTTCGAGCACGGCGTGCTCACCGAGGCCGTCCCGGCGCCTCCGTCGCTCACCGGCGACGGGCTGACCGACCTGATGGCGGCGATCCTGGCCGTCGCCGGCGAGCTGGAGCTGCCAGCCGTGCTCGAGCGGTTCGTGCAGGTCAGCGCCGAGCTGACCGGAGCGCGCTACGGCGCGATCAACGTGGTCGACGAGCAGGGCTCGTCCGTCACCTTCGTCTACACGGGCGTGCCCACCGCGGTGGCCCGGATGATGGCGCACCCGCCGCACGCGCAGGGCGTGCTGGGCGAGATCCCGGACACCGGCGCGTTGCGGCTCGACGACCTGACCGCCCACCCGGCGTTCCGCGGCTGGCCCGAGCATCACCCGCCGATGGGCTCGTTCCTCGGCGCCTCGGTGCGCGTCCGCGACCAGGTGTTCGGTCAGCTCTACCTCTCGGAGAAGCTCGGCGGCGTGCCGTTCAGCGAGACCGACGAGCGGACCATCGTCGCGCTGGCTGCCGCCGCGGGCGTCGCGGTCGCCAACGCCCAGCTGTACGCCGAGTCGAACCGGCGCGAGCACTGGCTCCAGGCCGGCCAGGCCATCACGACGATGCTGCTGGAGGGCATCGACGAGGAGGAGGCCCTCGAGCACATCGCCGCCACCGCGCGCGAGGTGGCCGGCGCCGATACCGCGGCCCTCGCGTTGCCCGGCCTCGGCGGCGAGCTGCTCGTGGAGCTGGCCGACGGCCACGACGCCGACAAGCTGCTGGGTCAGGTGATGCCCGAGGGCGGGCGGGCGTGGACGGTGCAGTACGAGGGCAAGGGGCTGATGACGCCCTCCCTGGCCGGCTCCCGCACCGAGAAGCTCGAGGCGCTGCGGGCGTTCGGCCCGGCGATGTACGCCCCGCTGCAGACCAGCGGCCGCGGGGTCGGCGTGCTGATCCTGCTGCGGCGTGTGGGCCAGCCGCCGTTCGAGGAGGGCGACCTGGCCACGGCGGAGTCGTTCGCCGGGCAGGCCGCGCTGGCCTACGTGCTCGCCGAGGCCCGTCACGCCCAGGACGTCGCCGCCCTGCTCGACGAGCGCGAGCGCATCGCGCGCGACCTGCACGACCTGGCGATCCAGCAGCTGTTCGCCACCGGGATGCAGCTGGAGACGGTCCGGCGGCGCTCCGCGCGCGGCGTCGACCCGCACGAGCTGACGGCCATCGTCGAGGAGGCGCTGGACAACGTCGACGAGTCCGTGCGCCAGATCCGCCACATCGTCTACGAGCTGCGCGACCCCGACGCCGCGACCGGTGTGGTGGAGCGGCTGCGCCGGGAGTCGTCCCTGGCCCGCACCGGCTTGGGCTTCGCCCCCTCGCTCGTCATCCTGCTCGACGGCAACGGCCTCGACATGGAGGACGTGGACGCGGAGTACCTCATCGACGAGCGGCTCGACGCCCAGCTGACCGACGACGTCGTCGCCGTGGTGCGCGAGGGGCTGGCCAACGCGGCGCGGCACGCGCACGCCTCGTCCGTGACGGTCCGGGTGTCGGTGACCGGCAAGGGCCCGCAGGGCACGGTGACGGTCGAGGTGCAGGACGACGGCCTCGGTCTGCCGGCGGTGCGCGAGCGCTCGTCGGGCACGGGGAACCTGGCGACGCGGGCACGCCAGCACCGCGGGACGTTCACCCTGGGCGTGCCGCCGGACGGCCGCGGCACGCTGCTGACGTGGCAGTCGCCGCTCTCCTGAGGAGCCGGCGGCTCGGTGGTCGAGGAGCCGGCGGCTCGGGGGCTGAGGAGCCGGCGGCTCAGTGGCCGGGCTCGGCCCGCCAGCCGCTGTGCTTGCGGGAGGCGACCCACGCCGCCACCTGCGTGCGTCGCTGCAGGCCCATCTTGGCCAGCAGGGACGTGATGTGGTTCTTGATCGTCTTCTCCGCGACGCCGAGGCGCTCGGCGATCTGCCGGTTGGACAGGCCCTCGCCGATGAGGTCGAGCACGCGCAGCTCGCTGGGCGTCAGGTTCTCGGTGGGGTCCTCGTGGCCGGCGCGGCGGCGGGTGACCGTGCGCTCGTCGAGCAGCGTGCGGCCGGCGGCCACCGCGCGGATCACGTCGGTGATCTCGGCGCCGCGCACCGACTTCAGCAGGTAGGCGGCGGCGCCCGCGTCCAGGGCTGCGGCGACGGCGTCGTCGTCGTCGAAGCTCGTCAGGACGATCGCCTTGGCGCTGGGCAGTGTCTCGTGGACCGACCGCATGAGGTCGATGCCCGTGCCGTCAGGCAGCTGCAGGTCGACCAGCAGCACCTGAGGCCGCACCAGGGTGGCGCGGCGCACGCCGTCCGCCACCGAGCCGGCCTCGGCTACGACGGTCATGCCGTCGGTGCGCTCGACGACCTCGGCGATGCCGCGGCGGACCACCTCGTGGTCGTCGACGATCATCACGGAGATGGGCTTGAGGCGGTCAGCGCCCGCGGCGGCGGATGTCACCGTGGCATCGTAGCGACACGTGACCATCGTCCTTCTCCCTGACACGATCGACGACTCCCCCGTTCTGCCCGACGGCGCCCGCGCGCTGCGCTACCACCCCGGTGCGCCGCTGCCCGACGGCGCCGACGAGGCCGAGGCGCTCGTCGTCTGGACGCTCGACCCGCGCTCGCTGACGGCGTTGACGGCGCTGCCCCGCCTGCGCTGGGTCCAGACCCTCGCAGCGGGGCCCGACGCCGTCCTCGGTGCGGGCTTCGCGCCGGACGTGCTGGTCACCTCCGGACGCGGCCTGCACGACGGGCCGGTGGCCGAGCACGTGCTCGCGATGACGCTTGCGCTGGTGCGGCGCGTGCCGGCGATGCTGCTCGCGCAGCACGAGCGCCGCTGGGCCCTCGAGCTCGGCGGCGCGCAGCCGCTGCACCCCGACGGGCCCATCACCACGCTCCTCGACGCGAACGTGACGGTCTGGGGCTTCGGGTCGATCGGCGGGCGGCTGGCCGGGCTGTACACCGCGCTGGGTGCGCGCGTGACGGGTGTGGCGACGCACGCGGGCCGGCGCGGCGGGTTCCCGGTGGTCGCGGCCGACGACCTGCCCGGGCTCCTGGCGGCCACCGACGTGCTGGTGGGCCTGCTGCCGGCGACGCCGGCGACGCGCGAGGCGATCGGCGCGGACGTGATGTCGCGGCTGCCGGGGGGCGCCTACATGGTCAACGCCGGCCGGGGGGCGACGCTCGACGAGTCCGCCCTGCTCGACGCCCTCCGCTCGGGGCACCTCGGCGGTGCGGCGCTCGACGTCTTCGCCACGGAGCCCCTGCCCGCCGACTCCCCGCTGTGGGACGCGCCGAACCTGCTGGTCAGCCCTCACGGCGCCGGTGGGCGGCCGATCGGCGCGGGCGAGCTGATCGCCGACAACGTGCGGCGCTTCGTCGCCGGCGAGCCGCTGCGCAACCTCGTCGCCCGCTGATCCGCCGCCCCCGTCCGCGTCCGCGTCCGCGTCCAAGAGTCCAAGAGTCCACGCCCACGCCCACGCCCACGCCCACGCCCAGAACGCGACCCCCGGTCGGCAGTGGAGCCAAATAGATCTCTCTCACGGCGTGTCGCCGCGTGTTGGCTCCACTCATGGGCGGGCGGCTCCAGTTGTGAGCGGAGCGGCTCCACTTATGGGCTGAGCCTCCACTCAACGGAGAACAGGGCTCCACTCGTGAGCGAGTCAGCTCCAGCTGTGGGCGGAACGGCTCCACTCAGGGACGGAGGCTCCACTCATGGAGGACAAGGCTCCAGTCATGCGCGCAGCGGCTCCACTCATGGGCGGAGCGGCTCCTCATGGGCGGAGCGGCTCCTCATGGGCGGAGGGGCTCCACCCGTGGGGGGCGCGGGCGCGGCTGGCAGTGCGGGCAGGAGTACGACGAGCGGTTGGCGAACGCCTCGCGCCGGATCGGCGTGCCGCAGCGAGGGCACGGCAGGCCTTCGCGCCCGTACACCGCCAGCTCCCGCTCGAACCAGCCCGAGCCGCCGTCGACGTCGACGTAGAGCGCGTCGAAGCTTGTCCCTCCCGCGGCGAGCGCCGCCGCCAGCACCTCGGCGGCGCCGTCCAGCACGCGCGCGGCCTCGACCGGGCGCAGCGAGTCGGTGGCGCGCCCGCCGTGCAGCCGGGCCCGCCACAGGCCTTCGTCCGCGTAGATGTTCCCCACCCCGGAGACCAGCGTCTGGTCGAGGAGCGCACGCTTGACCTGGGTGTGCCGGCGCCGCATCGCCAACGCCAGGGCGCGGCGGTCGACGACGGGGTCCAGCAGGTCACGGGCGATGTGGGCGACCGGAGCCGGCAGCGCGGGCATGTCCGAGCCGAGCCCGCCTGGTCCGCCATCGGCAGTCGGCACCAGGTCCGGCACGGCGACGTAGCCGAACGTGCGCTGGTCCACGAAGTCCAGCGCCGAGCCGTCGTCGAGGTCGAGCCGCACCCGCAGGTGCGGCACCGTGGGCTGGTCCTGCCCGGCGGGGCGCACCAGCAGCTGCCCGCTCATCCCCAGATGCAGCAGCAGGGCCTCGTCCGGCTCGTCGAGCAGTAGCCAGCAGAACTTGCCGCGCCGCACCGCAGCAGTGAAGGTGCGGCGCTCCAGGCGTCCGACGAGGTCCGCCGGTCCCCCGTCATGGCGGCGCGCGACGCGTGAACCGTGCACGTGGACGCCGGTGACGGTGCGACCCAGCACATGGCGCGCGAGCCCGGCTCGGACGGTCTCGACCTCGGGGAGCTCCGGCATTGCCGGTCAGCCGGCGACGGCGCTGCCGGTCGGGGCCCCGTCACGCGCCGGCTCGTCGTCGACGACCCCGTCGGACGCGGACCCGTGGGCCGCGGGCCTGTCGGCCGCGGGCGCGTCGGACGCCGGCTCGTCGGACGCGGGCCCGTCGGCCGCGGGCGCGTCGGACGCCGGCCCGTCGAGCGCGAACCCGTCGGACGCAGGCGCGTCGGGCGCCAGAACCGGCTGCTCGTCGCGTGACGCGAGCGGGAAGAGGGCGGTGTAGGCGGCCTCGGCGGCCTCCTGCTCGGCGATCTTCTTCGCGGTTCCGGTGCCGGCCCCGCGCACCACGTCCGCGACGACCACCTGCGCGGTGAAGGTGCGCGCGTGGTCGGGACCCTCGCCCGTGACGAGGTACTGCGGCACGCCCAGCCCGAGCGAGGCGACGAGCTCCTGCAGCGATGTCTTCCAGTCCAGGCCGGCGCCCAGGTCGGTGGCCCGCTCCAGCGTGGACCCGACGAGCCTGTCGACCATCCCCCGAGCGACCTCCAGGCCGTGCGTCAGGTACACAGCGCCGATGACCGCCTCGAGCGTGTCGGACAGGATCGAGTCCTTGTCACGCCCGCCGGTGGCGAGCTCGCCCTTGCCCAGCAGCACGTAGGCGCCGAGGCCCAGCTCGCGCGCGACGCCCGCCAGTGCTCGCTGTGACACCGTGGCGGCCCGCATCCGGGCCAGGTCGCCTTCGGGGTGGTCCGGCTGCTCGCGGTACAGGCGTTCGGTGACGACGAGTCCGAGCACCGTGTCGCCCAGGAACTCCAGACGCTCGTTGGTGGGCACGCCCCCGGCCTCGTGCGCGAAGGAGCGGTGCGTCAGGGACAGCACGAGAAGCTCGGGGTCCAGATGGACGCCGAGCTTGTCGAGGAGCGGGGTGACGGCGGTGCTCACGAGGTCACCGCGCGACGTCACGCGTTCTCGTGCCCGCTTCGGAGCGCCTGCTCGTAGGTGCGCTCGCCATAGGCGCCGCACGACGGGCAGGCCATGTGGGGCTGCTTCGGCGACTTGCAGCGGGGGCAGGTGCTGAGGGTCGTGGCAGTGGTCTTCCACTGCGAACGGCGCGCACGGGTGTTGGCGCGCGACATCCTGCGCTTCGGAACAGCCACGGCTAGCTCTCTCTCGTCTCGTCGTCCGGACCCGTCAGGCCGCTCAGCGCGGCCCATCGGGGGTCAAGCGTCTCATGTGTGTGGCCCGGATCGTCAGCCAGCCTGGCCCCGCACAGGGGGCACAGGCCCGGGCAGTCGGGCCGGCACACGGGGTGGAACGGCAGCATGGGCACCACCGCGTCCCGCAGCGCGGGCTCGAGGTCGAGGAAGTCCCCGTCGAGCTCACGCAGATCGTCGTCCTCCTCGTCGCCGTCCTGCTCCGCGACGGCAGCGCGCTCGGGGTAGACGAACAGCTCGGACATGGTGACGTCGACGTCCTCCGTCACCTCGTCCAGGCAGCGCACGCACTCCCCGACCGCCTGGCCGCGAATCGTACCGGTGACCAGGACCCCCTCCATCACCGCCTCGAGCCTCAGATCGAGCTCCAGGTCGGATCCGGCGGGAATGCCGATGACGACGGAACCGAGATCCTCCGGGGCTGCCACCGTCAGGCGCTCGGTCCGCATCGATCCCGGACGTCGACCGAGCTCGTGAGTGTCGAGCACGAACGGCGAGTGCGGATCGAGGTGGCCAGGGCGCTGCACGGCGATGTCCCCTCGTCGATCTCGGCCCACGCCACCACCGGCTGGACCAGCGGGCAAGTCTACGGCACGCCCCCGCCGCCCCCAAACCCGGGCACCAACTCCGCCACCAACCCCGCCACCAACCCCGCCACAAGCCCCGCCACCATCGGCGCCATCGGCGCCATCGGCACCTCAGGACTCGTCGAAGCCGAGCCGTCCGGCGAGCTTGGCACGGCCGGCCTGCACCTGCGACAGCACCTTGCCGAGGTCGATCTCGAAGTCGGCCAGGCGGCGGTCGCAGTAGTCGTCGGCATCGCGGCGCAGCGCCTCGGCCTGCTCCTGGGCGTCGGCGAGGATCTGCGCGGCCTTCTCGCGGGCCGCGACGGTCACCGCATCGGCCTCGACCAGGCGGGCGGCCTCCGCGCGTGCCGTGGCCACGATCGCCTGCGCCTCCTGGCGCGCCTGCTCCTTGGCGGCATCGGCGTCGGCGAGCAGCGCGTCGGCCCGGGTCAGCTGGCCGGGCAGGGCCTCGCGCGCCTGCTCGACGAGGTCGAGCAGCTCGGCCTTGTTCACCAGCACGGAGGACGACATGGGCATCGCACGCGCACCGGCCACGGCCACCGTCAGCGCCTCGAGGACACCTTGCACGCCACCCGTGCGCTCGTCGTCCGACTCGCTCATCGCGCTCCCCCTTCCAGTGCCGCGTACACCGCCTCGGCCACCCCCGGCGGCACCAGGTCGTCGATCGAGCCACCGTGCCGTGCCACGTCCTTGACCAGCGACGACGCGACGTGTGCCAGGGCTCCGTCGCCGGGGACGAACACCGTCTCGACCCCGGACAGGTGCCGGTTGAGCAGCGCCATGCCCAGCTCCGCGTCGACGTCCGCGCCGCCGCGCAGCCCCTTGACCACCGCGCTGGCGCCCCGCTGCGTCAGGAAGTCCGCCAGCAGCCCGTCCCACGGAGTGACACTGACGCCGTGGACGTCCGCGACGGCGCGCCGCACCAGCTCCACCCGGCGGTCCACCGACAGCAGCGGCCGCTTGGCAGCATTGTGCGCGACGACCACGACGACCTCGTCGAACATCGACCGGGCCCTGCGGATGACGTCCACGTGCCCGAGCGTGACGGGGTCGTACGACCCGGGGCAGACCGCGAGGCTCACGAAAGCCAACCTACGCCGGGCCTGCGCGCCCCGCCGTCAGGAGGCAGGCTCGGCGAGCCAGAGGGCGGTCTCGCCGTAGCGGCGCTCGTCGAGCCCGGCCAGGCCGGTGGGCCAGGTGGGCTCGGGGCTGCGCGCCGAGCGTTCGACGACCACCACCGCGCCGTCGTCGAGCCGGCCGACGAGCCCGGCCAGCACCGCGGCCAGCGCCTCCTCACCCACGTCGTACGGCGGGTCGGCGAGGACCAGGCGCCACGGCGCCGGCGGCACGCGCTCGACGAACCGCTCGACGCGGTCCCCGACGACGGTCACCCGCGACGCCAGCCCGAGCGCCGACGCGTTGTGCCGGCACACGTCGGCTGCCGGCTTCGACGACTCGACGAGCGTCACCGCCGCCGCGCCACGGCTGGCCGCCTCGAGGCCGAGGGCGCCCGAGCCGGCGTACAGGTCGAGCACGTGCGCGCCCGACACGACGTCCAGGTGCTCCAGCCGGGAGAACAGCGCCTCGCGCACGCGCTCGCTGGTGGGGCGGGTGCCGCGCGCCGGGACCTGGAGGGTGCGCCCTCCGGCGGACCCGGCGACGATGCGCGTCACTTCCGGGCCCCCGCACCGCCCTGCTGGCCGGACGCCTCGAACAGCCGGTCCATCATGGTGCCGGTGGCGATCGACGAGGCGACCGTCACGGCGACCGCCGAGGCCGCCACCTGGAACAGCAGCAGCGTGGGGCTGACGTTGCGCAGGATCACGGAGATCCACGTCGGCAGGAGGCCCAGCACCACGAGGTCCGGTCCGCGGGACACCACCGACGTCACGCCGGACGGCAGTGCCCCGAACGGCGTGGACACCAGCGGCTTCGACCAGTTGGGCCCGGGCCGGTACGCCGCTCGCACCGCGGCCGCCGCCCACACCGGAGTGCCGACCACCCCGAGCACGAGCCACGGGGCGGGTGCGCCCAGCCACCGGCCGAGCGCGGCGAAGGCGAGCAGCGACCACAGCAGCATCGCCGCGGCGGGCACCGCCATCCGCAGCCGCCGCACCGACTTCGCGGGCAGCGGGAGCAGCCGGTCGAGGATCGGGTTCATCTCGCCCTGCCGGGCACCTTCCCCGACGGCGCTGGCGGCCACCCCGCCGCCGACGAGGATCGCGATCAGGACTCCGCCGACACCCTCCAGCTGCGGCACCACCGTCGCCAGCCACGGCAGCAGTGCCGCGACGAAGAGCTGCACCACGTGCCGCGGCGAGCGGCGCAGCTGAGCCAGGTCGGCCACCACCAGGGCGCTCGCCTGTCCGCGCACGCCGCGCAGCCGTGACACCCAGCGCCGCACGGGCCGCGCCGATCCCGAGGTCAGCGCACGGCCCAGCTCGCGGGAGTCCATCGACATCACGGCACCCACCGCCTGGGAGGCCACCGAGCCGCTCTCCCGCAGGCTGCGCGCAGGGATCCGCACGAGCCGGCGGTCGACGAGCCACGCGGCGACGGCGACCACCGCGAACGCCGCGAGCAGCACCGGCCACGGCGCGACCGGCAGCGCGTCGAGGTGCGTGCCACCCAGCGCCAACCCCACCGCCAGCAGGGCCGACAGCCCGAGCACGGCGTCGCCGACGAGTGCGACGGCGCGGCGCGGCACACCCGCCGACTGCAGCACCGCCGCGCACAGCACGAGTAGCGCCGCCACCAGCACACCGGCCGCCGCCGCCCTGACCACCCGAGCCCCAGCGTCGCCCAGCAGACCTGCGTCGAGCAGCGCGACCACCGCGCCGCCGGCGATGGCGCCGACCACCGGCAGCCGCCGCACCGCGGGGCGCAGCAGGCCGCGCCGGTCCACGGGCAGCGCGAGCCACCAGGCGGACTCGGGGCCTCCGGCGCCGACCGGGCCGAGCCTGCCTGACAGCGACACCAGCACGCCCGCGGCCGCCAGCAGCACCACGACGACGAGCGCCGGCAGGCTCAGGCTCGTCGGCGGCGGCACCTGCGGCGCCGGGGGCAACGAGACGCGCACCTGGCCGGCCACGCCGAACGCCACCGCGGCGCCGATCGCCACCGAGATCACCGCGTAGTACACGTCGCCCAGCAGCGAGCCGAGGCTCGCCCCGGCGCGCGCCCGTCCCGCGGCCGCCGTGAACCGCCGGATCGACCGCGCCGAGGGGATGTCCCCGACCTCGCCGGGCTCCACCGCCTGGATGGTCACGTCGGGATCCGGGCGATGCGATCGGCGGCGGCGGCCGGCGCGAGGAGCTCGTTGGTCTTGTCGTCCAGGTGCAGGGCCTTGTCCGCGACCGCGCGCACCAGGTCGGGGTCGTGCGAGGCCATGAGCACCGCGCCGCCCGCGGCCTTCTCGGCCAGCAGCCGGTCCGTGAGCGTGGCGAGCATCCGCCGGTCGAGCCGCTGCTCGGGCTCGTCGAGCACCAGCAGCGAACGCGGCCGGGCGAACCCGGCGGCGAGCAGCAGGCGGCGGCGTTGGCCGCTCGACAGCGACACGGGCAGCGACCTGGCGTGGTCGGCCAGCCCGAACTCCTCCAGCAGCTCGCCCACCCGGTCCCACGCGTCGAGCACGCCGTGACCTCGCGCGACGAGGTAGAGGTGCTCGGCCACCGACAGCGACGGGAAGTACGCGTCGTCGTCCAGCACCGAGGAGACCGCGGCGCGGAAGGCGGCGTCCCGCTCGTCGACCTGCTGGCCCAGGATGGTCAGCTTGCCGCCCGAGGGTTCGAGCAGCCCGATCGCCGCGCGCAGCACCGTCGACTTGCCCGAGCCGTTGGCCCCGACGAGCGCGAGCGCCCGGCCCGGTTGCAGGGTGAACGTCACCGGCGCGCACACCGGCACCCCGCCGTAGCCGACGAGCAGGTCCTGGGCGCGCACGACAGGCTGAGGCACGGCGCCAGGGTAGACCGGCGAGGCCGGTGGCCCGACCGACGACCGCGCGCGCGGCGCGCACCCGACCGAGCCGCGCCGAGCCGAGCCGGGCCGGGCCGGGCCGAGCCGAGCCGCGCCGCGCCAAGCCGAGCCGCGCCGCGCCAAGCCGAGCCGCGCCGAGCCCGACGGGGACCAGACAGGGACCGGACGGGCACCGGACAGGGACCCGGACCTCACACCCGGTCGATGAACTCCTCGCCGGTCCCCGCCAGCCGCTGGTCGATCGCCTCGGTCAACGCGGGCCACCCGGCGAGCTCCGGGTCCTGCGCCACCAGCGCCGTGGCCTCGCCACGGGCCTGCTCGATGAGGTCCGCGTCCCGGGTGACCCGGAGCAACCGCAGCGAGGAGCCCGCTCCGGACTGCGCCGCACCGAGCACGTCGCCCTCGCGGCGCAGCTCGAGGTCGGCGGCGGCCAGCGCGAACCCGTCGCTGGTCGCCACGAGCGTCTCCAGCCGGGTCCACGCCGGCGTCCCCTCCACCGCGTGCGAGACCAGCAGGCACACTCCCGGAGCACTGCCGCGGCCCACCCGGCCGCGGAGCTGGTGCAGCTGCGACAGGCCGAACCGGTCGGCGTCGAGCACCACCATCGCGGTCGCGGCGGGCACGTCGACGCCCACCTCGATCACCGTGGTCGTCACCAGCACGGGCGTGTCCCCCGCGGCGAACGACGCCAGGGCGCTCTCCTTGTCCTCCGACGACAGCCGGCCGTGCAGCACCCCCACCGGCACCCCGGCCAGCTCGGGCCGGTCGCGCAGCTCGTCGGCCACCTCGAGCACGGCCCGCAGCGGCCGGCGCGCCGCCCCGTCGTCGTCCGCCAGCAGGTCGGCGTCGTCCGCACCGCGGCCGTCGTCGTCGGCGGAAATCCGCGGGCACACGACGAACGCCCGCCCACCGGCGTCCACCTGCTCGCGCACCAGCGCCCACGTCCGCGCCACGTACTTCGGCCGCCCGGCGTCGGCCATGAACGTCCGCACGCCCGAGCGCCCGGCAGGCACCTCGCGCAGCACCGAGGTCTCCAGGTCGCCGAACACCGTCATCGCGACCGTGCGCGGGATGGGCGTGGCCGTCATCACGAGCAGGTGGGGGTGGATCTCGGCGCGCGTCCGCAGCACGTCGCGCTGCTCGACGCCGAACCGGTGCTGCTCGTCCACCACCACGAGCCCCAGGTCCGCGAACTGCACGTCCGGGTTGAGCAGCGCGTGCGTGCCGACGACGATGCCCGCAGCCCCGCCGGCGGCGTCCGCGAGCGCCTCACGGCGCGCCGCGGCCGGCAGCGAGCCCGTGAGCAGAGCCACGCGCGTCGCCTGCTCCGCCCCGCCGAGGAAGCCGCCGTCCGCCAGGTCACCCAGCAGGCTGCGCAGGGTGCGCACGTGCTGGGCGGCGAGCACCTCGGTCGGCGCCAGCAGCGCCGCCTGACCGCCCGAGTCGATCACCTGGAGCATCGCCCGCAAGGCCACGACCGTCTTGCCGGAGCCCACCTCGCCCTGCAGCAGCCGCTGCATCGGGTGCGGCAGCGCCAGCTCATGGGCCACCTGGTCCCCCACCTGCCGCTGGCCCGCCGTCAGCGTGAACGGCAGCCGCGCGTCGAAGGCGTCCAGCAGCCCGCCGGACCGCCCCGGGCGACGGACCGCGGCCTGGCCGGCGGCTCGCGCCCGGCGTCGCGCCAGCTCAGCCTGCAGCACGAACGCCTCCTCGAACCGCAGCCGGTGCCGGCCGCGGTGCCAGTCGGCCTCCTCGTGAGGTTCGTGCACCAGGCGCAGCGCCTCGACGAGGGTGGGCAGGTGGTAGGTGGCCCGGACGGACGGTGGCAGCGGGTCGGGCACTACGGTCTCGGTCATGTCCGCCAGCACGTGGCGCGCCGCGCGGCCCACCCGCCACGACTCCACCGACTTGGAGGCCGGGTAGATCGGGATGGGCCAGCCCGCCCGCTCGATCTTCGCCTCGTCGTCCTCCTCGTCGAACAGGACGAACGCGGGATGGGTCAGCTGCTGCTTGCCGTTGAAGCGGCTCACCTCCCCGGTGAACAGCCCTCGGCGGCCCGGCAGCAAGGACGCCTCGTAGCGCCGCAGCGACCCCCGGTTCTTGCCGAAGAACGTCAGCTTCAGCAATGCCGTCCCGTCGGTGACGAACGCCTCCATGAGCGCCGTGCCGGTCTTCGTCGGCCGGATGGTTCCCGACACCACCTCGGCGACCACCGTGACGTGCTCGCCGTCCACCAGCGAGGCGAGGTCCGTCAGCTGGCCGGGAGGGGCGTACCGGCGCGGGTAGTGCCGCAGCAGGTCGCCCACCGTCCGCAGCCCGAGCGCGGCCAGCCTCTTGGCCTGCGCCTCACCGAACGTCCGGGTGAGCGGCCGGTCCAGCGGGGCCGACGAGGGGAACGCGGAGACCACCACGTCAGTCCACCCCGATCCGCCATGCCGGCCCGCCCTCCACCGGCCCGACGAGCGCGACGTCGAGGTCGGGGTACGTCCCCTCCAGCCAGGCGCGAAGCGCCACCGCGTCGTCGTACGCCGTGCCGGAGCCGTGCTGGACGGTGACGGCCTGCACGGTCCCGGGGGCCTCCTCGACGAGCGCCTCCGCGGTCGCCGCCAGGTCGCCCCACACCTCGACGTCCGCGGTGCGCAGCCGGGCGACCGCCGCCTGGGCGCCGTCGGCCCGTGCGGCGGCGTCGCCGCGGCCGCCGAGCAGCGCCAGAGCCGCCACCGCCGTCGACAGCACGTCGGGCGCACCCACCAGCTCGATCGCCACCGCACCGCCGGTGCCCGCCTCGTCGGCGGCGGCCACCCGCGCCGGCCCGGCCAGCTCGTCGCTGCCCGCGAGCACCACCACCTGCGCCGCCCCGGTGTCCGCCACCGCGCGGGCGAGGTGCTCCGCCGTCACCGGTTCCTCCGGGCAGCGGACCACCACCACGGCCCCGCCGGTGGCGAAGAAGCGTGCCGCGCCCGGGGCGTCCGTCGCGATCACCAGCCCGAGGTCGTCCCCGGCGGCGACCTGCGCCGCGGCACCCTCCACCAGCCTGACCACCACCTGGCTGCGGGCACCGGGGCGCGCGGCCTCGACGGCGGCCGCCGGGTCGTAGGTGTGGACGTGGACGTGCCACA
>DASWOL010000201.1:0-13114 GCA_036398695.1 Cellulomonas sp. | reverse complement strand
GTCGATGACCCCGGGCGAGCCGATGCCGATGCCGATCACCGGGCGGGTCGCCGCGGCGAGCAGCTCCCGGCACAGCCCCTCGAGCACCGCGACGGCCTCGTCGCCGGTGCGCCCGTCCAGCGCGGCGGTGCGGCGGGCGACCACATCACTGGTCAGGGTCATCACCGCGCCGGTCAGCGCCGCGTCGTCGGTGAGGTCGACGGCGACGATGTGGAACGCCTCGGTCTGCATCCCGACGAGCGTCGCGGGCTTGCCGACCCGCCCGCCCACCCGGACGCCGAGCTCGGCGACGAGACCCTCCCCGATCAGCTCGGCGACGAGGTCGGAGACGGTCACCCGGGTGAGCCCGGTGCTGCGGGCGACGTCCGCGCGCGACGACGGACCGGAGTGGAACAGGTCGGCGAGGACCAGCGACCTGTTGTGGGCTCTCGCATGCTCCGGGAGCACCTTCTCGGTGGGCCTGAGGGCCTGCCCCAAGCGAGCGGCCCGGGACCCCGTCGTCGTCGTCACGTTTGTTAGTAGAGCGTCCTTACAAATCCCCGTCAACCCTCGACGGCCTCCGTGACCACATCGTGATGATCCGTTCACGGGCGTGACTCATGGGATGTCTGCGCTGGTCAGTGCGTTACGCGGGGGCAACACCACCGCCGCGCCCACGTCACCCGAGGCGACGCACCCCGCCACCTCTCCCGTCACGCGCGAGCCGCCGCCCCCTCCTCCCTGAGCCCTCACCATGGGGGGCCCGGACCGCCCGAGAAGGCGCCGTGCCGGCGCAATCACCGTGCGCCGCGCCGTGGACGCGGGGCAAGATCACCACCGTGACCGACTCCCCCTGGCAGATCCTCGACGCCCGCGACCACCCGTGGTCGGTCGACGCCGTCGTCGCGATCCAGCGCGAGTGTGAGACCGACACGTGGGGCAACGCCGACATGGCCGTCCCGGCGCCGGTGTGGCAGGCCCGGCTCGCAGGCACGCCGGACGCGACGCACCTCCTCCGTCTGGCGGTCCCGGCGCACGCCGCGCAGCCGGGGCCCGACGACGTCGCCGGCTTCTGGCACGCGCACCTGCCGCGCAGCGGCAACACGCACCTGTCCCACACCGACGTCGAGGTGCGCCCGGCCCGCCGAGGCGTGGGCACCGGCGCGCTGCTCCTTGCGGACCTCGAGCGGGCGCTGGCCGACGAGGGCCGCAGCACGCTCATCACCTACGTCGGCGCCGGTCCCGAACCCGCGCCGGGGCCCGGCGCCCTGGTGGCGCCCACCGGCAACGGACGCGTGGCCGCCGACGTGGCGTCGTCCCGCTTCGCCCTGGCCCACGGCTGGACCCTCGAGCAGGTCGAGCGGCACAGCGTGCTCGTCGTCCCCGACGACCTCGCACCCTTCGCCGCGATGCGCGAACAGGCGCTGGCTGCGGCCGGCCCCGAGTACCGGCTGCACACCTGGCACGACGAGATCCCCGAGCAGTGGCTCGACGCGATGGCCGTGCTGTTCTCCCGGATGGTGACCGACGCGCCGAGCGGCGCGCTCGCCTACGAGCCGGAGCCGTGGGACGCCGAGCGGGTGCGGCGCTGGCTCCGGTGGACGGTCGTCGACCGCGAGGAGCACGTGACGTTCGCCGTCGCCGAGCACGTGCCGACGGGCGTGCTCGCCGCGCACACCGAGCTCGTCTGGTCCGGGCCCGACGAGTCGTTCGCGTTCCAGCAGGCGACGCTGGTGCGGGCCGACCACCGCGGACACCGCCTGGGCATGGCGGTCAAGGCGGCGAACGTGCTGTTCACGCGCGAGCATGCCCCCGCGCTGCGGCGCATCCACACCGACAACGCCGAGGAGAACGCGCCCATGCTGGCGATCAACGTCGCGATGGGCTTCGCCCCGGCCGGCGTCTACGCCGCCTGGCAGAAGCGCTCGTAACCCTCCTCCACGCCCCCGGCGCGCCAGGGCTCCCAGCCCACGACGTCAGGAGCGGTCGAGCCGGCCGAGAGCGCCCGGGTGGCGCACCGACTCGGTGGCGGCGGCGACGCCCTCGCGCAGGGCGGCCATCGGGTCGAGGCCTCGCGCGATGGCGGCACCGGCCGCGCCGTGCAGCACGTCGCCCGCGCCGAGGGTGTCGACCACCTCGGCGGGCGGGACGACGAGAGGCGTGACCTCGTCGAACGCCCCGGAGGGCAGGCGCACACGCACCGGACCGGCGCCGTCGGAGCGGGCGACGAAGGCCGGGCCGAGCGCCGCGACCGCATCGAGCACGTCGACGCCCGCGAGGGGCGCACTGCCGCTCGCGCGAGGCGCGTCGACACCGGCGAGCCGCACACCCCGGCCTTTGCCGGGCACGTCGGCGCCCGGCACGGGCGCAACCAGGCTCGGGCTAGGCACGTCGCCACCGGCGCACGGCTCGCCCGGCTCGCCGGCAGGCATCAGGAAGTCGGCCGAGAGGATCGCCACGTCGACGTGCGCCAGGAGCCGGTCGAGGCCGGGCTTCCAGCTGCCGCCGTCGGCGAGCACGCGGATGCCGTGCCGCCGGGCGACTGACGCGAGCGCGACCGCGGCGCCCAGGTGGTGGCCGTCGACCAGCAGCGCGGTGGCCTCGCCGAGCACGTCGGCCGCCACCCCCTCCGCCGCCGGGGCGAGGTCGTCGGGCCGCAGCGTCGCGTTGGTCGACACCACCGCACGCTGACCGGTGCCCGCCGTGACCAGCACGGTCGACACCGGCGGGTCGCCCGGAACCTGCACGGCGAGGTCGACCACGCGCACGCCCGCCGCCATCAGCCCCTCGCGCACCAGCCGGGCGATCGGCCCCGAGCCCAGGGCGGTCACCAGTACCGCGGGCACACCGAGCGCCACGGACGTCGCGGCGGCGTTGGCCGCCGGTCCACCGAAGGTGACGTCGAGGCCACGGGCGACCACCTTCTCGTCGGGCGCGGGCACGCGGTCCACCCGCTGGACGACGTCGAGGGTCGCCAGCCCGCAGCACACGAGCAGGGGGCCGTTCACGACAGCCAGCCTAGGGAGGCGGCGGTGCGGGTCGGCGTGCGACGAGCGGTTCGCCGCGTGTGGAGGTCCCACCGGCGGCTCACTACGGTGGAGTCCGTCAGACCCCCACCACCGCACCGGGAGCAGCCGTGCCCACGCCGCCGATCGACCCGACCACCACCGCCGCCTGGCAGGCGCTGTCGGAGCACGAAAGCACCCTGCGGCCTGACCTGCGCGGCTGGTTCGCCGCCGATCCCGACCGGGCGAGGCGACTGACCTTCGGCGTCGGCGACCTGACGGTCGACCTGTCGAAGAACCTCGTCACCGACCAGACGCTGGCGTTGCTGCTGCAGCTCGCCGAGCAGGTGGGCGTCGCGGACCGGTTCGGCGCGATGCTGCGCGGCGAGCACATCAACGTCACCGAGGACAGGGCCGTGCTCCACACCGCCCTGCGCCGGCCGGCCGGGGCCTCCCCCGCGCTCGTCGTCGACGGCCAGCAGGTCGACACGGACGTGCAGGCCGTCCTGGCGAAGCTGGACGCGTTCGCCGAGCGGGTGCGTTCCGGGGCGTGGACCGGCGCCACCGGCGAGCAGGTGCGGACCGTGGTCAACATCGGGATCGGGGGGTCGGACCTGGGGCCGGCGATGGCGTACCTGGCGCTGGCGCCGTACGTCCAGGACGGGCTGGAGCTGCGGTTCGTCTCCAACATCGACCCCACCGACCTCGCGGAGAAGACGAAGGACCTCGACCCGGCGACCACGCTGTTCATCGTCGCCTCGAAGACCTTCGGCACCCTGGAGACGCTGACCAACGCTCGTCTGGCGCGCGCCTGGCTGTGGGACAAGCTGGTCGACGAAGGCCGGATCGAGGACACGGACGCTGCCCGCCGGTCCGCCGTCGCCCACCACTTCGTCGCCGTGTCCACGGCGCTGGACAAGGTCGCCGCGTTCGGCATCGACCCCGAGAACGCGTTCGGGTTCTGGGACTGGGTGGGCGGTCGGTACTCGGTCGACTCGGCGATCGGGCTGTCGCTGGCCATCGCCATCGGGCCGGAGGGCTTCGCGGACTTCCTGCACGGCTTCCATCTGGTCGACGAGCACGTGGCGACCACCCCGCTCGCGTCGAACGTGCCGGTGCTCATGGGTCTGCTGAACGTCTGGTACGTCAACTTCCTCGGCGCGCACACCCATGCGGTGCTCCCGTACGACCAGTTCCTGTCACGGTTCCCCGCCTACCTGCAGCAGCTGACCATGGAGTCGAACGGCAAGTCGGTGCGCTGGGACGGCACGCCCGTCACCACCGCCACGGGCGAGGTGTTCTGGGGCGAGCCGGGCACCAACGGGCAGCACGCCTTCTACCAGCTGATCCACCAGGGCACCCGGCTGATCCCGGCCGACTTCATCGCGATGGCCAACCCGACGCATCCGCTGCGGGACGGGGACGTCGACGTGCACTCGCTGTTCCTGGCCAACTACTTCGCGCAGACCAAGGCGCTCGCATTCGGCAAGACGGCCGACGAGGTGCGGGCCGAGGGCACCGCCGAGGAGATCGTCCCGGCGCGGGTGTTCAGCGGCAACCGGCCGACCACCTCGATCCTCGCGCCGTCGCTGACGCCGTCGGTGCTGGGCCAGCTGATCGCCCTCTACGAGCACATCACGTTCGTGGAGGGGACCGTCTGGGGCATCGACTCGTTCGACCAGTGGGGCGTCGAGCTCGGCAAGAAGCTCGCCCTGGAGATCGCCCCCGCCCTCACCGGCGACGCCGCCGCGCTGGCCGAGCAGGACCCCTCGACACGCTCCCTCATCGAGCGCTACCTGGCCCTGCGTCACTGAGCCCGCTCCGCCACCGCCCCCCGCCACCACACCGGCACATCCGGGCTGACTCAGCGCGCCACCTGGTCGGCACATCCGTGCCGACCGGTCAGCCGCCACGTCGGCACATCCATGCCGACCGGTCAGCCGCCACCTCGGCACATCCATGCCGACCGGCCAGCCGCCACGTCGGCACATCCATGCCGACCGGTCAGCCGCCACGTCGGCACATCGGTGCCAGCTCGGCACATCCATGCGCCGATGCGGCACGCAAGTGCCGAAGTGGCGGGATGACCGGGCCGCGAAATGGCGGTGCGGGTGGGGGCCGGGGCTGCCGGTGGCGGAGCAGGCGGTGGCGGCTTACCCCGTGGTGAGTTGCGGGGTGACAGGGGGGAGCCCCGGTCGGGTGGCAGGCGGGAGCCCAGGTCGGGTGACACGCGGGAGCCCAGGTCGGGTGACAGGCGGGAGCCCAGGTCGGCTGGCAGTCGGGTGACAGGCGGGAGCCCAGGTCGAGTGGCAGTCGGGAGCCCAGGTCGGGTGGCAGTCGAGTGACAGGCGGGAGCCGAGGTCGCCGGGTGAGAGGGTGAGGGGGTGAGCTGGGCGGGAGGCGCCGGCGCGGGGCCGGCAGGGGTCACGCGGGCGCGCGTGGACGCCTGGACCTGGGCCGTGCGGCTGTTCCCGACGAGGTCGCAGGCCGCTGCCGCGGTCCGGGCCGGCCATGTGCGGGTGAACGACGAACGGGCCAAGCCCGCCACGCTCGTCGTGCCCGGTGACGAGGTGCACGTGCGCGGAGGGGATGTGCGGGAGCGTCTGGTCGTGGTGCAGCGCCTCGTCGTCAAGCGGGTCGGGGCCGACGTCGCGGCCGCCTGCTACATCGACCACTCGCCGCCGCCCGTGCCCCGCGAGCGCATCCCCATGCTCGGTGTCCGCGACCGCGGCGCCGGCCGGCCGACGAAGCGCGACCGCCGGCTCATCGAGCGACTGCGCGGGCACTGAGCGACTCCGCCCGGGCGCCCGGCGTCTCTCTCTTCGGTCGCGGCAGCACCTCACCGCCCTCGCACCTCGTGCGCGGCGCGACAGCACCTCACCGCCCTCGCACCTCGTGCGCGGCGCAACAGCGGCTCACCGCCCTCGCACCTCGTGCGCGCCCCAGCGTCACGCCCCGTCCGCGTCGCTGGCCGGGGCATCGATGCCGAGGCGCAGCGCCAGCGCCATTGCGTCGAACGGCGCCCGCACCTTGGCGTCGTTGTCGAAGTAGACGAGCACGTCGCGACCGTCGTCGGCCCAGCCCTGCACGCGCCGTGCCCACCGGTCGAGCGCCTCGTCGTCGTACCCGGAGGTGTACAGCTCCCGGTCGCCATGGAGCCGCACGTACATCACGTCCGCGGTGGGCTCGTCGAGCGCGGGCCAGCGGCCGGCGGTGTCCGCCACCACCACCGCGACACCGTGCCGCCGGGCCAGAGCCGTGAACGCCGGGTCGCGGAAGCTGTCGTGCCGCACCTCCAGCGCGTGCCGGAGCGGCCGGTCGTCGTCGGTGGTGGTCCACGCCCGGCCGTCCAGCCGCTCGTCGTGCCGCCGTGCCAGACTCGCCGCGTCGCGGGTGGTGCGCGGCAGCTGTGCGAGGAACGCGTCCAGCAGCGCCTCGTCGAACCGCGTCGTCGCCGGCAGCTGCCACAGCACCGGGCCGAGCCGCCCGCCCAGGGCGAGCAGCCCGCTGGCGAAGAAGTTTGCCAGCGCGGTCTCGACCCCGACGAGCCGCTTGAGGTGCGTGACGAAGCGTCCGCCCTTGACGGCGAAGAGGAAGTCGTCGGGCGTCGCCGCCGCCCACCGCTGGTACCACTCCGGCCGCTGGAGGGAGTAGAAGGAGCCGTTGATCTCGACCGTGCGCAGCCGTGCCGCGACGTACTCGAGCTCCGCGCGCTGCGGGAGGCCCTTCGGGTAGAAGACGCCGCGCCAGGGCGGGTAGCGCCACCCGGAGATCCCCACCCGCACGTCGGCCACAGGGGCAGTCTGCGCACCGGCCCGCCCGTCCCGCGCGCCGACGACCGCCGTCCCCGACGCCCGGATGGCGGGCCGCGGCCGCCGGCCTTCGCCCCGACGCGCGACACTTGTCCCGTGGACACCCCTCGCATGAACGTCGAGTCGTTCAACCTCGACCATCGCACCGTCAAGGCTCCCTACGTCCGCCTCGCGGACCGCAAGGTGCTTCCGCACGGCGACGTGCTGGTGAAGTACGACATCCGGTTCACCCAGCCGAACGCGGCGCACCTCGAGATGGACACCGTCCACTCGATCGAGCACCTGTTCGCCGAGAAGAGCCGCAACCACTCGGACAAGGTGGTCGACTTCTCCCCGATGGGCTGCCAGACCGGCTTCTACCTCATCCTCGCCGGAGAGTGGGCCTACGACGACGTGCTCGCCCTGGTCGAGGCGACGCTGAGCGACATCCTCGTCGCCACCGAGGTGCCCGCCGCCAACGAGGTCCAGTGCGGCTGGGGCGCGCACCACACCCTGGCCGGGGCGCAGGCCGCCGCCCGCGAGTTCCTCGCGCACCGCGACGAATGGTCGCAGGTGACTGCGTGACCCGAACCGTCGCCGTCTTCGTCGCGATGGCGGAGGAGGCCGCGCCGTTCCTCGCACGCGGGCACACGCAGGGGCCGGAGCAGGTGCTCGGCGGCGCGCGAGTGCAGCCGCTGCGCATCGGCGAGCGCGACGTGCTGCTGGTCACCACCGGCATCGGGCTGGTCAACGCGGCCGCCGCGGGCGCGGTGGTGGCCAGCGGGTTCACGCCCGACGCCCTGATCAGCGCCGGCAGCGCAGGCGGTCTGGGCGACGGGGTGCGGGTGGGCGACGTCGTCGTCGGCCTGGCCTACGCGTACGCCCGGGCGGACGCGCGGGCGTTCGGGTACGTCATGGGTCAGGTGCCGGGCATGCCGGCGACCTTCGCCGCCGACCACCGGCTGGTGGGTGCCGCACAGGGGTACGAGGGCGAGCTGAGCGTGCACGTCGGTGAGGTGGTCTCGGGCGACACGTTCGTCGACGGCCCCCTGGTCGACGAGGTGCGCCGCGACTTCCCGGCGGCGCTGGCGACGGACATGGAGTCGGCCGCCCTGGCCCACACGGCGCACCTGTTCGACGTGCCGTTCGTCTCCGTGCGCGGGATCAGCGACCTGTGCGGTGTGGTGGAGTTCGCCGAGCACGTCGACGACGCGGCCGACCGCGCCGCCCAGGTGGTCGTCGGGCTGCTGGACCGCCTGGCCTGAACCCGGCCCGGCCGCGGTGGGCCGGGTTACGGTGCGGGAGTGATGCGCCGCCGCCGGAACGACGTGGTCGTGTTCGACCTCGACGCCACCGCCGCGCCCGAGCCGGACGAGGTCCCGGGAGCGCCCCACGAGCACGCGGGGCGCACGGACGGTGTCCGGCGCCGGCTGCGCGAGGCGGCCGCCGCGAGCGCGGTGGTGGTCGTGGCCCTCGCGGCGTGGGGCGTGACGGCCGCCGTCCACGAGCACCAACGCGTGACGCGGCTGGCCGCATCCCCCGGCGGCGTGCTGTCGCTGGCGCACGCGCCGACCGTGCGGTGGTCGGCCGCCACCGACTCGTCCGACGCGACCGCGTTCATGCCGGGTCTCGTGGTGGTGCGCCGGGGCACCGTGCTGCACGGGCTGGACGCGGCGAGCGGCGCCGACCGCTGGCAGGTCGAGGTGGGGGGCGACCCGGTGTGCGGACTGTCGGCGTGGGGGCAGGAGTCGGTCGCCGTGGTGGACCCGCTGGTCTGCTGGGGCGGTCCGAACGCCGACCGCTCGACGGTCACCGTGGTCCGCGCGGACGGCACCTCGTCGACCCGCGACCTCGACGGACCGGTGGACGCCGCCGCCGGGGCCCCGGACGGCGGCGTGGTGACGGTGCGGCGCACCGGGCCGAAGCCGCCCGCCCCCCCGGTCGCCGCGACGCCGACGGACAACGGCGGGTACACCGCCTCCGGCTCGATGGCACAGGGGCAGGACGCCGTGGTCCGCCTGGAGGACGCCACGACCGGCGAGCTGCGGTGGGAACGGACCGTGCCGTTCCGACCGGTAGCCGACGTGAGCACCTGCGGCGCCGTGCAGGTCGACGGCGACACCGCCACGGTCGACGTGACGAGCCTGTCGATCGCCACCTATCCCTCGTTCGTCCAGATCCACGCCTGCGGGCTCGACGCCGGGTTCACCCTCTCCGGCGAGCTGACGACCGCGGCCGACGCGTCGGCCTGGTCATGGCCCCAGCCTTACGTCGACGGCGGCGTGCTGGAGCAGGTGGGCGCGTACTCCGCGGACCAGAGCGTCGCCAGCGTGCTGCACGGTCCCGACGGGTCGGTGGTCGGCCGCTACACCGCGCAGGTGCTCCAGCCCTGGGCGACGGACGGCACCGGCTCCGACGTGGTGCTGGCGGGCTCGGGCGGCGTGCCGCTGCAAGCGTTCAGCCGCGACGGCACCGTGCGCTGGCGGAGCATCCACACGTACCCCGAGGTGCTGGTCCGCACCGCCGGAGTGATCGTCGCGGCGCGCGACGACCTGGCGATCAGCGGTCTCGACCCCGGGACCGGCGGGGAGCTGTGGACCGACGACCATCTCCTGGCCGACGACCCCGCCGCAGGCAGCCGCGACTTCGTGAGGAACGCGTTCACCGACGGCTCCGTCGCACTGCTGGTCCTGGGGCACGACGACGAGGACGACGCCTTCGACCTCGTCGCACTGGACCTGGCCACCGGCGGCGTGCGCTGGCGAGCGCAGGCCAACGGCTCCTGGCCCTCCTTCGCCGCGAGCGAGGGACGGCTGGTCCAGATCGTCGGGAACGAGGGCACGCGGTACGTGGAGGACGGGGACGGCCGGACCGTCCGGATCGACCCCGGCACCGTGACAGCGCTGGGCTGACGGCTGCCGGCGCTCGTCGGCCGCGGCCCTACGGCGACGGCAGCCCCGCGGGTTGACCGTCGGGTGTGAGCCCGGCCGCCGCCCGGGTCCGCGCGTTGGCGTGGACCGACCACCGCGGCACGGTCGCCTGCAGCACCACCGCGGCCACCAGGCCCATCCCACCCATCACCACCACGCCCCCGGCGAGGCTGCCCAGCGCGGCGCCGGCCGCGACGACGAGCGGGCCCGCGGCCGCGCCGGAGTCGGAGAACAGGCGCCACACGCCGAGGAACTGCGCCCGCAGCGCCGCGGGTGCTACGTCGGCGCCGAGCGTCATGATCATGCCGGAGCCGATGCCGTTGGCCACGCCCATCGCCATCGCGACGACGGCCACCCAGCCGGCCGTGCGGGCCAGCGGAAGCGCCGCCAGCGTCACACCGAGTGCCACCATCGACGGCACCGCCACCCACAGGCGCCCCTTGCGGTCCATCAGCTTGCCCGCCGGGTAGAACACGGCGGTGTCCAGCGCGCCGGACAGGCCGTAGATCAGGCTCGTCGTGGCCGGCGCCAGGCCGAGGTGCTCGCCCCACAGCGGCAGCACCACCTGGCGGGCACCCCGTGTCGCCCCGACGAGCAGCACGGCGATGCCGAGGCTGACGAACACCCGCCGGTGGTCCACCGTCACGCGCCACAGCGACACGTGCGGGCCGGCGTCCTTCGTCGGACGGTTCGCCTGGACGTCCGGGACCAGGCCCACCACCGTCCCGGCGACGACCACGACGACCAGCGCCAGCCAGAACACCGCGCGGGTGCCGAACAGGTGGACCACGCCGGCGCCGAGGAAGGGCCCGACGAACACGCCGATGCGTCCCACGCCGCCGAGCGTCGACAGCGCGCGTGCACGGAACAGCGGCGGCGTGATCTCCGTGAGGTACGCCTGCCGGGCGAGCATGTAGACCGCGTTGGTCGCGCCGGTGAGCAGCACGGCGATGCCGAACAGCAGCGGCTCGGGCGCCAGCGCGCAGGCCGCGAGGGTGACGATCGACGTCGCGGCGGCGACGAGCAGCGCGCGCCGGTCACCGATGCGCGCGGCGAGCGCGCCGGCGGGGGCGTCGCCGAGGATCTGCCCCACGGCGAGCAGCGCCGCGAGCAGACCGGCGCCCGCCAGCGTGGTGCCCAGCTCGATGGAGCGGACCGCGATCATCGGCGTGATCGCGCCCATCCCGATCTCGAAGCACAGCGCCGGCAGGTAGACGCCGAGGATCGCCTGCCGCGACAGGAACGTCGCGGCGCCCGCGTTCGGCGGCCTCGTCGTCGCCGTCATCGCTCGAAGGCCGCCGCGGCGTCGTCGGACAGGGCGTGCTCGATCCGGGCGCGCATCTGGGGCTGCAGCGGCGGCAGGGCGTCGAGATCGAACCAGGCGGCCGCGGTGTTCTCGCCGTCCGCCGGCCGTGGCTCTCCGGAGACGTACCCGAACCGGAACGTCAGGTCGAGGTACTGGGAGCGGTCGCCGTTGGCGTAGGTGATGGGCTCAGTGACGCCCACGGCGGCGAGCCGCACGGGCTCCGCGACGACGTCCGCCTCCTCGAGCACCTCGCGCGCCGCGGCGGCGGCGGGCTGCTCGCCGGGGTCAACGATCCCGGTGACGGGGGTCCACTCGTCGTTGTCCGCCCGCCGCACCAGGAGCACCCGCGGCCCGCGCGGACCCTCGTGCAGCACCACGGCCGTGACGCCGGCCAGCCAGAGGGGGTCGTGACCCACCTTGGCGCGCAGGCTCAGGACGAAGTCGGGGGTGGCCACGGACAGCGATGCTACGGCTCGACCTCGAAGCCCACCCAACCGGCCGCGTCGGCATCGGTCACGACGACGCGGGCCACCCGCGCCCAGCGCGGCCCGTCGTGCAGGGCTGCCACCAGGGCGTCGATGGCTGCCGCATCGCCTTCGGCGTGCACCTCCACCGCGCCGTCGTCCCGGTTGGCCACCCACCCGCGCACGCCGAGCCGGGCGGCCTCGCGCGCCGCCCACCACCGGTACCCCACGCCCTGCACGTCACCGCGCACCACGGCCCGACGAGCGATCACACCTCCCATGGTGCCGAACAACCGCGACTCCCGTGAGGCCTGGACCATGGAGCACGGTCCGGACCTCCCAGAAGTCGGGAGCGCACCGTGGCCGCGGCTGACGGGCGGGTCAGGACGACTGGGGGGACGGGACGGCGGTGTCGGCTCGTCGGGCGGCCGCCTTGGCCTGGCGCAGGCGGGCCTCGCCCTCACGGATCAGCTCGTCGGGTGACGCCGCGCCCGCGACCGACCACACCACCGACGAGTGCAGCCACGGCCACGCCGACGGCGGGATCCCCCCGGACGGCGCCATCAGCGCGGCGACCATCCGCTGGCGCATCGCGTCCGCCGCCGCGGCGGCACGCAGGTCGTCGACCGGCGGCAACGTCGCGACCACCGCGAACCGGTCGCCGTCCACGCGGCCCGCGTCGCATCCCGCGGGGACCGCGTCCTGCAGGCGACGAGCCAGCTCGGCGAGCAGCGCGTCGCCGTTGGCCTGCCCGTGCCGGGCGTTCGTCTCGGCCATGCCCCGCACGTCGAGCAGCACGAGCACCACGCGCGCGCCACGCGTGCGCGCCGCCATCTCGCACCGGCGCGTCAGCCCGTGCCACGTCGACGGCCGGCCAGGCAGGCGGGTCAGCGGGTCGTGCGTCGAGCGCTGCGCGAGAGCGGCGACGAGGGCGAGCACCAGGTCGGCCGCCTCGGCGCAGCCCCATTGCGCGTCGTGCACCAGCACCTCGTCGTACCGCCGCTCCCCCGGCCGCTCCATCGCCCGGGTCGCCACCTCGGCCACCGGTGCGTGCGGGGCGACGACGAGCGGCGACCAGTCGGTGACGTCACCGGTGGGCCGCCGCAGCAGCACCGCGCGGCCGTAGCCGAGCCGGCCGGTCATCGCGCCGGTGAAGCGAGCACGGGTGATGAGGCCGACCCGGTCGACCCGATCGCCCCCGTCGTCGTCCTGGACGGCGACACAGGTGAGCTCCTGGTCGCGGAAGAACACCTCGAGGTCGGCCACCGGCAACCCGGAGCCGACGACGAGGACAGGTCGGGCCAGGTCGCGGGCAACGCCGGCCAGGTGACCGCGGCCGGGTGCGGCGGTGTGCTGCGCCACCTCGGTGAGCTCGTCGTGCATGGGGGAAGTGTCGGCACCGCCTGCGAGACCGATCCGGACCAAGCGGACAGCGATGGTCAGAGTTGTCCGGATGTTCACGCGCCGTGTCAACGATGCTCTGGCCCACCCTGAACTCTGGAAGATCTCGTCCAAGTTTTGTCACTTTGCAGACGCGTAAGTAGCATGATTCTCGCTTTGAAATCAGGGCTAAGTGCGGCTATTCCACACTCTGCAGCGTTTTGACCAGAGACGTTAAAATGGACAGCGATCGACTCTG
>DASWOL010000200.1:0-3797 GCA_036398695.1 Cellulomonas sp. | reverse complement strand
CACGGCGGCGCGCACGCCGTACAGCTCGGTGGTCGTCGTCGCCGGCGCCGCCTCGCCGACGAGGACGACCGTCGCGTCGTCGAAGGCGTCCTGCGCCGTCTCGAAGCCCGCCCAGGACACGCATGTCGCGGTCTGGACGGTGCCTGCACAACCCGACAGCATCAGCGCGACGACCGGGACTGCGGCCGCGACGTGGGCGATCCCCGGTGTCCTCATGGCGTACCTCCCTCGCCCCAGCATGATGCACGTGGTGGTGAGCCGACCGGACGTGCGCGATCCGTGACCTGGCGGCAGGGCCGCCCTGCACCGCGGCGTCGAGCCCAGGGCCCCGGCGGTCCCGCGATACGGACGGGAGTTCTCACTGTCCGGAGGCTTCGGGATCATGGGCGCATCCAGCCGGTCGTCCGGCCCCGGCGCGTGAGACGGATCCGATGCTCCAGCGCCGTCGGCCGCAGGAGCGGCGGGCCGAGCGGCTGATCGGGGACTACGACATCCAGCCACCGGCGGCCGCGCAGCTCGTGCGCCGCCTGTCCGGCGGCAACCAGCAGAAGGTCGCCGTCGCGAAGTGGGACGGGACCGCGAGCCGCGTGCTCGTGCTCGACGAGCCCATGAAGGGCGTGGACGTCGCCGCGAAGGAGGCGCTCTTCCGGGCGGTGGAGCGGGCCGCCGACGGTGGTGCGGCGGTCGTCTACCTCACCGCCGAGCCGGACGACGCGCTACGGATCGCCGACCGCGTCCTGTTCCTCGACCGCGAGGGCGTCGCCGTGGAGCGGCCCGCCCGCGGGCTCGAGCCCGTCGACCTCATGCTCGCCGCAGAGAAGGCCGAGATCCCGTGACCGTCACCGCAACCCCCGCCCGCCGCACCCTCGTCCTCGGTCCTGCCGCGCGCTCGTTCGCCTACCGGTACGCGGCCGTGATCGTGATCGTCCTGGTGGTCGTGTTCTTCTCGGTGGTGAACGACAACTTCCTCAGCTACAAGAACATGGTGGACATCGTGCGGTCGGTGTCCGCCAGCGCCTTCCTCGCGCTGGGGGTGACGTTCTCGCTCGTCGTCGACGGATTCGACGTCTCGATCGGCTCCGTCGCGAGCCTGGCGACCATCGGTGCCGCGGCCGCGATGGTCTACCACCGTCAAGAGCTGCTGGTGGCGCTGCTGGTCCCGCTGGTGCTCGGCGCGCTGGTGGGACTGGTGAACGCGCTCCTCGTCGTGCGGCTCCGGCTGCCCGACCTGCTCGCGACCTTGGCGATGCTGTTCGTCGTCAACGGGGTACAGCTCACCTACACCAACGGCTTCTCGATCTACCCCGGCGTGGCCACGGCGAACGGCCCGGCGCCGGGCATCGTCGTGCCGTCGTTCCTGTTCATCGGCCAGGGCGACGTGCTGGGTGTGCCGTCCGCCGTGCTGCTCCTCCTCCTCGTCGTCCTCGTCGCGCACCTGTTCCTCACCCGCACGACCACCGGACGGCACATGGCGATGGTCGGCGGGAACGCCGAGGCGTCCCGGCACTTCGGGCTGCCGGTCGGGCGCCTCAAGACACTCGCGTACGTCCTCAGCGGCCTGCTCGCCGCGACCGGGGGATCGTGCTCACGGCACGTATCGGCTCCGGCCAGGTCTCGGCCGGGGCGCCCATGCTGATGGACGCGGTGGCCGCGG
Organism: Cellulomonas sp.; assembly: GCA_036398695.1. Classification (GTDB taxonomy): domain Bacteria; phylum Actinomycetota; class Actinomycetes; order Actinomycetales; family Cellulomonadaceae; genus Cellulomonas. Next base: position 2,143 of record DASWOL010000200.1, on the reverse strand, counting down.
CCTACGTCGGCTACGCGATCTTCGGCCAGAAGAGGCCGAGCCGTCGGGACGCTGCTCGGGGCGCTGCTCATCGGCATCCTCCTCAACGGCCTGACCATGATGGACGTCCCCTACTACGCCCAGGACATCGTCAAGGGAGGGGTCTTCGTCATCGCCCTGGCCTTCGCGTTCCTGCGCAAGGAGCAGCGATGACCCCGCCTCGCCTCGCCCCGACTTCGCCCAGGGCTTCTCGTTCCTCGGGCACAGTGACCAGGGCGGCCGGCCGGACGGCTGCCAGATCATGGTGCACGCCGGCCACGCCTACGTCGCGCACGCCTTCTCCGGCGGCTTCACCGTGCTCGACGTGCGCGACCCGCGTGCACCCCGCCCGGTGGGCTTCGTCCCCGCCCCGCCCGGGACCTGGAGCGTGCACCTGCAGGCCGCGGACGACCTCCTGCTCGTCGTCAACGCCAAGGACCTGTCCGCCGACGCGGCCTTCCAGCGGGAGTCCGACTACTACGGGCGGTCCATCGGGCAGCCCGCCCTGCAGGCCGACCGCGGGTATGCCGCGGGCCTGCGTGTGTTCGACGTCTCGGCGCCGGCCAGTCCCCGGAGATCGCGGGACGGTAGTGGCTGCCGGGGATGCACGAGGAGGGCGGCGAACGCCCGGACTGGGACGCCTCGCGCTGGCGCTACGCCCTGCACCACGCCATCGTGCACGGGGACACGGCCTACGCGTCGTGGCGCGACGGCGGCCTGACCATCCTCGACGTCAGCGACCGAGCCGCCCGACGCTCGTCGCCGCGCGCAGCTGGTCCGACCCCTTCGGGGGCGGGACGCACACCGTGCTGCCGCTGCCGGGCCGGGACCTGCTGCTCGTCGCGGACGAGGGCATCGCGGACAACGCCGCCGACGGGATCAAGCACACGTGGGTGTTCGACATCCGCAACCCGCGCAACCCGGTGAGCATCGCGACGTTCCCCCAGCCGGCCGAGGACGACTTCGTCGCGAAGGGAGGGCACTTCGGCCCGCACAACCTGCACGAGAACCGTCCGGGCTCGTTCCAGAGCGAGGAGCTGGTGTTCGCGACGTACCAGAACGCCGACGTGCGAGCCTTCGACCTGCGCGACCCGTACCGCCCGCAGCTCGTCGCCGGCTGGGTGCCGCCCGCGCCCGAGCGCCTGGTGGACACCCGGCCCGGCCGGCCTCGGGTCGTGCAGAGCTTCGACGTGTTCGTCGACACCGAGGGCGTGACCTACGTGACCGACTACAACGCGGGACTGTACGTCCTGCAGTACGACGGGGCGTGACAGCCGGCGGCAGGGACCGATCCGGGTCCTCGGCGGGCCGGACGGGCCGGACGTCTGCGGGGAACCGGCCCCGGGAGAGCGGGGCGTCGAGGGAGGTCTCGATCACGGCGACCGGGGTGAGCAGGCCCGGGTCAACGGCATCGGGTGACGGCGGCGCCGACGTGCGCGCCGCCGCGGCGGCGGATCGAGGTCGAACGCGCCTGCGCGCCGTGCCGTGCTACGGGGCGTCCGGCGCGCCGAGCTGGGCGCGGCGTCGGGTCAGGTAGGCGGCCTCGGCGGTGTTGCCGGCGAGCCCGAGGGCGCGGTCGTAGGCCTCGCGGGCCTCTGCGCTGCGACCCAGGCGGCGCAGCAGCTCGGCGCGGGTCGCGTGGAAGGCGTGGTAGTCCTCCAGCGGCAGGCGGTCCACCAGGGCGAGCGCAAGGTCGGGTCCGTCGATCTCGGCGACGGCGATCGCGCGGTTGAGCGCGACCACCGGTGAGGGGTCGATGCGCAGCAGCCGGTCGTAGAGGGCGACGACCTGCGACCAGTCGGTGTCGCGCGCGTTGCGGGCGTCGGTGTGGACGGCGTTGATGGCGGCGAGGAGCTGGTAGCGGCCGGGGGCCGGACCGCCCGCGGCCACGGTGGCGAGGCGCTCCCGGACCAGGCGGTGGCCCTCCTCGATCAGGTCGTGGTCCCAGGCGCCGCGGTCCTGCTCGTCGAGCGTGACCAGCTCACCCGTCGCCGAGATGCGGGCGGGGCGGCGGGCCTCGGTCAGGAGCATCAGCGCCAGCAGCCCGGTCACCTCGCCGCCCCCGCCCCCGGGGGCGGGCAGCAGCTCGTGCACCAGGCGGGTGAGCCGGATCGCCTCGGCGGTG
>DASWOL010000199.1:0-12813 GCA_036398695.1 Cellulomonas sp. | reverse complement strand
CACCCGCCGGTCCGCGAGCGCGGCGCCGAACGGGTTGTGCCAGCGCCCGTCGGCCATCGCCCGGACGGCGCCGACCAGGTCGCGCTGCACGGCGAGGATCAGCGCCACGGCCAGCTCCGCGGTGCCCGCGCTGTGCACGCCGCGCCCGTTGCACACGGTGACGCCCGGTGGCACGTGCGGCACGGCGTGCTCGAAGCCCGCGCTCGGCAGCTGCACCCAGCGCAGGTTCGGGAGCGTCGCCAGCACGTCGAACCCGCCGGGCCGGATGAAGTAGTGCGGGATGACCACCATCTCGACCTGCGCCGCCGTCGCCTCGTCGAGCGGGGCGGACAGGTCCCAGAGGACCAGCCGGACACGATCGGTCAGGTCGGCGAGGCGGTCGAGCAGGTCCGGGGTCGGGACGGTGACGGTCAGCATGCTGTTCTCCGGGACCCTTTCAGACGCGCTGCCCGGCACGGTACTCGTCCTCCAGCAGGCCCATGACGACGCCGTCCGTCCAGCCGTCGCCGTCGCGGAACCCGTCGCGCAGCCGGCCCTCGACGCGGAAGCCGAGATTCTCGTAGAGGGAGTGGGCGCGGGCGTTGATCGCCGGGACGAACGCGCCGATTCGGTGCAGCCCGAGCCCGTCGAACGCCATGCCCAGCACCAGGAGGATCGCCTCCGTGCCGTAGCCGCGGCCGCGGTAGGCCGAGCGCATCGTCATCCGGAGGTTCGCCGAACGCACCTGCGGGTCGATCGCCTCGAGGACGATCTCGCCGAGGTACTCCTGGGAGCCGTTGGCCGTCACCGCGAGGTCGATGCGCTCGTCGGCCCGCGCGACGGCGGCGATCCAGCGGTCGACGTCCGGCCGCGTCCAGTCGCGGGTGGTGCCGGCCATCCGGCGTGCCTCGGGATCGGTGACGAGCTCCCACATGGCGTCGGCGTCCTGCGGGCCGATGGGCCGCAGCACGAGCATCTCGCCCTGCAGGGTCGGCTTGTCCATCAGACCTGCCTCTCCGGGCCGGGCGCCGTCGGCCCGCCGGTGGCGATGCTACGGACGGCGTGTGACTCCCAGGTTGCGGATTGAGGTCGGGAAGGGACCAGCAGGCTCCAGGCAGACGGTTGCGGCCTATCGGTAATGAGAACTAATCTCATCACCACGCAGCCGTCCACGACCCCTGGAGATCTTGTGCCACCTCGCCCCGCTCGTGCCGCACTCGTCGCGACCGCCACCCTCGTCGTCCTGGCGGCCTGCGCCTCCTCGCCCACCGTCCCGGCCGCCACGTCGGGCACCGCCGCCGGTCCGACGCCGTGGGCCTCCGGCACCCGTCTCGCCGTCGTCGCCTCGACGAACGTCTGGGGCGACGTGGTGGGCCAGGTCGGGGGGGACCTGGTCGCCGTCACCTCGATCATCAGCGACCCCTCGGCCGACCCGCACTCCTACGAGGCGAACGCCCGCACCCAGCTCGCGATCTCCCAGGCCGCGCTGATCGTCGCGAACGGCGGCGGGTACGACGACTTCGTCGACACGATGGTCGGGGCGCTGGCGACGCAGCCGCCGGTGATCCACGCCGTCGACGTCATCGCCACCGGCGAGGACAACGAGCACGTCTGGTACGACCTGCCGGGCGTGCAGAAGGTGGCCGACACTGTCGCGACGCAGCTCGGAACGCTGGACCCCGAGCACGCCGCGACCTACGCGGGCAACGCGACGGCGTTCGACCGCAAGGTCGCGGGCGTCGAGCAGCAGGTCGCCGACCTCAAGGCCGCGCACGCCGGCGCGCCGGTGGCGATCACCGAGCCGGTACCGCTCTACCTGCTCGACGAGGCCGGGCTGGTCAACGTCACCCCGCCCGCCTTCTCCGCGGCCGTCGAGGACGAGACCGACGTGCCGCCGGCGGTGCTCGCCGACACGCTGGCGCTGTTCCGCGACCACGCGGTGGACGCCCTCGTCTACAACGCCCAGACCACCGGTCCGCAGACCGAGCAGGTGCTGACGGCGGCGCACGACGCCGACATCCCGGTGGTGCCGGTGACCGAGACGCTGCCCGCGGGGACCGACTACGTCGGCTGGATGAGCGCGAACGTCACGGCGATCGCAGGCGCGCTCGGCCGGTGAGGCTGCGGGCGCGGCCGCACCGCGCGAGCGCCGGTGCGACCGCCCCCGCGCCTGCCCCGGGCGCGCTCCGCAGACCGGCTCGGCCCCGGGGTTCAGGAACCCACGCGCTCCAGGACGAGCTCCCGCACGCGGGCGGCGTCGGCCTGGCCACGGGTGGCCTTCATCACGGCGCCGATGATCGCGCCGACCGGACCGAGGTTGCCCCCCCGGATCTTGTCCACCACGTCCGGCTGAGCGGCCAGCGCCTCGTCGATCGCGGCGAGCAGCGGACCGTCGTCGGAGACGACCTCCAGGCCACGCTGCGCGACGACGTCCGCCGGGTCGCCCTCACCGGCCAGGACGCCCTCGAGCACCTGGCGCGCGAGCTTGTCGGTCAGGCGGCCGTCGTCGATCAGCCTCTGGAGGGCGCCGATCTGCTGCGGCGTCACCGGCAGCGCCTCCAGCTCGACACCCTGGTCCTTGGCTGTCCGCGCCAGCTCGCCCATCCACCACTTGCGAGCGGACGCCGGGTCCGCCCCGGCGTCGACCGTCGCCTCGATCAGCTCGACGGCGCCGGCGTTGACCACGTCGCGCATCTCGGCGTCGGCATAGCCCCAGTCGCCCTGCAGCCGCCGCCGACGAGCGCCGGGCAGCTCCGGCAGGTTCGCACGGATCTGTTCGATCCACGCCCGGTCCGGGACGATCGGCACCAGGTCCGGCTCGGGGAAGTAGCGGTAGTCCTCGGCGTCCGACTTGATGCGGCCGGAGGTCGTGAAGCCGGTGTCCTCGTGCCAGTGGCGGGTCTCCTGGACCACCGTCCCCCCGGCGTCCAGCACCGCCGCCTGACGGGAGATCTCGTAGCGCACCGCCCGCTCCACCGAGCGGAAGGAGTTGACGTTCTTGGTCTCCGTGCGGGTGCCGAGCGGGGCGTCCGACGAGGCCCGCAGCGACAGGTTGACGTCCGCACGGACGTTGCCGCGCTCCATCCGCGCCTCGGAGACGCCCAGCGCACGGAACATGTCGCGCAGCGTGCGGACGTAGGCCCGGGCGACCTCGGGGGCGCGAGCGCCCGCGCCGGCCACCGGCCTGGTGACGATCTCGACGAGCGGCACCCCGGCGCGGTTGTAGTCGACCAGGGAGTAGGTGGCACCGTGGATGCGGCCGCCCTCGCCGCCGACGTGCGTGTTCTTGCCCGCGTCCTCCTCCATGTGCGCGCGCTCGATCTCGACGCGGAACACGGTGCCGTCCTCGAGCTCGACGTCGACCCAGCCGTCGTGGGCGATCGGCTCGTCGTACTGGCTCGTCTGGAAGTTCTTCGGCACGTCCGGGTAGAAGTAGTTCTTCCGCGCGAACCGGCAGGACTGCGCGATGGTGCAGTTGAGCGCCAGGCCGATGCGGATCGCGTACTCGACGGCGGTGCCGTTGACGGCCGGCAGCGCGCCCGGCAGGCCCAGGGACACCGGGGTGATTTGCGTGTTCGGGTCGGCGCCGAAGAACTGCTCCGCGCCGTCGAACATCTTGGTGCGCGTGCCGAGCTCGACGTGCACCTCGATGCCGAACACGGTGTCGTAACGGGAGACTGCCTCGTCGTAGTCGACCAGGGTGTCGCTCACTTGGAAACCTCCAGCTCCGGCGCCTGCGCCAGGATCGGGCCGCCCCAGCGGGCCTCCAGCAGCGCCTCGACGGCGCCCGCCACGCGGTACAGGCGCTCGTCGGCCCGCGCCGGCGCGATCACCTGGAAACCGGCGGGGAGCCCGTCGTCGGACAGCCCGGACGGCACCGACATGCCCGGCACGCCCGCGAGGTTGACCGGGATGGTGGCGACGTCGTTGAGGTACATGGCCAGCGGGTCGTCGAGCTTCTCCCCCAGCTTGAACGCCGTGGTCGGCGCCGTCGGGGACACCAGCACGTCGGCCTGCTCGAACGCGGTGGCGAAGTCGCGCTGGATGAGCGTGCGGACCTTCTGCGCGCTGCCGTAGTAGGCGTCGTAGTAGCCGGCCGACAGGGCGTAGGTGCCGAGGATGATGCGGCGCTTGACCTCGTCGCCGAATCCCTGGCCGCGGGTCGCGGCCATGACACGCTCGGCGGTGGGGTGGCCCTCGCTCGGCTCCACGCGCAGGCCGTAGCGCATGCCGTCGAACTTGGCGAGGTTGCTGCTCGCCTCGGCCGGGAGGATGAGGTAGTAGGCGGCGAGCGCGTACTCGAAGTGCGGGCAGGAGACCTCGACGATCTCGGCGCCGGCGTGGCTGAGCAGCTCCAGCGCCTCGGTGAACCGGGCGAGCACGCCGGGCTGGTAGCCCTCGCCGGACAGCTCCTTGACGACTCCGATGCGCAGGCCCGCGACGTCTCCGGCCAGGCCCACGCGGGCCGCGGCCGCGAAGTCCGGCACCGGGTCGGTGAGCGAGGTGGAGTCGTGCGGGTCGTGGCCGGCGATCAGCCGGTGCAGCAGCGCCGCGTCCAGCACGGTGCGCGTCACCGGGCCGGCCTGGTCCAGGCTCGAGGCCAGTGCGATGAGGCCGTACCGGGAGACCGAGCCGTAGGTGGGCTTGACGCCGACCGTGCCGGTGACAGAGGCGGGCTGGCGGATCGAGCCTCCGGTGTCCGTGCCGATCGCCAGCGGTGCCTCGTACCCCGCCACCGCGGCGGCCGAGCCGCCGCCGGACCCGCCGGGGATCCGGTCCAGGTCCCACGGGTTGTGCGTGTTCCCGTACCCGGAGTGCTCCGTCGACGAGCCCATGGCGAACTCGTCCATGTTGGTCTTGCCGAGGATCGGCAGGCCGGCGGCCTTGATCTTGGTGACGAGCGTGGCGTCGTAGGGCGGCACCCAGCCCTCGAGGATGCGCGAGCCCGCGGTGGTGGGCAGGCCGCGCGTGACGACGACGTCCTTCACGGCGATCGGCACGCCGGCCAGAGGGTGGAGCGTCTCGCCCTTCGCCCGCGCGGCGTCGACCGCGCGAGCGGCCGCCAGCGCCTCGTCGGACGCGACGTGGAGGAAGGCGTGCACCGGGCCGTCGACGGCGGCGATCCGGTCCAGGTGCGCCTGCGTCGCCTCGACGGACGAGACCTCGCCGGAGGTCAGCTTCGCGGCGAGCTCGGCGGCGCTGAGGCGGATCAGGTCAGTGCTCATCGGTCGGCCTTCCCTGTGTTCCGCCCTGTGTTCCGCCCTTGGCTCCGCCCTGTGTTCCGCTCAGGGCGGCCGCCGCGTGCGGCGCACCCCACCGTCCGCTGCGAGTGCGGCCTGCCGCTCACGCGTCCTCCCCGAGGATCTGCGGGACGAGGAACTTCCCGTCCTCCGCGGCCGGAGCCTGCGACAGCACCTCGTCGCGGTCGAGGGGCGGCTCGGGCTCGTCGGCCCGGAAGACGTTGGTGAGCGGCAGCGGGTGGCTGGTGGCCGGCACGTCCGGGGTGGCGATCTCACTCACCCGGGCGACGGCCTCGACGATGACCTCGAGCTCACCCGCCAGGCGGTCCAGCTCGGGGGGTGTCAAGTCGATCCTGGCCAGGCCGGCCACGCGCGCGACCTCGTCGCGCCAGGGGGTGGACATGGCGCCGAGTCTACTGACGCGTCGCCGCCGGTCGTCCCACCGCCAGGCGGATCGCGAGACCGGGAAGGCCCCGCGCGGCGTGCGAGGACCTGGCCGGGCCGGCTGGAACGGACCGGGCGGTGGACGAATGTGCGGGCGGCGGCTAGTATCGAACGTATGTTCGCATCGACTGGTCTCGCGGAGCGGCCGCTCGGCGCTCTGCCGGACGACGATGGCGCGTCGGTGGACACCTGCGCGCCGTGGGAGTCGCTCGCAGGTGTCGAGGACGTCGCTCCGGGCGGGGACCTGGCACTGACGCTGGAGCTGGTCGAGATCACCTCGGCCGACGACCGCATGCTGGTGGAGACGGTCGCCGCCTGGGAGAGGCTGGCGGCCTGGGCACACCTCGGCGCCACGCTGACGGCGGCCGAGCTGTCGCGGCGGTCGTCGATGAACCCTGACTGGGACGCCCCGGCACCTGCCGACCGCTGCGTCGCCGGCGACGAGCTGGCCATGCGGCTCAGCTGGTCCAGGCGCGCCGCCAACCGGCTGGTGCGAGACGGGCGCGCCCTGGAGAACGAGCTGCTGCTCGTCGCCGAGGCCGTGCGCGACGGGCGCCTGGACACCCCGAAGCTCCACGTGATGACGGACCGGTTGCACGACCGGCCCGGCGAGCTTGCCTGGGCCGTCCAGCAGGCCGTGCTTCCCGGCGCGGCCACCCGGACGCCCACCCAGCTGGCGGCCGATGTCGACCGCGCCCTGCTCGCCGTCGAGCCGCGCGACACCGCCGACCGGCTTGCGCGAGCGAACGAGAAGCGACACGTGTGCCGCCCCACGCGCCTGCCCGACGGGATGGCGGGCCTGTGGGCCGTGCTGCCGGCGCCCGATGCCGTCCGCATCGACGCCACCCTGGAGGCCACCGCCCGCAGCGCCCGCGCGCTGGGCGACCCTCGCAGCCTCGACCAGCTGCGTGCCGACACGCTCGTCGACCTCGCCACGGGGGCGGCGCTGTTGGCGGGTGCGCGGCCGGACGAGACCGCGCTTCCGCAGATCGAGGCGCGCGTTGACGGCGGCGCGAGCCCCTCCGCGACGCAAACATCCGATGAGGTGGCCGGCGGCGCGAGCGACCTCCAGAGGCCGCGCTCCGATGAGGAGGGCGCCAGCGCGAGCGACCTCCAGACGCCGGGCTCCGATGAGGAGGGCGCCAGCGCGAGCGGCCTTGCGACGTCGCCTTCCGGCCGAGGCCCCGACGGCGTCGGCGGCGAACCGGCCGACGGCGCGCGACGCCGGGCGCCCGCCGTCCGGATTCCCCGGGTCAGCATCGATGTGACCGTCGCCCTGAGCACGCTGATGGCGCTCGACGACGATCCGGCCGAGCTGGCCGGCTTCGGACCGATCGGCGCCGAGCAGGCTCGCGCGCTTGCGGCCGGCGGCACCTGGCGGCGTCTGGTGACCGACCCTCTGACCGGCCAGGTGCTCGACGTCGGACGCACCAGGTACCGACCACCCCAGGGCCTCGCCGACCACGTCGCCGCGCGGGACCGGGTCTGCGTGTCACCCGGCTGCTCCGTGCCCGCGCAACGCTGCGACCTCGACCACACCACCGAGTTCCACGGCACGCCTGCGAACGGCTCGGCCATGCCCGGCACCACCAGTGCCCACAATCTGGGTCCGCTGTCCGACCGCTGCCACCGCCTGAAGACGGACGGCGGGTTCATCCTGCGCCAGGTCGCGCCCGGCATGTTCGAGTGGCGAACGCCCGCCGGGTTGGGCTACCGGGTCGTCCCGGGCGACCACGGACGTACCGAGCGTCTCGGGGTCCCCTCGTGGCCCCGTCCCGGCTACCCCGAGGAGCCTCCCTTCTGAGGCGGCTTCTCTTAGGCAACTTCTCTAGGCAGCTTCTCTGAGGCAGCTTCTCTGAGGCGGCTTCCCTGCGGCGGCCTCGCCGGGGCGCAGGCACCCAGCTCAGGACGTCGCGACCGACATCAGAGCGAGCAACGCCTCGGCGTAGGCGTCGGCGGCGTTGTCGTCGGAACCGAACACCTGCTCCGGTCGACCCGGCACCTCGACGAGCACCTCGAACCGCCCGGTGGTCGAGCGGGCCAGGCTGCGGAAGGCCGGCCCGAGAAGGTCGCGCAGCTGGTCCTCGCGCGGCAGCCACAGCGTGTCGTCCTGCTGGACCGAGTCCAGGGCCCATTCCGTGGTGCCGTTGAAGCCGAGCACCGTGCCGGTGGGGTATTCGTGCGGTTCGACGACCATGTCGCTGATGGTGAACACCTGCCCCATCAGCTCGGGCGACCGCAGGGTGAACCGATCCCCCGCCGACGGGTGCCACGCCAGCCCCGCGCGGGTGAGCCGCTCCGCCGCCGACATCGAGATCACTCAGCCAGTATCTCGCTGCCACTCGTCGTTCGGCCGGGGCACGCGACGTCGGCGGCGCCCGGACGGCAGCACCCGGCCGGGAGTCGCGCGATCGCGACACTGGCGTGCGCCCTTGACCGGGAGCTCCGGCTCAGGAGCCAGTGACCGGCGGCGTCCCACCGGCTCCAACTCAGGAGCCGGTGACCACCGTCGTCCAGCGGCTCTCCGCGGCCGCCGAATCCTCCACCGCGGCCAGCACGCGCTGCACCTGGAGCCCGTCCGCGAAGGTGGGCGCCGGGTGCTGGTGCGCCGCGATGCCGCGGACGAGGTCGACCACCTGATGCGTGAACGCGTGCTCGTACCCGAGCGCGTGACCCGCCGGCCACCAGGCGCCGCCGTAAGGGTGCTCCGGCTGCGACACGTCGATCCGCCGGAAGCCCGCCGTCTGCACGGGCTCGGAGGCGTCGAAGAAGGACAGGGCGTTCATGTCCTCCAGGTCGAACGCCAACGACCCGTCCGAGCCGTTGACCTCGATGCGGATCTGGTTGCGCCGACCCCACGCGAACCGGGTCGCCTCGAAGACGGCGAGGCCGCCGCCGGACAGCCGGCCGAGGAACGCCGTGGCGTCGTCGACCGTCACCGGGCGGGTGGGTCCGCCCGCAGCGACCGTGCCGCCCAGCCCGTGCAGCTCCGTGGGAACGGGTCGCTCGTGGACGAACGTCTCGAGCACCGCCGATACTCCGGTGACGGCCTGGCCGGTGATGAACTGCGCCAGGTCGACCACGTGGGCGCCGATGTCGCCGAGGGCACCCGAGCCCGCCTGCTGCCGGTCCACGCGCCAGACCCATGGCGCCTGCGGGTCCGCGAGCCAGTCCTGCAGGTACTGGGCCCGGACGTGCCGCACGGTGCCGATCCGACCGTGCTCGACCAGCTGGCGAGCCAGCTGGATCGCCGGCATGCGGCGGTACGAGAAGCCGGTCATGGCGACAAGCTCGGGGTGAGCGGCAGCCGCCGCCACCATCGCCTCGGCCTCGGCGACCGTGTTGGCGAGCGGCTTCTCGCACAGCACGTGCTTGCCCGCGCCCAGCGCGGCGATCGCGATCTCCGCGTGCGTGTTGCCAGGCGTGACGATGTCGACCAGGTCGACGTCGTCACGCGCGACGAGCTTGCGCCAGTCCGTCTCGACGTCGGCCCAGCCGAGACGCTCGGCGGCGGCTCGTGCCGCACCCTCGGTGCGCCCGCCGAGCGCGGCCATCCGCGGGCGGACCGGCAGGTCGAAGAACCGGTGGGCGTTGCGCCACGCCTGGGAGTGCGCCACACCCATGAAGGCGTACCCGACCATGCCGATCCCGAGTTCGGGGATCGCGCTCTGCGGGGTCGCGCTCTGCGGGGTCGCGCTCTGCGGGATTGCGCTCTGCGGGCTTGCGCTCTGGGGGTTCGCCGTCACGTCAGTCTCCTCGTCTCGACGGTTGAGGATCCGCCTCGCCGCGGTTCCCGACGAAATAGCCGTACCCGTCGGCGAGCACGAACCCCAGCTGCGCGTAGAGCGCCGCCGCACCCGTGTTCTGCGACTCCACCTGCAGGAACACCCGATGGGCGCCGTGCTCGCGCGCCAGCGCGAGGCCACGCCGGGTCAGCGCCCGGCCCAGCCCGAGCCGCCGGACGCCCGGTGCCACCGCCAGGCTGGACAGGCCCGCCCACTGCTCGGCGTACGCGACCCGCAGCGTGCCGACCGGCTCTCCGTGCAGCACCGCGGTCAGGTAGTGCGCGGGGGCGCCCGTGAGCACGCGGCGGGCGAGGTCGGTCTGCGCCCTGTCGCCCTTGACGCCGAGGTAGGCGCGCAGCCAGGCCTCGTCGGGTTCGTCACCCACGTGCGTGCGAGCGTGGGCGTCGCCTCGCTCGCCGGCCCCGTGGGCACCGCCGTAAGCGTCGCCCGGCTCCTGAGTGGTCCGCACCAGCACGTCGGTCCGGGCGCGCTCGGCGTAGCCCCGGCGCACCAGCTCGTCGGCCAGCCCGGCCGGGGCGCCGGTGCCGACGCGGAAGATCGACGGCTGCCCGGCCTCGACGTACACCGACTCGACCCGGCCCACCGCGACGCCGAGGTCCCCCGGGTGGGCGAGGGGCAGCGCGGAGTTGGCGCGCCGCGTGAACCCGCCGGAGACGCCGACCCGCCAGCCGTCGTCGGTGACCACCGTGCGGACCGGCGGCCACGTCGCGACCTCGACGAGCACGCCCGGCGCCTCCGGTGGCGTCCAGGTGTAGACGCGCAGATGGACCACCTCGTGGCCCCAGTCCCGCTCGGGCTCGCGGACGAAACCCAGGCGGTCGTAGAGCCGCTGCGCCGCGGCCATGGCGTCCTGCGTCGAGAGCACCACACGTCGCGCACCGTCTGCGAGCGCCTCGCGCAGCGCGGCGCGCATCAGCTGGGCGGCCACCCCGCGCTTGCGGGCCTCGGGCGCAACGGCGAGCATCCGCAGCTCGACCTCGCCCGGCTCCGCCACCTCGGCGTACGACGAGCCGTACGGCGCCACCGTGATGCTGCCGACCACGACGTCGCGCCCGTCGGTGGTACGGGCGATCGCGACGAGCAGCACGGCCTCCGCGGCCCGGCGGCGCGCGTCGCGCAGCTCGGCGGCGTAGTCGTCGTCGTCCGCGAGCAACCCGTCGGCGACGTACGACTCGGCTGTGAGGGCGCCCGCGGCGGCGACGTCGTCGGGCTGCGCCACCCGGACCACCGTGCCGGACGCGGACGCGACGCTGCCGCCGGACGAGGTCACGACGCCATTGTGCCCGTCACTGCGCGGCCAACGCGCCCGGGCCGCCGTCGAGCAGCGCAACAAACTGGTCCTCGTCGAGGATCCGCAGGCCGAGCTCGCGCGCCTTGGCCTCCTTGGACCCGGCGTTCTCGCCGACGACGACGTAGTCGGTGCTCTTCGACACCGAGCCGGCCGCCTTGCCACCATGCGCGATGATCGCCTCCTTGGCCTCGTCCCGGCTGAACCGCTGGAGGCTGCCGGTGACGACGACCGTCAGCGCCGCCCCGGACGCGTCGAGAAGCGTGCGCACCGCCGTCCCGTCGCGCTCGTCGCGCATCACGACGCCGGCCGCACGCCACGACTCGACGATCTCCCGGTGCCACCCGCTCTCGGTTCCCGTGAACCAGTCGAGGATCGACTCGGCGATGGTGGGGCCCACTCCTGCGACCTCGGACAACGTCGCGGCCGCGGCGGTGCGCTCGTCCTCGGCCGGTCGCACGTCGGCCCGCACCGCAGGCTCGCCGGGGGCCCCCAGCGGCGCACCGCCCGTCACCAGCGCCCAGAGCGCGTCCATCGACCCGAACTCCGCTGCGAGCGCCCGCGCCGCAGTGGGGCCGACGTTGCGGATGCTCAGCGACACGAGCACCCGCCACAGCTCCTTCGTCTTCGCCGCGTCCAGCTCGTCCAGCAACGTGCGGACCTGTTCCGACGGCTCCCACTCGCGCAGGCTGCGTCCCTCGTCGGCCGCTGCCTGCCGTGCGGCCTTCGTGTGCTTGAGCTGGCGACGGAACGGTGACCGGCGGCGCACCGCGCCGTCCTCCTCCTCGCGCGGCAGACCGGTCTCGGGGTCCCGCACCACCACCTCGACGGTTGCCAGCAGCTCGGCGCTCGCGGCGCGGACGCGCTCCTTCTCCTCGTCGGGCGCGTCGCTCGGGTAGCCGACGAGCTGGAACAGCGACGCCTCGGTGGGCACCGGCGGGGTCGACGGCACCTCGGGCTGGGTCAGCGCCGCGGCCGTGACCTCGCCGAGCGCCTCGATGTCCAGGCCGCCGCGCGAACCGATGTGCTCCAGCCTGCCGCGCACCTGTGCCGGGCACGACTGCGCGTTGGGGCAGCGCAGGTCGATGTCGCCGTCCCGCATGGGCCGCAGCGGTGTGCCGCACTCCGGACACACCTGCGGCATGTGCCACTCGACGCGCGGCACCGTGTCGTCGGGCGCTGCGGGTGCCGGGCCGACGATCTCCGGGATGACGTCACCCGCCTTGCGCAGCACCACCATGTCGCCGATCCGTACTCCCTTGGCCCTGACGACCTCCTGGTTGTGCAGCGTCGCCTGCCGCACCGTGCTGCCGGAGACGAACACCGGCGTCATCACCGCGTACGGCGTCGCCCGGCCCGTGCGCCCCACCCCGACCCGGATGTCGAGCAGGCGGGTGTTCACCTCCTCGGGCGGGTACTTGTAGGCGATCGCCCACCGAGGCGCGCGGCTCGTCGCACCGAGCCGTCGTTGCACAGCCAGCTCGTCGACCTTGACGACGATGCCGTCGATCTCGTGCTCGACGTCGTGCCGGTGCTCGCCGTAGTGCTCGACCATCTCCCAGATCGCCGCCGCGCCCTGCACCACCTGGTTGTGCGAGCTCGTGGGTACTCCCCACTCGGCCAGCAGCTCGTAGACCTGCGACTGCCGCTCGACCGTTCGCTCACGGCCCTCGCCCCACTGCAGCGCCCCGAACCCGTGGGCGTACACGCGCAGCGGTCGGCCCGCCGTGACCCGCGGGTCCTTCTGGCGCAGCGAGCCCGCCGCGGCGTTGCGCGGGTTGGCGAACGGCGCCTTGCCCGCCGCCACCTGCGCCTCGTTGAGCGTGGCGAACTCGGCGACGGGGAAGAACACCTCGCCGCGCACCTCGATGAGGTCCGGGTGCCGCGCCGGGTCACCAGCCAGCCGGTCCGGCACGGTGGCGATGGTGCGGACGTTGGGCGTGACGTCCTCGCCGGTGCGCCCGTCGCCGCGGGTGGCGGCCCGGACCAGCCGGCCCTTCTCGTAGAGCAGGGCGATCGCCAGGCCGTCGATCTTCAGCTCGCACAGCCAGTGCGG
>DASWOL010000198.1:0-2835 GCA_036398695.1 Cellulomonas sp. | reverse complement strand
TCGTCGTCGAACGCGAACGAGCCGAACGCCACGGGCCCCGTGCCGGGCAGCCCCACCTCGTCGCGCACCACGGCGTGCTCGACGATGCGACGCCATGCGTCGTCGGCGTCCGCGAACCGGCCGGGCCCGGACGTCTCGATGCGCGCCGCCTCGCCCCAGGCCACCAGCCCGTCGCCGCGGCGCACCCAGGCCAGCGGCGCGTCGGCGGGCAGCAGGTCGAGCAGGTCGCGGGCGTCGGGCTCGTCGCCGTCGGCGGCCCGTGCGCCCGGCACACGGTCGAGCGGCACGGTGCGCACGACGAGCGGGGCGGCCCACGCCGCGCCGTCCGCCCCCGGCGCAGTCGTCGAAGTCACCGCCGCAGGTTAGTCCGAACGTCCCACGAGTCCCGCACGCGCCGCCCGCGCCTGGCGCGGGCGCACCCGGTCCACGTGCGGCCCACGTGGGGCCCACGTGCGGCCCACGCCCGGTCCACGTGCCCGGTCCCGGCGCCGCGACCCGCGCCCCTTCCGCGAGGAGAGGTGGGGCTCGGTAGGAGAGGATGGGGGCGTGCCACGCGCCGGACTCGACAAGGACACCCACGACGTCGCCGCGATGTTCGACGCCGTCGCCGACCGCTACGACCGCACCAACGACGTGCTCTCGATGTTCCAGGACCGGTCCTGGCGCAAGGCGACGCTCGACGCCGTGGGCGTCGGCAGCGGCGACACCGTGCTCGACCTCGCGGCGGGCACCGGGACGTCGGCGGCGCCGCTGGCGGACCGTGGCGTGCGCGTCGTGGCCTGCGACCTGTCGCTCGGGATGCTCCAGGTGGGCAGGCGGCGCCGCCCGGACATCGCCTTCGTCGCCGGCGACGCGGTGGCCCTGCCGTTCGCGGACGAGGCGTTCGACGCGGTGACGATCTCCTTCGGCCTGCGCAACGTGCCCGACGTCGACGGGGCGCTCGAGGAGATGCTGCGGGTGACGCGGCCGGGCGGACGGGTGGTCGTCTGCGAGTTCTCGCGCCCGACGAACAAGGCCTTCCGCGCGGTCTACGACCAGTACCTGGCGCACGCGCTGCCGCGGATCGCCGGGGTCGTCGCCCAGGAGTCGGACGCCTACACCTACCTGGCGGACACGATCGCCGCCTGGCCCACCCAGCTCGAGCTGGGCCGCCGGATGCGTGCGGCAGGCTGGACCTCGGTGGCGTTCCGGAACCTCTCCGGCGGGATCGTCGCGCTCCACCGGGGCTTCCGGTCGCCGCCCGAGGGCCGATGAACAGGATGTCGGCGCTGGTCAGGCGTCACGATCGGGACCACCGTCCTGGGCCGGCATGTCAAGTTAGGTAAGCCTTCGCAGACAGTCTCGCGACGGCGTGTATAGAGTCGCCGCGCGGGGGCACGTGAACGTCGTCACAAGAGGGGAACCCGGTGGTGGCAGCAGGCTTCGATGACGCGGACGTCGTCGTCGTCGGCGCCGGTCCCGGCGGCTCCGCCACGGCGTACTGGGCGGCCGCCGCCGGGCTGAACGTCCTCCTGCTCGACAAGGCGTCCTTCCCGCGCGACAAGGTGTGCGGCGACGGCCTCACCCCGCGCGCGGTCGCGGAGCTGGTCCGGATGGGCGTCCCGCTGCGCGAGCAGGACGGCTGGATCCGCAACCGCGGCCTGCGCGTCCACGGCGGCGGCCACACGGTCGAGCTGCCGTGGCCGGAGCTCTCGTCGTACCCCGCGTACGGCCTGGCCAAGCGCCGCTCGGGGCTGGACCAGCTGCTCGTCGAGCACGCCCGTGCCGCCGGCGCCAAGGTCCTCGAGCGCACCGCGGTCACGGGCCCGCTGCTCGACGAGCGCACCGGACGCGTCGTAGGCGTCACGGCCAGGGGCGAGGGCGACGAGCCGCTCGTCGTGCGCGCACCGCTCGTGGTCGCCTCCGACGGCGTCTCCTCGCGCCTGGCGACCGCGTTGGGACGGACGCCGCGCCCCGACCGCCCCATGGGCGTGGCGGTCCGCACGTACTTCCGCTCCCCGTTGCACGACGACCCGTGGATGACCTCCTACCTCGAGCTGTGGGACGGCGAGCCCGGCGCGAGCAACCTGATGCCCGGGTACGGCTGGATCTTCGCCCTCGGCGACGGCACGGTGAACGTGGGCCTGGGCTCGGTGTCCTCGACCAACGCGGCGACGAAGATCGACTACCGCGACCTGTTCGGCAGGTGGATGGCGAACACCCCGCCGGACTGGGGGTTCACGCGGGACAACCAGGACGGACCCGTGCGCGGCGCCGCCCTGCCGATGGGCTTCAACCGCGGGCCGCTCTACGGCAACGGCGTCATGCTGGTGGGCGACGCCGCGGGCATGGTCAGCCCGTTCAACGGCGAGGGCATCGCGTACGCGCTGGCGGCGGGCCGGGTGGCTGCCGAGGCGGCCGCGCAGGGCCTCGCCAGGGGGTCAGCAGCCGGACGGGAGCGCGCGTTCGCCGCCTACCAGGCGAGGATGAAGGACGATCTGGGCGGCTACTACACGCTGGGGCGGATCTTCGTGAAGCTGATCGAGCACCCGCAGGTGATGCGGGTCTGCACGCGCTACGGTCTACCCCGCCCCCTCCTCATGCGCTTCACCCACAAGCTGCTCGCCGACTGCTACGAGCCGCGCGACGGCGACGCGTTCGACCGCGTCATCGCCGCCATGGCGAAGATGGTGCCCGCGGCATGAGTAGCGGCATGAGAAGCAGCATGAGTAGCAGCATGAGTAGCGGCACGAACAGCGGCAAGGTCGGCTGTCCCACGAGGAGGTCCCGATGAGCAACCCCTACATCCCTCTGCTGTGGATGATGGGCATCGCCGGCGTGATGGCGCTCGGCGGG
>DASWOL010000197.1:0-10146 GCA_036398695.1 Cellulomonas sp. | reverse complement strand
TTCGTCATCTTCGTGCCGTTCCTCGTCATCGACGTGGTGGTCTCGTCGTCCCTCATGGCGATGGGCATGATGATGCTGCCGCCGGTGATGGTGTCCCTGCCGTTCAAGATCCTGCTGTTCGTCCTCGTCGACGGCTGGGGCCTGGTCATCACCGCGCTCGTCGGCTCCTACACCGGGACCGGCTGATGGACACCAACGCCGTCCTCGACGTCGCGGTGCAGGCCCTGGTGATCGCCGCCAAACTCGCCGCGCCCGTGCTCGTCACCGCGCTGGTGATCGGGTTCGTCGTCTCCCTGGTGCAGTCGGTGACGCAGATCCAGGAGGTGACGCTGAGCTTCGTGCCCAAGGCGATCGGCGCCGCGGTGGCCCTCATCGTGTGCGGGCACTGGATGATCGCCGAGCTGGTCTCGTTCACCACCGACCTGTACGCGCGGATCCCCGCGCTGCTCGGGGGCTGAGCGGTGGACGGCCTCACGGTGACGCTGCCCCTGGGGGCGGTGGGCACGACGATGCTCGCCGGCGTGCGGATCGCCGCGTTCCTCGTCGTCGCCCCGCCGTTCTCCAACAAGGCCGTGCCGGGCCAGGTCAAGGCGCTGCTGGCGGTGGGCCTGGCGCTCGCGGTCTCCCCACGGCTCGGCGACGCGACGACCACCGGCACCGCCGTGTTCCTGCTCGACCTCATGCTCCAGGCCGTCGTCGGCGCGGCGCTGGGGTTCCTCGTCTGGCTCGTGTTCTCGGCGGTGGAGTCGGCCGGCAACCTGGTCGACCTGTTCGGCGGGTTCCAGATGTCGACGGCGTTCGACCCGATGTCGCTGGTGAACGGCGCGACGTTCGCGCGGCTGTACCAGGGGCTCGCGGTCGCCCTGCTGGTGGTGTCGGGCGGTTACCAGGTGGTCCTCGCCGGCATGGTCCGCTCCTTCGACGCCCTGCCGCTCGGCACGCAGCCGGACCTCGCGGTCCTCGCGCACACCGCCGGCCAGGGGCTGACCGACATGGTGGTCGCCGCCCTCCAGATCGCCGGACCGCTGCTCGTCGTGCTGTTCCTCGCCGACGTCGGGCTCGGCCTGCTCACCCGCGTTGCCCCGGCGCTCAACGCGTTCGCGCTCGGCTTCCCGCTGAAGATCCTGCTGACGGTCTCGCTGGGCGGCATGGCGATCCTCACGCTCCCGGGCGTCGTCACCGGCCTGGTGGGCGGCGCGACCGGCGCCCTGCAGGGGGTGACGCCGTGAGCGACGCCCAGGAACGGACCTTCAAGGCGAGCGACCGCCACCTCAAGGACGTGCGGCGCAAGGGCCGCCTCGGCCGGTCGCAGGACCTGCAGGCCTGGGTGGGCCTCGGCGCCGCCACGCT
Source organism: Cellulomonas sp. (assembly GCA_036398695.1). Taxonomy (GTDB): domain Bacteria; phylum Actinomycetota; class Actinomycetes; order Actinomycetales; family Cellulomonadaceae; genus Cellulomonas. Next base: position 8,796 of record DASWOL010000197.1, on the reverse strand, counting down.
GACGCTGCCGGCCGTCGTCTCCCGGGGGCGCCAGGCGGCCACCGCCGCGCTGGCGGGTCTCCACGACGCCGCACAGCATCCCGATCCGGGCGTCGCGGTGCGCGTCCTGTTCGACGGCCTGCGCGGCACGCTGACCGCCGTGCTGCCGATCCTCCTCGTCACGGTGGTGGTGACCGTGGCGGTCGCGGCCGCCCAGGGCGGTGTCCACCCCCGGTCGTTCATGCCGCAGCCGGAGCAGTTCAACCCGCTGAGCGGGCTGAAGCGGCTCGTCGGCCCCCAGGCGTGGTGGCAGGCGGTCAAGGTGCTCGCCAAGTCCGCGGCCGTCGGGCTGGTGCTGTTCGTCACGGTCAAGGGGCTGACCCCCGTGCTGCTCGCCTCCGGGCGGCTGTCGCTGTCGCACGTGCTGTCCGTCGCGGCGGGCGGCACCACCAGCCTGCTGCGCTCGGGGATCGTGGTGGGCGTGCTGCTGGCGGCAGCCGACCTCGCCGTGGTGCTGCGGCGCAACCGCAAGCAGACCCGGATGACGCTGCGCGAGGTCAAGGAGGAGCACAAGCGCTCCGAGGGCGACCCCCACGTCAAGGCGGCCATCCGCGCCCGGCAGCAGCAGATGTCGCGGAACCGGATGATGGCCGCGGTCGCCGAGGCCGACGTGGTGCTGGTCAACCCGACGCACGTGGCCGTCGCGCTGCGCTACGAGCCCGGCAAGGGCGCGCCGCGCGTCGTCGCGAAGGGAGCGGGGGTGCTCGCCGCGAAGATCCGCGAGCGCGCCTCCGAGCACCACGTGCCGCTCGTCGAGGACATACCGCTCGCCCGCGCGCTGCACGCCGCCTGCGAGGTCGGCGCCGAGATCCCCGAGTACCTGTTCACGGCGGTGGCGCGGGTGCTCGCGTTCGTCATGGCGCTGCGCCGGCGCGGGGCCGCCGCCGGGCAGCACCGCGTGCCCGGCGGGTCGGTGCTGCCGCCCGGCGACACCACCGACCACCGCGTCGCGGGCAAGGCCGCCGCCCGCTCGGCTGCGCGGGGCGCCCGTTCGGCTGCGCTCGGCGCCCGCAGTGCCCGCCCGCCCGTTCGCACCCCTGAGGAGAACCGATGAGGAACAAGGAGCTCTCCGCGATGGCGGTGCCGATCGGCGTCGTCGGCATCGTCCTGCTGCTCGTCGTGCCGCTGCCCGCGGCACTGCTGGACGTGCTCATCGCGGTGAACATCACCGCCTCGCTGGTGATCCTGCTGACGAGCATGTACGTGCGGCGGCCCCTGGACTTCTCGGTGTTCCCGTCGCTGATCCTCGTGTTCACGCTGTTCCGGCTGGGGCTCAACGTCGCGTCGACGCGTCTCGTGCTCCGGGACGGCTACGCCGGGCACGTCATCGACTCGTTCGGCCACATCGTCGTCGGCGGCTCGCTCGTCATCGGCCTGGTGATCTTCCTGATCCTGGTGGTCATCCAGTTCGTGGTCATCACCAACGGCGCCGGCCGCGTCGCCGAGGTCGGTGCGCGGTTCACGCTGGATGCGATGCCCGGCAAGCAGATGGCGATCGACGCCGACCTCAACTCCGGCCTGATCGACGAGGACACCGCCCGCCGGCGCCGCCAGGACGTCGCCGCCGAGGCGGACTTCTACGGCGCGATGGACGGCGGCAGCAAGTTCGTCAAGGGCGACGCGATCGCCGGCGTCATCATCACGATCATCAACCTGGCCGGCGGCTTCATCATCGGCATGGTCCAGATGAAGCTGACCGCGGGGGAGTCGCTGCAGCGGTTCAGCCTGCTGACGGTCGGTGACGGCCTGGTCACGCAGATCCCGGCCCTGCTGCTGTCGGTGTCCACCGGCATCGTCGTCACGCGGGCGAGCGCCGAGGGCGACATGGGCTCGTCGGCCGCGCGCCAGCTGCTGCAGTCGGTCTCGGCGCTCCGGATCGCGGGCTGCGGCGCGATCGCGCTGGCGCTGCTGCCAGGCATGCCCAAGGTGCCGTTCATGCTGGTGGGCGCCCTGCTGCTGCTGGTCGCGTCGCGGGTCGGCGCCCGCCAGAAGGCGGAGGCGACGCAGGCGCTCACGACGAAGGCCGCACCCCCCGAGCCCGCGGCGGACACCCCGGACCAGCTGATCGAGCAGATGCGCGTCCCGACGCTGGAGATCCTGCTCGCGCCCGATCTCGTCGACCTGGTGGGCGCCGGGCCCGACGAGGACCTGCTGGGTCGTGTCCGTGCCCTGCGCCGCAAGACGGCGATGGAGCTGGGCATCGTCGTGCCGCCGGTGCGCACCCGGGACTCGGTCGACCTGCCGCGGGCGACCTACGTGGTGCGGATCGCCGGCGTCGAGGTGGGGCGTGGCCAGGCGCCGCGCGGGCAGGTGCTCGCCCTCGGCGACGACCTGTCCGGCCTGCCGGGCACGGCCGTCGTCGAGCCGGTGTTCGGTCTGCCGGGCCGCTGGGTGCCCACCGAGCTGCGGCACGCCGCGGAGATGGCCGGCGCCACGGTGGTCGACAGGGTCTCGGTCCTCGTGACGCACCTCGGCGCGCTCATCACGCAGCACGCCGGGCGCCTGCTGGGCCGCGAGGACGTGCGCCTGCTCACCGAGGCGGTCAAGCGCGCCAACCCCTCGGTGGTCGAGGAGCTGGTCCCGTCGCTCCTGTCGCTCGGGGAGGTGCAGCGCGTGCTCCAGGGGCTGCTCGCCGAGGGGGTCGCGATCCGCGACCTGTCGCGGATCTACGAGGCGCTGTCCTTGCGCGCGCGGACGGCCACCGACGCCGAGGGGCTGATCGAAGCGGCCAGGGCAGCGCTCGGCCCCGCCCTGCTGACGCCCTACGTCCAGGACGGACAGGTGCGCGTGCTGACGCTCGACCCCATGCTCGAGCAGCAGGCGGCGGAGTCGCTGCGGCCGCGGGAGCAGGGCACCCAGCTGGTGCTCGACCCGGCGGTCGTCGACCGCATGCTCACCGACCTGCGCGAGGGAGTCGCCCGCGCCGAGGCCGACGGGCACTCGGTGACGCTGGTGTGCGCCCCGGCGATCCGGCCGGCCCTGCGCCGGCTCGTCGCGCTGGGCCTGCCGCGGCTGCCGGTGCTGTCGTACACCGAGATCGCGGACGCAGGTGTCACCGTGGTGACGACGGGGGTGATCGGCAGTGGCCGAGCTGTTGCTGCTCGAGGGTGAGGACCTGCCCGAGCTGATGGCGCGCGTGCGCGACGAGCTCGGGCCCCGAGCGACGATCGTGCGCGCCGAGCGGGTCCGCCGCGGCGGGCTCGGGGGCTTCTTCGCCCGCGAGCACTACGAGCTGACGGTCGAGGTGGCGGAACCGCCTCGGCCCGCACCGCGCCCTGCCGCGCCGATGGTGCTGCCCTCCGGCGCCGACGTCCTGGAGGCGATGCTGGACGCCGCGGACCGCGCGGAGGCCGGCGGCGCAGAGCTCGCGTCATCGCTGTCATCGCTGCCTTCTGTGCCTTCTGTGCCTTCTGTGTCCCCTTCGCCCCCTGCGCCACCTGCGCCACCCGTCTCGACGGCCGGCGCCCGGTTCGCCCAGGTGCTGCAGGGCGTCCGTGCGCTGGCCGGGGAGCAGGAGGCAGGAACGCCGTCGCCGGCTGTCCCCGCCGCTGCCGGGTCCGCTGCTCGGGCCGTGCCGGCGTCCGTCGGGGCACCTGGCATCCCCGTCGCGGGTGCGCGGTCCACCGCTGCTGCCGCGCAGGCCTCCCCTCTCGCCGCACCGTCACCCGCCGCGCCGGCGGGTGCGCCGCGCGCCGTCGTCGTGCGCGCCCCCTGGCCTGCCGTGGAGGGCGTCCACGTCCCGTCGTGGGGGCAGTCGGCGGTGGGCCTGCTCGCCGCGGGCGTGCCGTCCGAGATGCTCGACCAGGCGGGGTCGGTCGCCGAGGTGCTCGAGCGCATCCCCGAGCCGCCGCAGGCGCCGCGCCGACCGGGCCAGGTCCTCGTGGTCGTCGGACCTCGCGAGGCGGCATCCACGGTGGCGGCCCTGCTGCGTCTGCAGTGGCAGCTGCCCGCCGAGGCGGTCGTCGAGTCCGGCCCCGAGGGGTTGACGTCGTCCGCGGCGATCGTCCGCTGGCGCATGCGCACCAGCCTGGCGCCCCACCCGTGGATCCTCGTCGTCGGCGTCGCGGACGACGCGACCGCGCGGGTCCTGGCGACCGGCCTGGTCGCCGCGGCCCAGCCGGACCAGGTCTGGGCCGTCGTCGATGCGCGGACCAAGCGTGACGACGCGGCGCGCTGGCTCGAGCAGATCGGCGGCGCGCGCCGGCCGGACGCGCTCGCCGTCCAGGGGCTGCTGGACACCAGCGACCCGGGCACCGTGCTGGGGCTGGGCCTGCCCGTCGCGTGGGCGGACGGCATGCCGGCGTCGCGCGTGCTGTGGGCGACGGTGCTCGGCCAGGGCATCGATGTCGCGCTCGGCCGGCGCCGCTGACCCGCTCGAGCTCTCCGGCGACGTTCGAGGCGAGCCGCGTCGCGGCGCGGAGCTGGGGTCCGTTCGACTGGGCGGGGTACTGTCCGGCCATGCTCGTGCTCAGCCGTCGCGTCGGGGAGCAGCTGGTCATTGCCGGCAACATCGTGCTCACCGTCATCGAGGTGCGCGGCGACGGCGTGCGGCTGGGCATCGACGCGCCGCTGTCGGTCCGGGTCCACCGCGCCGAGGTGCTCGACGCGGTGCGGTCGGCGAACGCGGAGGCCGCCGCGGCTGACGAGGGCACGGAGGCGGCGCTGCGCGGCCTGCTGCCGACCCCGCCCGACGAGGCCGTCGCAGTCGACGAGACCGGCCGCCTCCACGAGGCCGTCGCAGTCGACGAGACCGAGGGTCACCGTGGCACCGGCCGCCCTCGCGAGACCGGCGCGGCCGACGAGACCGAGGGCCCCCGTGGCACCGGCCGCCCCCGTGGGGCCGACCGGTCGCAGCGGAGCGCCGGGCGCGACGAGCACGCGGCGCCCGACCTGGGCCCTGCCGCGGGCTAGTCCGTGCCTCCCGTCGGTTCGTCGAGCGCGGGCGCCAGCCGCGCGGTCTCCGGTGACCGGTTCCTGCGCATCCACAGCCCGGAGTTCCGGGCGATGGCGCAGCGGGTGCTGCGCGCCACGGAACTCACCTCCCGGCTGAACCGGCTGCCGTTCGAGGACGAGGCCGGCAGGGCGGGGCTGCTCGAGCAGATCCTCGGCCGACCGGTGCCGACGGGCGTCACCATCTACCCGCCCTTCTACACCGACCACGGGCTGCGCCTCGAGCTCGCCGAGCGCGTCTTCATCAACCAGAACTGCACGTTCCTCGACTACGCCGGCATCCGGCTCGGTGAGGGCGTGATGGTGGGCCCGAAGGCGACGTTCATCACGCTCGGTCACCCCGTGGACCCCGACGAGCGTCACCTGTACCTCACCGGCGCGCCCATCGACGTGGCGGAGAACGTCTGGATCGGAGCCGGCGCCACGATCCTGCCCGGCGTCAGCATCGGGCGCGACGCCGTGGTCGCCGCCGGTGCCGTGGTGGCCGAGGACGTCCCCGCGGCGAGCCTGGTCACGGGCGCCAAGGCCACGGTCCGCCGCCGCTGGTGACCGCGCCCCGCACGTGTCCGAGTCCTCAGTAACGCTCGGCCCCGGCCGATGGTCTCGGCGAACGCATCGCACAGGTGGTGCACGCCGGGAGGATCCGCATGGAGGACGTCGACGACATCGTCCGCGAGTTCCTCGTCGAGAGCTACGAGAACCTCGACCAGCTGGACCGCGACCTGGTCGCACTGGAGGGCGCGCCGGGGGAGCGCGGGCTGCTGGGCAGCGTGTTCCGCACCATCCACACGATCAAGGGCACCAGCGGCTTCCTCGCGTTCGGACGCCTGGAACGGATCGCGCACGCCGGGGAGAACCTCCTCGCCGAGCTGCGCGACGGCAAGCGCGCCATGGACGGCCCGACCACGGACGTGCTGCTCGCCGTGGTCGACCGCGTGCGCGATCTGCTGCGCGCGATCGAGGCGACCGGCGGTGAGGCCGACGTCGACATCGAGGACGTGACGGAGCGGGTCGCGGCTCTGCTCGCCGGAGAGCCCGTCTTCCCGCTGACCGCACCGGCGGGTCCAGGCCCGGCCCTGATCCCGAGCCCGGCGCAGTCGTCCGAGACGGTCGGCCGCACGCCCACCACTGCGGCGGCGCCGGACCCGGCGACCTTGCCGGCCATGGCCCTGCCGGACTCGACGACCGAGCCGGCCCAGTCGACCCTGCCGGCCCAATCGGCCCTGCCGGCCCCATCGACTCTGCCGGCCCAATCGACTCTGCCGGCGCAGGTCGTCGCGGTGGCCCGGCCGGCCGACAGGTCGCCGGACGGGCCCCCGACGACTGCGCCCGCGTCCCTCGCGTCCCCCTCGTCACCGGCGCCCGAGGCCGAGCCCGGATTCGGCTCCGGCGCCGACGACACCGCCTCCCGCACCGTCTCGGAGACCTCGATCCGCGTCGACGTCGACCTGCTCGACGGGCTGATGCGGCAGGTCGGCGAGCTCGTGCTGGCCCGCAACCAGATCGTGCGGCTGTCCGGCAACGGCGCCGACGACCTCGCCCGCGCCAGCCAGCGTCTCGACGTCATCGCGACCGAGCTGCAGGAGGGCGTCATGAAGACGCGCATGCAGCCGATCGAGCACCTCTGGTCGAAGATGCCCCGGATGGTCCGCGACCTCGCGGCCACCTGCGACCGCGAGGTGGCACTCGAGCTCGCCGGCGGCGAGACCGAGCTGGACCGCGGGCTGCTCGAAGCCGTCAAGGACCCGTTGACGCACCTGGTGCGCAACGCCGTGGACCACGGCATCGAGCCGGCCGACGAGCGCCTGGCGGCCGGCAAGCCGGCCAAGGGTCGGCTGTCGCTGCGGGCGTACCACGCCGGCGGGCTGGTCACGATCGAGGTGGCCGACGACGGCCGCGGCGTCGACCCGGTCAAGATCGCCGACCTGGCGGTGGCCAAGGGGCTGCGCACCGCGGCGCAGGTTGCCACGATGAGTCCCGCCGAGCTGCTCCAGCTGCTGTTCCTGCCGGGCTTCTCCACCGCCGAGCACGTGACCAACGTGTCCGGCCGAGGCGTCGGCATGGACGTGGTGCGGACCAAGATCGAGGCGATCGGCGGCTCGGTGGACATGGAGTCCACGGTCGGTGCCGGCACCGTCTGGCGGCTGCGCATCCCCCTGACGCTGGCGATCATGCCGGCGCTGACGGTGGCGTGCGGCACCGAGCAGTACGCCGTGCCGCAGGCCAACCTGCTCGAGCTGGTGGCGCTCGACGAGCGCAACGCCGTCGAGTACATCCACAGCGCGCCGGTGTACCGGCTGCGCGGCGAGCTCCTTCCGCTGGTTTCCCTGTCCGAGGTGCTCGGCGCGACCGGTGCCCGCACCGACGCCGGCGTCATCGCCGTGGTGCAGTCGGACGAGACGCGGTTCGGGCTTCTGGTCGACCACGTGCTGGACACCGAGGAGATCGTCGTCAAGGCGCTCTCGCCCCGGCTGAAGTCGATCGGGGTGTACGCGGGTGCGACGGTGCTGGGCGACGGCCACGTCGCGCTCATCCTCGACGTCCAGGGGGTCGCGCGCCGGGCGCTGGCCGCCGCCGCGTCCGAGGGGCTGCTGCAGCGAGCGGCCGTCGCGACGACCGCTGCCGTCGAGGTGGACCAGGTGCTCGTCGCGTCCATCGGCGGCGGCCGCCGCGTCGCGATGCCGCTGAAGTCGGTCACCCGGCTCGAGCTGATCGGGCGCGACGCGCTCGAGCTGGTCGGCGGGCGTGAGGTGGTGCAGTACCGCGGCTCGATCCTGCCGCTGGTGCGCCTGGACCGGCTGCTGGGCGCGGACCGGCTCGACGCCGGCGGGCCGCTGCCGGTGATCGTCCACACGCGCGCGGACCGGAGCGTCGGCCTGGTGGTCGAGTCGATCGTCGACATCCTCGACGACGTCGCGGGCGAGCACAGCGACGTCGCCGACGTCGGGCTGCTCGGTTCGGCGGTGCTCGGCGAGCACGTCACCGAGCTGCTGGACGTGCGCGGCACGATCCTCGCCGCCGACCCGGACTTCTTCTCCGCCGACGAGACCCACCACGCCGACCACCGGTCGGCCGAGCTGATCGGGGCCGGGCGATGACCCAGTACGTCACGTTCCAGGTGGCCGACTGCCTGTACGGGGTCGACGTCACGAGCGTCCAGGAGGTGCTGCCGCCGCAGCCGCGCACCCCCACCCCGCTCTCCCCGGCGACCGTGGCCGGGCTGGTCAACCTGCGCGGCCAGGTGGTCCTCGCGGTCGACCTGCGGGAGCGCCTGGCGCTGCCGCCGCGGGACGGCGACGAGCCGATGATGGTCGTGGTCCGCATCGGGTCCGAGACGGTCAGCCTGCTCGTCGACCACATCGGCGAGGTCGTCACCGTGGGCCCGGAGACGTTCGCCGAGCCGCCGGAGACGCTGCCGGTCGCGCTCCGAACGCTGGTCCGTGGTGCCCACCGGCTGCCGGACCGTCTGCTGCTCGTCCTGGACGTCGACCAGGCCGCTGCGGCCTGACCCGCGGGCCATGGGTTCCGGCGCATCGTCGACCCGGTCAGCCGGTCATCTGGCCGCAGGCCGGCTCGCTCGCTGGCTCGCTCACCGGAACCGTCACTGGCCCGGTCAGTGGCCCGGTTGCGAGCCCGGTCACCGGCCCCGGTTGCGAGCCCGGTCACTGGCCCCGGTTGCGAGCCCGGTCACCCGCCCCGGTTGCGAGCCCGGTCACCCGCCCCGTCACTGGCTCGGTCGCGGGCCCGGTCACTGGTCCGCTCACCCGGTTGGCCCTGACCGGTTGGCCCGACGAGTGGGTGCCAACA
>DASWOL010000196.1:0-2664 GCA_036398695.1 Cellulomonas sp. | reverse complement strand
ACGGCGCGTAGAACGAGTAGAGCGGCCCGGTGCCGAGCTTGTAGAGCTCGAGGTAGTGCCGCTGCTTCGGGTCGTCGTGCGTGGCCAGGATGAACACGCCGGGGCCGGGGCGGGAGCCGACGACGTAGTCCACCGCGCCGCCGAGGGCCCGCAGCTCGTCCACGTCGTACCTGGCGGTGAGCTCGTCCACGTGGCCGTCGTGGTCGCGGCCGAGCATGCCGCGCCGGTGCACGGACATCCCGGTGGCGTTGGCGACCAGCGCCTGCTCCACGCTGACCTTGGTGCCGTCGGCGAACGAGGTGACCATGTGCGGGTCCTGGCCCCAGCGCTCCGCGAACGCCTTCTGCGTGGTGGGGGTGCGGTGCTCGTCCTGCAGGCCCTTGATGTTCCCGGCGACCAGCGGGGTCAGCCCCATGCCCGCCACGAACCGGTACAGGTTCATCTGCACGCCCGGCTGGTCGCCGTCGCAGCCGGTGTAGACCACGCCGGCCTTGTCGGCCAGCCGCGCGAGCTCGGCGCCGACCGTGGCGTCCACCTCGGCGTTCATCAGCACCAGGTGCTTGCCGTGCTCGAAGCAGTCCAGGGCGACGCGGGCGCCGAACTCGACCGCGCCGGTCACGTCGACGACCACGTCCACGGCGTCGCTGGCGACCGCGACCCGGTGGTCGGCGGTCACGGCGGGGGTGCCGCTGGCGGCGGCCCGGGTCAGCGCGGCGGGGGAGTCGACCTCGACCACGCCCGACAGGCCCGCCTCGGTGTAGGCACGCACGCCCTGCTCGGGGCGGCGGGCGACGATGGCGACGACCTCCATCCCGGGCACGGAGTTCACGATCTGGTTCACCAGGCCACGGCCCATGAATCCGGCGCCGACCAGCGCCACCCGGATCGGCTTCCCGTCGGACTGGCGGGCACGCAGCAGCGAGTCGACGACGATCACCGGGCCACCGCCGCGTCCTCGTCCGGCATCGGCGCCTGGGCCGGTGCCTGCGCCGGTGCGTCCGCGACCAGCGGCCAGGAGGCGTCCTTGTCCGAGATCACCGTGACCGGCACGGGCCACGCGATCGCGAACGCCGCGTCGTCGTACCGGAAGCCCTGCTCGCCGTCGGGGGCGTACGGGCCGCTGACCTGATAGGTCACCTCGGCGTCGTCGGTGAGCGTCTGGTACCCGTGCGCCACGTACGGCGGGATGAACAGCGCGACCCGGTTGGCGGCGGACAGCTCGACCAGCACGTGCTGCCCGTAGGTCGCCGAGCCCGGCCGCACGTCCACGGCCACGTCCACGATCGCCCCGGCGGTGCAGCGCACCAGCTTGCCCTCCGCGTACGGCGGCACCTGGCGGTGCAGGCCGCGCAGCGTGCCGGCCCGGTGGTTGTACGACAGGTTGCACTGCACGACGGCGGTGTCCAGGCCGTGCGCCTCGAACTCGGCCACGTCGAAGGTCCGGGCGAAGAAGCCGCGGTCGTCGCCGCGCTGCTCCAGCTCGACGATCAGCACGCCGTCCACGGCGGTCGGGGTGTACTTCACGGGTTCACCGTCCAGAAGAGCTGCGGGTCCACCTGGCCGGTCTTGAGCAGGTGCTCGATCTGCGCCAGGCGGGTGTGGCCGCGCCCGGTGAAGGTCTCGGTGTCGAGGTCGATCTGCTGGAACACCCGGTGCAGCTGGGCGGCACCGGCGGCGGCGTCCCAGTCGGTGTCGAAGCCGGGCAGCACCTCGCGGATCTTGGCGAACGACACCCGGTAGGACCGGTTGTCCGCGCTGGGGTCGCCGAACGAGACCTCGCAGCCGGGGAACTCGGCGCCGACGGTCTCGGCGATCTCCCGCACCGTGTAGTTGTTGCTGTCCGCGCCGACGTTCAGCACCTGCGCGTGCACGGATTCCCGCGGGGCGTCCAGCACGGCGCGGATGGCCTTGGCGATGTCCAGGCCGTGCACCAGCGGGCGCCAGGGGGTGCCGTCGGAGGTCATGGCGATCCGGCGCGTGGTCCACGCCAGGCCCGCGAGATTGTTCAGCACGATGTCGAACCGCTGGCGCGGCGAGGCGCCGAACGCGGTGGCGTTGCGCAGGAACGTGGGGCTGAACTCGTCGTCGGCCAGCGCGGTGACGTCTCGCTCGACCAGCGCCTTGCACCTCGCGTAAGCGGTCTGCGGGTCGGTGGGGCTGGTCTCGTCGACGGTGCCGTCGGCCACGCCGTAGACGCTGCACGAGGACATGTAGACGAACCGGGAGACGCCGGCGCGCTTGGCGGCCGCCGCGAGGGCGACGGAACCGTGATGGTTGATCTGGTAGGTGACGTCACCGATCCGGTCGCCGATCGGGTCGTTGGACAGCTCGGCCATGTGCACGACGGCGTCGAAGCCGACCAGGTCGTCCGGCGTGACGTGCCGGATGTCTCCGGCCCGGGTGCGCGGCGTCTCGCGCACACCGTTGTAGAGCCAGCCGTTCTTGTAGTAGCCGGTGTCCAGACCGGTGACGTCGTCGCCGCGACCCAGCAGGGTGGGGGCGAGCAGGCTGCCGAGGTAGCCCTCGGTGCCGGTGACCAGGATGCGCACGGGTTCAGTCCTCCCAGATCTTCCACGGGGCACGGCCGGAGTCCCACAGGCCGTTCAGCTCGGTCCAGTCACGGAACGTGTCCATGCCCATCCAGAAGCCTTCGTGCTCGAACAC
>DASWOL010000195.1:0-23823 GCA_036398695.1 Cellulomonas sp. | reverse complement strand
GTGCTCGCCTGCTTCGGCCTGGTCATGGCAGCCACGTCGGCGATGGTGCTCGGCGAGACGCTGCCACCCGCGCGACGCAACATCGAGGGGGTGCGCGGCGCCGGCGCGCGGTACCGGGTGCTGCTCCGGGACCGGGTCTACGTCGGCGCGGTCGTGGTCAGCTCGATGTGCTTCACGACGATGTTCTCGTACCTGTCCTCGTCGTCGTTCCTCTACCAGGAGGACTTCGGGCTCAGCGCCCAGCAGTACGGGTTCCTGTTCGCCGCCAACGCGGTGGGGATGACGATCTGCTCGCAGATCTCCGCGCGGCTCATGCGCCGACATTCGCCGGCCCGGGTGATGGCACGCTGGCTCGCTGCGATGCTCGTCGGGACGACCGTGCTCCTGGTCGCCGGCATGCTCGGCGCACCACCCACGGTGCTGGTCGTCCTCGTGTCCACGGCGATCATCGCGAACGGCGGGGCCAACGCGCCCATCCAGGTCGTCGCGCTGTCCCGGCACGGGGAGCACGCCGGCACCGCCGCCTCGGTGCTCGGCGCCGCCAACTTCGGGCTCGCCGGCCTCATCTCACCGCTGGTCGGCGCCCTGGGCGTCTCCGTCACGTCGATGGCCGCCGTGATGGTCGCGGCCGTGGTCGTCGCGAACGCCGGCCTGTGGCTCGTCATCCGGCCGTCGACGGTCGAGATCCTTCGCTGACATCGCCCTCGACCTGGAAGACCCTGCCCATCCATGACCCGACGAGCGGCATCGTCGCGTACGTCACGACGAACGACACCACCACCGAGATCCCGAACGACTTGAGGAACGCGAGCCCGAAGAAGGGCCCGAACCCCACGTTGACCGCCGTGAGGACGAACGACATCGCCAGGGACATGATGATCGAGATCACCAGGTTGAACACGGCGTCGTGAAGCCTCTTGCTGATGCGCAACTTGATTCCAATCCTCGCAGGGAACGCCCGCCCGACGAGCGCCACGAGCCCGTCGGTCACCACCTCGGCCGAGCCGGGCGCGAACCGAGAGGCCATCGCCTCGTAGGTCACGCGCTCGAACGACAGCCGGTCCGCCAGGTACTTCGCCGCGCCGTCGGCCATCGTCACCACGGCGGTGACCGGGGCGGGCGAGCGTGTGACGACCTCGAGCCCGGACACCGCGGTCAGCTCCGGCGCAAGGCACGCCAGGGCGAGGTCGCCGAGCCGCACCACGGCGATCGGGACGTGAGCCTCGCCCGACGACGCCCACCGGTGCGTCAGCCGCGGGCGGATCTCTTCCCGGGGCGGTGCCTCGCGGGCGGCCACCACGACGTCGTCACGCAGGACGCCGAGCCGTGGCCGGCGCAGCGACGGCGTCGCGGCCTCGGCCACGCGCACGATCTCGCCGCCCAGCCGATCGCCCTGCAGGCCCACGAGGATGCGACCGGCCTCGCCGAGGTCACCCTTGTGTCGCACACCGGCGCTGTCCACCCACGCCGACACCGCCGTGTAGCGCGGGGCCTGGTCAGCGGCCGCGCCGACGAGGAACAGGGACACCGCACCGGGGTACCGCCCCTCGACATGCCGCATCGCCGCTCCCGCGAGGTCGCCTCCGACGGACCGTCCGCCGCCTGGCAGGACCGAGTCGGACATGACCGAGGACTGGACCGCGTAACCGGCGAGGATCGCGATGACCGTCCCGCCCGAGTCCCGCAGCACCGCCACGGTGACCGACGTGTCCGACGGCCCGGCATCGTCGGCCCCGAGCCAGTACCCCTCGCGCGTACGCACGTCGCGGTTGACGTTGATGTCGCAACGTCCCCGCCCGACCGCGAGAGTTCCGGGATGAAGCCCATTCGCCGCCGCGTGGGCGCTGCGACGCACCGCATCGACGACCGCGTCGTGCCAACGGTCGCCGTCACCGCCGGCGACGTGCGGCGCGCTGAACGTGTGGCTCGCCACGATGACGACGTGATCCGGATGTAGGCGCGCCGCCGTCGCGATCTCGGCGCGCAGCTCATCGGCCAGGGACGTGGAAATCGACGTGAGGTCGACCACCCCGACCGCCACCCGCGTCTCGCCGTCGTCGAGCACCGCCACGCGGGCCTCGAGGGGGTCGGTCACGGTCACGAAGCCCTCGACCGGCAGCACGCCTTCCAGGTCGATCGTCGTGCGGCACGCGCCGACGAGCAGGCGTGGACCGCCGGCCGGGGCGGCTATCCCCGGACGAGGGGTCGCCATCGGCCCTCACGCGCCTCGTCGCCCAACTCCAGCCACTCGCGGGCGTCGGCGTAGAACGCCGCCAGCAGGTCGGGGCGGTCGTCGCCCGGCAGGTCCTGCGGTACCGGTCGACCCGAGCGGCTGTTGATGTACGTCAGGAACTGGTAGGACACGCGTCCGGCAGCCAGCTCCTCCTCGTCGATCGTCACGCGCTGCCCGGGGATCACAGGATCGAGCCGGTCCTTGCCGTAGATGCTGTCGAACGACCGCAACCGCCACTGCCCCGCTCGCCGCTCGATCCGGGAGAAGAACCGGCACCAGCTCGTCACGTCGCACCGCACGCCGTCGAGGCGGGGCCGGAGCACGATCTGGCCCTGGCTCTCCACGAGCGCCCGGTCGCCGTTGACCTCGCACCAGGCGGGGACGATGACGTGGAACCCGCCGGGGCTCGCCTCGCGCTTCTCGCGCGAGCCGTCGATGAACCCCTCCGCCGTCCCCTCGAACCACGTGACACGCACGATCGAGCCGGGCCAGTACAGGTCTGCCATGCCGTCCCAGTCGGCCGCGTCACGCGCGCGGCGTTCCCGGCGCACCACCGCGAAGAGCGTGCGCTCAAGCTCGGGTTCGACGGGCACGAGACTGCTCACAGATCCTCCTGCTGCTGGTGGCTCCGACTGGGGCACGGGTCAGGCACCCTCGCCCGGCACGGCTGCCGAGACCATCGCGGCGAGCCCGTCGACGATGGTGCGCTGGGCGTACCCCTGGACGATCGGGCAGCCCTCGGCCGCCTGCGTGCTGCGGTCGTACGACTCGTCGGTCGGCAGGTAGCCGATCCGGGCGTTCGCGATGCTCACGACGAACGTGGCCGCCAGCGGCGACGCCGCGACGACGGCACGCCCCACGGGGACCGTCACCTCGCCGGACACTCCGGCGAAGGCCACCGGACCGATGGTCAGACACGTCAAGGTGAGCTCCACCGTGTCCACGTCGGCCTGCTCCATGCCGGGCGGCACTTCGAGCCGACGCGCGGGGCAGGGGATCACGCGCAGCGCTCCGCGCACGGGTCCCGTGCTGCGCCGCCGCTGCGGCGCGCGCACAAGGCGCGTGGCCGTCGCGGCGAGCACGAACCCCTGTGCGTCCACCGCCGCGTACCCGAAGGCCCGATCCTGCTCGGGATCACCGCTGGCGACGACGAGCCCGGCCTTCGCGACGCCGAGCTCCACCTTCGGGGCCTGGTCGCCGAGCGAGCTCGCCGTCCACAGCACCACCACGTCGCCGCCGAGCAGGCGCTCCACCTGCGTGCACGCCGCCCCGGCCAGGTCGGCGCTCAGCTCGGGGATGCCGAGCAGCACGGTGGAGTGCACCGCGTAGTTGAGGACGGCCGCGACCACGGCGCCGTCGTCCGCCACGAAGCTGACGACCCCCAGCGTCTTGTCCGACTCGCCGTCCGGGACGTAGCCGAGCGTCCAGCGCCCGCCCACGTACGCCTCGCGGCACACGTTGACGTCGACCGGCTCGCGCGCGACTCCCATCGACACGGGACGAACGGCGGCCGCGGCCTCGCGTACCACGGCGACGATCACGTCGTCAACGAACGACGTGTAGGCGAGCGACTCGGCGGTGGGGATGCGTGCCTTGCCGCCCGGCGGCACGAGCCCGACGCGCGGAGCGTTGTGGGCGTGCGTCGCGGCGAGCATCACGCGGTCCGCCGGGATGCCGGCCTCGCGCTCCACCCGCCGCCGGACCTCGGTGGTGTCCCCCACCTCGACCAGGTCGAGGCTGACGAGCGCAACCCGCGTCGCACCGTCACCGACGACGAGAGCGCGAGCGTGCAGCCGGTCGCGTACAGCGACGAAGTCCGGGCCGAACGGGTTGAGCCCACGCAGGTCCGTCGGGGTGATGTCCGCACGGGCCGCACCCGCAACGAGGCGTCCAGCTGTCATGTCAGGCTCCTGGGGTCGAGTCGTCGGCTTCGAGCCCCCGCCGGTCCGCCACGGCCTCGAGCCGCGCGAGCAGCCGCCGCAGGGTCACGACCAGCTCGTCGGCGTCGATGACGTGCGCGTACTCGGGGAAGCTCTCGATGGCGGTCCGCAGCGCCGCCGTCCGGTCCTGGCGGAACGTCTCGAGGATCGCGCGGCCCTTCTCGGTCGCCGTGATCGTCACCACGCGTGCGTCCTGCGGCGCGGTGCGGCGCTCGACGAGCCTGTCCCGAACCAGTCCTTTGAGCAGGTTGCTCACGGTGGATCGGGCCACGTGGAGCTCGTAGGCCAGCTGCGCGGGTGTGAGCGCACCGCGCAGGATCACAAGCCGCAGGATGGTCACCTGCGACTCCTTCGTCGGCAGCTGTTCCTCGCTGTCACCTGCGGCCCGCTTCAGCGTGCGCCACAGCGCGGGCACCAGGTGCGCCAGCTGCTCGGCGGCGTCGACGTTCGGTCCCGGGACCGGCTCCTGGACCACCTCGTCAGCCACCGGCTCGAGCGTGGGGTCGCTCATCCGGTCACTCCCCCTTCGGTCAGGCCGGACATCACCTTGCGCTGGAGCACGACGTAGGCGATGACCAGCGGCAGGCTCGTGAGGATCACATGCATGAACACGAGGTTCCACCGCAGCCCGTACTGGCCGGCGTTGGCGAAGTTGTACAGCGTCAGCGGCAACGTCGAATTCACCGTGCCCTTGATCATGTAGAGCGCGAACAGGAAGTCGTTCCACACGTTGATGACCGTCATGACGGCCGCGGTGAAGAGCACCGAACGCACGAGGGGCAGGATGACGTGCCAGTAGATCTGCCAGCGGTTCGCCCCGTCGAGCTGGGCGGCCTCCTCGAAGTCCATCGGCAGTCCGCGGATGTACCCGGTGGTGAGGAAGACGATGACGCCGATGCGCGTGCCGACGAGCGCCAGGATGTAGCCGGCGACCGACCCGGTGAGGTGCGCCTTCGTCAGGAGGACGACGGTCGGCACGATGGCTGGCGGCAGGATGATCGACAGCGCCGTGACGTAGTACGTCACGAGCAGCGACCGCTTCGTCGTCCGCGCATAGGTCCAGGCCGCCATCGAGCCGAGCAGCAGCACGCCGAGGACCACCGGAACCGCGACGAGCAGGCTGTTCTTCAGTCCGATGAAGTAGTGGCCCTGGTCGATGACCGTCTTGAGGTTCGCGGCGAATGCCCACGTCCTCGGCAGGGCCATGGTCGGCGTGCCGGCCTCCGCGTCGGTCTTCCAGGAGTTGACCAGCAGGACCCAGAACGGGACGAGGACCCACGGCACGGCGACGATCGACAGGACGACGTACTTGAGGGCGAAAAGCCGCCTGGCGCGGGTGTTGACCCACGACGTCGTTGCCACGGTGGTGCTCACGCGTACGCCTCCCGCTTGCGCAGGTACCGGATGAGGGGGACCGACGTGACGATGACGAGGATGGCGATCATGAAGCTCAGGGAGCTCGACGTGCCGAACAGGCCCTGGCCGTACTGGCGGTAGACGGCGACGTTCAACACCGAGGTGGCATCGCCGGGCCCGCCCTTGGTGGTGGCGAAGATGACGTCGAGCGCGCTGAAGGAGCCGACGAGCGTCACGACGATGTTGAACGTGAACGACGGTGCCAGCAGTGGTATCTCCACGGACCGGAACCGCCGCCAGGCGCTGGCGCCGTCGAGGACGGACGCTTCGAGGACGGAGCGGGGAATGCTGTTGAGGCCGGCGATGTAGACCAGCGTCACCAGGCCGCTCCATTTCCACCCGTCGACGAAGCCGACCGTCCACAGGGCCGTGCTCGTGCTGCCGAGCCAGGAGAACGTGACGTCGCCCGGGACGAACAACGACAGGAACGCGTTGACCGGCCCGTGCGGATCGAGCACCGCCGACCAGATGTATCCCGCGGCGAGCGGGGACATCAGTACGGGGATGAAGAAGATCGTGCGGAACACCGAGTTGAGGCGGCTGCTCTGCTGCAGCGACTTGGCGAACGCCAGGCCGACGACGTTCTGCACGAGCATCGTCGTGATCGCGAATCCTATGGTGACGAGGATCGCGTGCCCGAGGATGCCGAGCTCGAGCATCTGCCGGAAGTTCTGGAGCCCGTTGAAGCGGATCTTGCTGGAGAAGCCGGTCCAGCGCGTGAAGCTGAGGATGGCGTTCGCGACGAACGGGACGACGAAGAAGCACGCGACGAGCAGGATCGCGGGCAAGGCGAACCAGAGGCGGTAGGTGCGGCGCCGGCTGCGCGCCGTGCGCGGCGAGCCCCCGTGGGGGAGGTCGCCGCGCACGGGCGTGGCCTGCGAGGGAGCGGGGCTCATGGCCTTGTTGGAAGACACGATGACGATGTGATCCCTCGTGGAGTGGGCAGCGTCACTGCTGGGCTGCGATGGCCTGGTCGACGAAGGTCTGCCACTTCGTCGCCGCATCCTGCGGCGTGGCCTGACCCACGATGACGCTCACTGCGATCTGGCCGAAGTTGCCGAAGCCGGGCACCGACTGGTTGAAGGCCGGCGTCGTCGTCGGGTCCTGGAGGAGCTTGGCCAAGGACTCGTACAGGCCGCCGAGGTCCGAGGGCAACGTCGCCGTGTCGAGCGTCGGCGAGGACTTCGCCTCGTTGACGTAGGTCTGGTAGCCCGTGGTCGCGGCAAAGTTGAGGAAGTCCTCGGCGACCGCTTCCTTGGTGGCGTCGCCGGTGTTGGGCACGAAGTAGCTGCCGATCGGGCTCGTGCCGTAGGAGCCGATCCCCTTCTCGGCGGAGATGGGTCCAAATCCGACCTTCGCGTCGACGGCAGCGGTGTCGTCGTTGCCGGCGTCGTAGAACTGCTGGATGAAGTCGGACGGCAGGATCGTCAGTGCGGCCTTGCCGTCGTAGACGGCCTTGATCGAATCCTGGTAGGTCGCCGTGGCGACATCACTGTTGAAGCAGCCGGCCTTGCGCAGGTTGTCGACCGCCGTCAGACCGGCGACGATCGGGCCGCTGGGGTCGCTCACCTTGGTGGTGCCAGCGGCCACGCTCTGCCCCCACGTGTCGCCGGAGTTGAAGTCCGCCATGTAGGCGAAGCCGGCGATCATGTTGGCCGGGAACTCCGACCCCCCGCCGACGTTGACCGCGTCCACACCGGTCGCCTTGATCTTGGCGCAGTCGGTCTGCAGGTCGGTGTAGTTGGTGGGCACGTCGACGCTGGCAGCCTTCAGGACGTCCTTGTTGTAGAACATGCCGAACGAGCTGGTCGGGCCGAGCGCGAGGCCCAGCACCTTGCCGTCGAGCACACCGGCGTCCTTGTTGATGCGGTGGGCCACGAACGGCAGGCTCGACAGGTCGACCATGTTCTCGCTCATGTTGAGCTGCTTCATGTCCTGCGGCGTCGGGTTGTACTCGAGCAGGTCCGGACGGTCGCCCGTGGCCCACTTGGTCTGGATCGCGGTCGTGTAGGTGTCGGCCGGCACGTCGACGAGCTCGATCTTGTTGCCCGAGGCGGCCTCGTACGCCTTGTACAGGTCGAGCTGAGGCGCCGAGTCAGCGGACTGGTGCCACAGCGTGATCGTGACACCGGTGGGGGCGGGGGCCGCGCTCGCGGTCCCCGACGGAGCCCCGGCGCCTGTCGTCGCGGTTGCGCCCGAACTCCCGCCGGAGCAGGAGGCCAGGAGCAGTGCGCCGGTTGCGGCGGCGGCGATAGAGACCGCCGTTCGACGGAAGGTCAGTGGTGACATCACAGTTCCTCGTCCTTGAGAAGCGGCGACCTGCGGCAGCCGGTTGCTGCCGAGGCTTCGTGACCGACTGGGTCACGAACCAACAGTTTTGTCTATCCGATATTTCACTTCACCGACGTATCTCGTCAAGACTCCTGCGCGTCACGGTTCGGTCACGAGGCCCGATGAGCCCGTGCGGCGAGGAGATTGAGGGGCCCGCGTGGTACGCGGGCCGACGTCACGCGAGCGCGACGGCCACCACCACGATCCAGACGACGTTGAGCGCCGCATTCACGGATAGCAGCCACGCCGGCGGTTCGCCTCGCAGCGCCCGGAGCCCCAGGCGCGCGAGGAACGCAGCCGCGAGCAGGGTCCCCGCCACGCCGAGCACCGGTCCGCTGTGCCATCCCGCCGCCAGCACCCAGACGCACGCCACGAGGTGGACACCCTCCCGCAAGGACCGGACGTCGATCGTCGTCCCCGCCAGCCCGGCGCCCTCGAGCGCAAGGTCGAGGAACATCCAGGCAAACCCGGCCGCCACCGCCCAAGCGGGAGCCGGCAGCGCGGCGACGGCCGGAAGCATCAGCACGTGATACGCGATCCCGAGCAGAGGAACCGCCATGCCGCTCACCCGTACGAAGCCCCATCGGCCGGCCCGACGAGCCGGCAGCGGCATATGGAAGGCGGCGAAGGCCACCGCCGCGGCCAGGGTGGTGGCGACCGTCACGGACACTTCTCGTCCTTTCCGCACCTCGGCATCCGAGGAGTTCCAGCGCCTCTGCTGCGCACATCGTGGCTCGATCCGTCCGCGACGTCGGATCAGTCCGCGTCGTCGGGCAGGTCCTCGTACTCCGCGTAGAGCTGCGGCAGGAACTTGCTCAGCTGCTGGGCCTCGACCGTGCCGTGGGTGACGACCTTCTTGAGATAGGCGTCGTCCAGCATCGATGCGGGCGTCGACTCGTCGACGACCAGCTCGCCGTCCTTGACGCCCCATCCGATCCACTCGCGCGTGATCTTCTCCAGCACACCCCACGGGTTGATCCGCGTCATCGTGAGGAACAGGTGGGTTCCGGGCAGGGTGGTGGCCGGGTCGTCGGCCGGGTGGAAGGACTCGGTGGCGCAGTCGATCCAGGCCCCGGCCTCCTGCAGCTCCGTCAGGCGCGCCTCGGTCAACCCGAAGTCGCGTGGGTCGAGAGCATGCCGGATGGACCCCAGCATCTCCTCCCCCTCGCCGAGGTCGAGCGACTCCACCGTGAAGATGCCGCCCGCCTTGTCGCTGCCGTTGAGGAAGTAATGGTCCCAGTGGTCGGCCGGGTTCCAGATCTTGTACCGGAGGTTGCCCTGGCCGGCGGGCATGTGAGCCGAGTGGATGTTGATCCACCGGAAGTACCAGGCCAGCATCGCCGGTGTGCATCCCGGGTAGGTCGTGTACGAGGCGATGTAGCCCGTCCCGTCGTGACGCATGCGGTACCCGTACTCGGCGGCCTGGTACCCGCGGGGCTGCAGAACGTCGAGCCAGTGCTCCGGCTCGGTGACCACGCTCTCGTCGAGCGGCATGCGGTCGAGCAGCTCCTGCTGCAGCGGCCCCGGGCGGTGCAGCGGCAGGTCGTAGTACTTCACCAGGGGAAGCGCCCGCTCCTCCGACGTCAGCACGCGACGCTTCGTCACCAGCATGTCTTCGGGGCGGTCGGTCACCGGGGGTCCTCCATCGGATTGAGCGCAGGCGGCATGTCGAGCGAGTCGCCCGATTCCTGCCGACCTCGCGCAACTACTTCAGCATACCGAAGTAGTTGCTTCGGTGGCAAGAATTACTTTCGAGTCGTCGACACCAAGGCCGCGGCCGGCTGGAGGGGCCCGCCCGGGCGGCCTGGCGCATCCTGCGCGACCCCCCGGCTGCTAGCGTGGCGCCAGGGCACGAGCGACGGAGGCGCAGATGAGCGACTCGGACGTGGCTTCGGCGACGCAGGCCGCCGAGTTCGCCGAGGTCTTGGGTTTCCTGTGGCAGGAAGCCACGCAGGCATCGCGAACGCACGGCGGGCTGCCGGTCCTCCCGCCCGCTCAGGCGCTGGCCCTGCGGCTCGTCATCGACGGCGAGAGGACCAGCCCCACCGCGCTCGCCGCCGAGATGCGCCTGTCGCGCTCCATGGTCAGCGAGGTGCTCCGCAAGCTCGAGGAACAGAACCTCGTCGAGCGTCGACGCTCGCATGTCGATGGCCGGTCCGTCGTACTCACGGCCACCGACCGCGGCCGCTACGTGCGCCAGTCGTTCCGCTCAGGGATCGCGCAGGCGATGGGGGAGGCATTTGCCACACTGCCCGCCCGCGACGTCCAGCGGATCGTGGGCACCATGCCGGCGCTGAGGCGCCTCAGCACACTCCTCACCGACATCGCCGACCGCGAGGAAGAGACAGCCAGGGGACACGGCCGGGCACGCTGACAGTCCCAGTCGGCCTGCGAGACGGCCGCCCCAGGAAGCGGGACGAGCCGCGCGAACGCGGCGCGACTGGAGCGCGCGGGACGACCCCGGCCTCACAGCCGGTTCAGCGTCTGAACCAGCCCGATCTGGGCCTCGTCGCCGAGCCGGACGAACGCCCGCCTCAGGAACGGCGCGACGAGCTGGGCGACGCCCTTGAAGGTCAGGTCCGCCGTGTAGGTCACTTCCGTGCGGCCGTCCGCCGCTCGGAAGTCCATGGAGTCGTGGGCGATGACCGTGGCGTTCTCGCCGCGCAGGGCGATGCGCCGGTTCGGGACCAGCTCCTGCACCACGTAGGTGAGCTGGGTCTGCCGGCCCGCGAACGTCGAGGTGTTGCGGTACTCGGTTCCGACGCCGCCGTCACCGGAGGAGCGGACGGTCCGGACCGTGCCGGGGTCCCACTCGGTGGTGGTGGTGAAGTCCGACAGGTACGCGAAGACCGTGTCCAGCGGCTTGTCGACGGTGACGGTCCGGCTCAGTCTCATGTGCGCGCGCGCTGCACCGGGAGTGCGGGCTGCCGTTCGGGCGCTGCGGGCCCACAGGGCGGCCCACGCGCCGGCGGGCACGAGGCGCGAGGCCTTCATGAGGATCGCCATGCGCGCCGGGAACACGATCTCGGTGCGCTCGCGCTCGAGTCCGTCGCAGATCGCACGGCCGGCGGCGTCCGACTCGATGATGAACGGCATCGGGAAGTCGTTGCCGGCGGTCAGGTCCGTGCGGACGAAGCCCGGGCAGACGGTCGTGATGCGTACGCCGCTCCTGCCGACGTGGACTCGGAGCGACTCGAGCAGGTTGATCTGCGCGGCCTTGGTCGCGCCGTAGGCCTCGGCCCCGGCGAACCCTCGGTAGCCGGCAACCGACGCGAGGCCGGCGATGACGCCGGAGTGCCGGGCCAGCATCTGCGGGAGCACTGCGGCGATGGCATTGCTCATGCCGACGAGGTTCACCTGGACGTGCCGGTCGAAGGTCGCGGTGTCCCAGGCGCTGGCGGACATCTGCTTCCAGTAGCCGGCGGACAGCACGGCGAGATCGATGGGACCGAGCTCGTCGCGAATGCGGGACGCGGCGGCGCGCAGGGAGGCGACGTCGGTGACGTCGGCGGGCACCGAGAGCATGGTGCCGGCGGAGACCGCCGCGAGCTGCTCGGGCCGGCGGGCCGAGATCGCCACCTGCGCCCCTCGCGAGACGAGCTCGCGTGCCACGGCGGCACCGATGCCGCTGGACGCCCCGACGACCCATGCGACCTTGCCTGTCAGATTCATGTCGGCTCCCTCGTCATCTGCAGCTGGCTCACGTGGAGGTAGCCCGTGCGGAAGCCCGCCTCGCTGTAGGCGAGGTAGAACTCCCACATGCGACGGAACGTCTCGTCGAACCCGAGCTGACGGATCCGGGGCCACTGCTCGCCGAAGCGCTCCCGCCAGAGGTGGAGCGTGCGCGCGTAGTGCTCGCCGAGCTCGCGCCGCTCGGTGACGTGCAGCGTCGTGTGGTCAGCAAGGGTCTGGTCGATGAACTCCAGTGACGGAATGACGCCGCCGGGGAAGATGTACTTCTGGATCCAGCTGAAGGAACGCCTGGTGGCGAGAACCCGCTCGTGCGCCATCGTGATGGCCTGGATGCACACCTTCCCGCCCGGCGCCAGCAGCCGGTCGAGCGTGGCGAAGTACGTCGGCCAGTACGCCTCGCCGACGGCCTCGAGCATCTCCACGCTGACGATCGCGTCGAACTCGCCCTCGACCTCGCGGTAGTCCTGCAGCCGCAGGTCCACCAGGGCGGACAGGCCCGCGTCCGCGACCCGTTCGGTCGCGAGGGCCATCTGCTCGGCCGAGATCGTCACCGTGGTGACGTGCGCGCCCCGCTGGGCGGCGCGGATGGCGAGCGCCCCCCATCCGGTCCCGATCTCCAGCAGACGGGTCCCCTGGGCGACGCCCGCGTAGTCCAGGATGGCGTCGATCTTGCGCAGCTGCGCCTGCTCCAGACGGGTGGCGGTCGCCACCGGTTCGTCCTCGTCGAACCACGCCGCGGAGTAGCTCATCGTCGGGTCCAGGAAGGCCGCGAACAGGTCGTTGCTGAGGTCGTAGTGCGCGTGGACGTTGTGGCGGGACCCGTCGAGGGTGTTCTCCTGGCTGGTGGGCACCCGTCGGTCGACGATCGCCCTGAGGCGTTGCAGCGGCGCCGGCACCAGGGACGTGAGCCGGGCCGCGAACAGCGCGAGCAGGTCGGCCAGGTCCGTCCCGGGCCCGGCCCGCCAGTCGCCGGCCATGTACGCCTCGCCGAGACCGATCTTTGCGTCGCGGCCCAGCCGGGCGAAGAAGGCGTCCGGGTGCACCAGCTCGAGCACGGGTGAGCCATCGCAGACCACCCCGGTGCTCCCTGACCCCGGACCGATGACCCGCACGGGGACCAGGCGGACGGCGCGCCGGAAGATCATGCGGGCGACGACGGCGGCGAGCGGCGCCTTGGGCGCACGGACGATGGCGGGCCACTGGACGGTGACGGAGACCGTCACGTCAGACCCCCTCCTGCGCGAGATGGCGCGGAGGCCGGAACACGGGCAGTCGCCGGAGCCAGAGCGCGACGCCGTGCATCCGGATCAGGGCGGAGACCTGCTGCGGCATGAGAGGTCGGCGGAGAAGCTGCCCGACCAGCGCCCTGCTGGTAGCCGGGATCGGGCGGCCGCGGAAGCTCGCGCTGAACGCCACGGCACCTTCTCGGCGCAGCACGATGCTGCTGGCGACCGCCTGGGCAGACAGCGCGAACCGCAGCTCGTAGCGGCCACTGAGGTCGAAGAAGGGCGAGACGTGGAAGGCCTTGTCGGCCGTGGCGACCCCGGACGCGTCGGGTCGCAGCAGGTAGGCGTGCCGCTGGCCATAGGTGTTGTGGACCTCGGCGACGATGCAGATCAGTGCGGCCTGCGCGTCGAAGCACCAGAACACGGACAGCGGGTCGAACACGTGACCCAGGACCCGGGCGTTGGCCAGCATCACGATCCTGCTCGACGCACCGAGCCGGATTCCGTTGACGGCCAGGTAGTGGTCGACGTTCGCCCTGATCGACGCGTCGGGCCGGCCGAGGTGGTCGGCGGCGCTGAAGCTCGCGAACGGCCTGAGGAACCACGGCTGCACGGGCAGGGCGTCCAGGTCGACGAGCCATTGGTACACGCCGTGGCGGAATGCGTGACGAACCGGTCCGTTGCGGCGATGTGCGACGTGTCCGGGCACGAGCGCCGGCAACGGCGGAAGGGTGCGGACCGCGGACAGCGACGCGGCCGTCACCACGTCACCCCGAAGTGCCGGGCAGCGTCGACGCCGGAGCGGCACCCGTCCTCGTGGAAACCCCACCCGTGATAGGCGCCCGCGTACGCCGTCCGGTCGGTGGCGAGGTCGCCCAGCCGCGCCTGTGCGGCGACCGCTTCCGGCGTGTAGACCGGGTGCGCGTAGTCCATCACCGCGAGGACGTGGTCGGGGTCGAGGCGTTCGGACGCGTTCAGCGTGACCAGATAGTCGTCGGGAGAGTCAAGTCCCTGCAGGCGGTTCATCCAGTAGGTCACCACCGTCGGCTCGTCGGGCGAGCGGCACGACGACATGCGGTAGTTCCAGCTCGCCCGCGCCCCCGCGGTCCGGGGCAGCATCGAGGAGTCGGTGTGCAGCACGGTCGCGTTCCGCGAGTAGCCGAACGCCCCCAGGGTGCGCATCTCCTGGTCGCTGGGATCGATGAGCAGGCCGAGTGCCTGGTCGGCGTGGGTCGCGATGACGACGCGGTCGAACCTGGTGGCCCGCCCGGTGGCGTCCTGGACCTCCACGCCGTGGGGCCGCCGGACGACGCCGGTGACCGCGCGTGACGAGCGCACGTCCGGGAGCCTGTCGGCGAGGCGCGTGACGTAGGTGCGCGAGCCGCCAACGACCGTGTACCACTGCGGCGAACCGGTGACGCGCAGCATCCCGTGGTTGTCCAGGAACCGGAACAGGTACCGCGCCGGGTAGCGCAGCGCGCTGCCCCGACCCGAGGACCACACGCACGCCACCAGCGGCACGGCATAGTGCGCGACGAAGTGCTCGCCGAAGCCGTCGCGCTCCAGGAACTCGCCGTACGTCGTGAGGTCACCGTCGTCAGCCGCGCGCAAGAACGCCGTCGCGCGGCGATGGAACCGCTTGACCTGGAACAGCATCGCGACGAACTGCGGCTCGACCAGACGCCGCGGCTGGGTCAGGATCCCTCGCACGCCCCGCCCGCCGGCATATTCCAGACCGCAGCCGTCGCACCGCACGCTCATGCTCATCTCGGTGGGGCGCACCTCGATCTCGAGCTCCGCGAAGAGCTTGCGCAGCCACGGGTACGTCCGGTCGTTGTGCACGATGAAGCCGCTGTCGACGGCGTGCTCGACGCCCGCCGAGTCGGTCACGTCGTGGGTGTGGGCGTGACCGCCGAGCCGCTCATCCGCCTCGAACAGGGTCACGTCGTGCGTGCGGCCCAGCAGATAGGCGGCGGTCAGACCCGAGACACCGGAGCCGACGACCGCCACCGACGGTCGACCAGGCGGCCTGGATACCTGATGTGAGGCCTCCATCGTGCCCACCTTCGTCGGGGCCCGCCCTGAGCACACACCCTAGGCGGCGGTGGGTCTTCCGGCCTCTGGTGGGGCTCTCGCCCTGTGACGAGGTCAGCGGGCGCTCGTCGATGACCTGATCACGCACGGCGCGAAGCGGACGCCGCGAGCTCCTGCGATCCGTGGTCAACGCTCCCGTGACGCGCGGCGAACGCGGTGTCGCGCCATTCGGCCGAACACCACACGGTGCACCGGTGCGAGCAGCTTCCAGTAGAGAAGCCCTGGCATGCCACGTGGGCGGAACGCGGCGACCTGGCGAAGAACACCTGGGCCGGCGCGGTACCCCAACCAGGCGTCGCCGGGGAACCATCCGACGCTCCGCAGCACCAGCTCGCCCGAACCCGCCCGGGCGATGCGCCACCAGTCGGCGAGCTCGCCCGGCGCCACGGCCGTGGGCCGGCGTCGGTGAAGGTGTTCGCCCACGAGGCGCCCGAGGGCAAGGCGAGCCATCCACTCGGGCGCAGCCCCGTACCAGCCGAACCGCCCGCCGATCGTCCCCAGGTCGCGAACGATCGCGTCCTCGGTCCCCGGCTGGACGAGGACGTCGACCACGATGGAGTAGACGCCGTCCTCCAGGCCGTGGCGACGTGCGAACATCGAGCGCGTCACGTCCTCGTCCTGGCCGTCGAGGGCAGCGGCCAGGGCCCCGGCGACCCCCATCGGCGCGACCGAGAACGCTCGTCTGGCCGGTTCGGGGTCGACCACCACCACCTCGGCAACGAGACTCTCGATCAACGCATGGCTGATCGAGCGGTCGACCGGCGTCACGAGGTCGACCCAGTACGAGGACAGGTGCGGCGTGAGCCACGGGATGTCGACGATGTGCCGGGGAGGCAGACCCCGCACGCGGGCGTACGCGGAGATCATCTCCCGGTACGTGGTGACATCAGCGCCACCGATCTCGTAGATGCCCGGGGCGACGAGAAGCGACTGCTCCAGGTAGGCGAGCAGGTCGACGAGCGCGATGGGCTGGATCCGAGTGCGCACCCACCGAGGGCAGACCATGGCCGGCAGCCGCTCGGTGAGGTAGCGGAGCATCTCGAAGGAGATGCTGCCCGAGCCGAAGACCACCGCGGCCCGAAGCTCGACCACAGCCACGCCGGCAGCGGCCAAAGCCGCTCCCACCTCCTGCCTGCTCGCCAGGTGCGCGGAGCTCGGGGCGTCCCCGAGCGCTCCGACGTAGACGATCCGCCCGACGCCCGCCTGGGCCGCCGCCCGACCGAAGGTGGTGGCAAGGCGGAGGTCGAGCTCGCGGAATCCACCACCGACGGCCAAGGAGTGGACGAGGTAGTAGGCCGCTTCGGCGCCTTCGAGTGCCCCGGCGATCGCGGCTTGGTCGCCCACGTCGACCGCGACGGCCCTCGCGCCCGTCGCCGCGGAGTTCCCAGACCGGCTGAGGGCGACCACGTCGTGCCCGGTGCCGAGCAGGTGCGCCGTGAGCGCCCGTCCCACGAAGCCAGAAGCTCCCGCGATGGCAACGATCATCGGGAGCCTTTCCCAAGCAAGGGCTTCGAGTATCGCAGGTGCGCGGCCAGACCGCCGGGGGGGCCGTCGAAGCCGGCGCCCGGCGCGCGCCTCGGCAGGGCGAGCCGCCCGGCCGGACCTGCTCCTCGTCTAGGCCGAGGCGACGACGGGCAGGCCCGCCCGCACCCAGGCGCCCATGCCGCCGTCCACGCTCTTCACGTCGGTGTAGCCCTGGGCCTTGAGGATCAGCAGCGCGTACAGGGAACGGGTCCCGGCCGCGCAGATCGTGACCACCGGCGCGCGCAGGTCGGTGGGCAGGCCCGCCGTCCGTCCGGCCGACAGCTCGGGCAACGGGACGTTGCTCGCCTGCCCGATGCGCACCCGCGCGACTTCGTCGGGGTTGCGCACGTCGACGACGGCCACGCCGGCGTCGAGCAGCCGCTTGGCCTCCAGCACGTCGACGACGTCGGGGCCGTCCTTGGCGAACCCGAAGGCGGCGTCCAGGTGCTGCTGGAACGGGGCGGGCGCCGGCTGGGGCGCCTCGGCCTCCGGCGGGAACAGGTCGGGCAGGTGCCGCCGGAACGAGGACGTGTACTTGAAGGCGTTGTCGGGGAAAACGACCACGGCCACGACACCCGGCTCGTCCGGGACCGTCCGCAGCGCACCGGCCAGCGCCAGCCCGCTGCTCGGGCCGGCGATGACGCTCTCCTCGACGAAGAGCCTGCGGCACAGCCCGTACGCCTCGTCGTCCTTGATCTCGACGACGCCGTCGTACTCCTCCGGCCGGAAGAAGTCGGTCAGCGCCAGCGCCGGAAGGCTGCGCACGCCCGGGATGTCGTGCCCCACCGTCGGGTGGACCCCGATCACCTTCACGTCGGGGTTCTGCTCCTTGAGGAACCGCCCGGTGCCGGTGATGGTGCCGCACGTGCCCAGCGACGCGACGAAGTGGGTCACCCGCCCGCCCGTCTGCCGCCAGATCTCCGGGCCGGTGGTGCGGTAGTGGGCATCGGGGTTGGCAGGGTTCTGGTACTGGTTGAGCTCGGTCCAGCCGGGCTGGGCGGCCAGCTCGGCGGCCTTGGCCATCGCCCCTTCGGGCTGCCCGGGCATCGGGCACAGGTCGTCGTCCAGCTCGTACAGGTCGGTTCCGAACAGCCGGAGTGCCGACCGCTTCTCGGCCGGGATCTGGTTGGAGAGCGTGGCGGCGAACCCGTAGTGCTTGGCGTTGGCGATCATCGCCAGGCCGATGCCGGTGTTGCCGGACGTGGGTTCCACCAGCGTCTGCAGGTGCTCGCCGCGCTCCTCCGCGTCCCGCACGAGGTTGGCGGCGACCCGGTCCTTCACGGCGCCGAACGGGTTGTACCACTCGAGCTTGGCGTACACGACCGCGTGTCGGAACCCCGGGACGTGGCGCAGCCGCACCATCGGGGTGGGATCCTCCACGCTGGGCAGCAGGTCGAGGATCGAGTCGTACACACGCAGGCCGCGATCGGACATCGGGGCACACTCCCTGGGCTCGGCGGGGGCTCGGCGGGCACGGTCGAGCGCCGCGCGACCGGTGACTAGGCGGCGATCGGCACCTGCGGCTTGACGAGCCCGCCGCGCACCAGGAACAAGTACACCTGGCAGCCCAGGCAGTACCCGACGAAGGCCTGCAGGAAGCTCGCGACGACGACGAGCGCCGCCGCGACGGCCAGCCCGAACGGAACGCCCACCACGTGCAGGACGAGACCGATCGTCGTGAGCGTGAAGCCCATACCGAGCGCGAAGTGCGGCGGCCGAGCGTCTTCGGTGGGGATGGGCCGGGAGAGCCGGGGCTGGACCAGCCGCCGGTAGACCCACGCGAACGGGTGCGCGCCGTTGCCCCGGAACGTGCCCGCCCCGAAGGACAGCCACAGGACCAGCAGCACGACGAACTCCGGGCTGAGAACGCGACGGGCGACCGTGTCCTCGACCGGGCGCAGCAGCGCGAGCAGCAAGGTCGCGACGGCCAGGACAAACGTGAAGCCGCCCACCCAGCGCGGTGCCCGCGAATCGACCCTCGGGGCGGCCGGGACGGTCTGGCTCGACACCATCACACACTCCATTCGGGCGAAGGGACGAGACTGTTCAGGACGGCGACCAGGTCGCCGCGGCGCGGCGAACCGCCGGTCCGGGCGACGAGCCGCCCGCCGCCGTCGAGCACGAACACCGTCGGGGTCTGCAAGATGCCCAGCCGCCGGGCCAGCTCGGGGTCGCTCGTCAGGTCGACCTCGAGTCGCGCCACCCCGGTGCGCTCCTGCGCGAGCTGGGACAGCAACCGGAACGTCGCCGGGCACCGGGCGCAGTACTCGGTGGAGAACTGCACGAGCGTCGCGCCGGGCGCCAAGGCGTCGAGCCCCGGCAGGCTGCCCGGTGCGAACGACCGGTCGGCGACCACCGTTCGCACGCGGCCCGTCCTGGCGCGCCAGACGAGTCCGAGAACGGCCGCGACCGCCACCACACCCGTGGTGACCGCGATGGCGACAGCTGGCTGCACCGTCCCACGGTATGTCGACCGACGCGTGGCCTTCAGGTCGTGACCGCCACGTCGACGCTTGTTACGAAGGCGGGCGTCGGCGGGTTCCGTGCCCGGCCACCGGGCCGGGCCACAATGGCCGGATGCTGCCCCGATTCCTGCGCCGTCCCGTCGCCTGGCTCTCGCGCACCCGGCTCTTCCGCGCCGTCGGACCGCGCGTGATGCCGACGCTGGAGCGTGCGACCCGCCGGCTGAACCGGGGGCGGACCCCGCTGTCGGGGGCCCTGGTCCCCTCGCTCGTGCTGCACACCACCGGCGCCAAGTCGGGCGAGCCCCGGCGCACCGAGCTGATGTACTGCCCGGACGGCGACCAGATGCTCGTCACCGGGAGCAACTTCGCGCGCGGCACGCATCCCGCCTGGACGGCGAACCTCCTGGCGAACCCGGCCGCCGCCGTCGACGTCAAGGGTCGCCGCGTCGAGGTGACCGCGGCACTCGTCCCGCCCGAGGAGCGCGAGGCGACCTGGGCCCTGCTCGAGCGCAACTGGCCCGGCTACCGCGGCTACGAGCGCGCCGCGGGCCGCGAGCTGCGGATCTTCCGGCTCACGCCCGCCGACGCCCCCACACCGCGCTGAGACGCTGAGGCGCTGAGACACGGCGCCCGTCACTGACCGCTTCCGGTCTCGCGGGCGCCCACGCCTCGATCCTCAGGACACCGCGAGAGCCGCCGTCGCGCGGGCGAGGGCTGCGCCGTCGGCCCAGTCCGCCTCGAGCACCAGGAGCGCCGCGCCGAGCACGGGGGGCGCCGTGACGAACTCGATCCGGGCATGCGGGGCGACCGCCGCCAGGCCGTCGCGGATGCCGCGCATCAGCCGCGGGTCGCGGGCGGCGAGCACGCCGCCACCGAGCACCACGGGAACCTCGTCGTGGTCCAGACCCAGGCGCCGCAGCGCGGCCGCGGCGAGCAGCACCACCTCCTCGGCCTGCCGGTCGACGACCGAGCCGGCCACCTCGTCACCTGATGCCGCCGCTTGGAACAGCACGGGCGCCAGCGTGGGCAGCACCCGCCGGTGCAGCCGGCCGCGATGCAGGTCCTCGATGACGGCCGCCATGTCCGGCCGGTCCAGCGCGGTGGGCACCAGCTCCGCGAGCACGGTGGCCGGACCGCGGCCGTCCACCGAGCGGGCCGCGTGCCACACCGCCTTCTCGCCCAGCTCCCAGCCGCCGCCCCAGTCGCCGGAGATGGCGCCGAGGGCCGGGAACCGCGCGGTGACGCCGTCCGCCCGGCGCCCGACGCAGTTGATCCCTGTGCCGCAGACGACGGCGACGGCCTCGTGCTCGGGCGTCCCCGCGCGCAGCAGGGCGAACGTGTCGTTGTCGACGAGGACCTCGTCGGCCGCGTCCACCCACGGCACGCCGGCGAGACCGGCGCGCAGCTCCTCGATCTCGATGGGGAGGTCGAGGCCGGACAGGTAGATGCCGGCGCGGGCGATGCGCACCTCGTCGCCGGTGGCGATCGCGGCCTCCGCCAGCGCGGAGGTCACCAGCGCATCGAGTCGCGTGACGGCCTTGCGCACGCCGATCACCTGCGGGCACGAGTCCTTGCCACGCACACGGCCGAGCACGGCGCCGTCGGTGCCGAGCGCGACGACGTCCGTCTTGGTGCCGCCGCCGTCGACAGCGACGAGCACGCGACGCTCGCTCACCGAGCCCATGCCAGGTGCGCCCGGTTGTGTGCGACGAGCAGGTCGGCCAGCTTCTCGGCCTTCGCGTACTGGCCGACGAGCGGATGGGCGAGCAGCGCACGAACCACCCGGTCCATGCCCCCGTGGACGGCCGCGTCGAGGGCGAGCCGCTCGTAGGCGGCGACGTGCGCGATCAGGCCCGTGACGTCGTCGGGCAGCGGGGCGCGCGCCGACGAGCCGGCGGTGGCGATACCGGAGGCGCTGATCGTCGCCGGGATCTCGACGACATGGTCGTCGGGCAGGAACGGCAGGGCGCCGTCGTTGCGGACGTTGACCACCTGCACGTCGCCGCGGTCCGCGGTGAGCGAGGCGAGCAGGTCCACCGCAGCCTCGGAGTAGAACGCCCCGCCGCGTCGGGTCAGCGCCTCCGGCTTGGTGTCCACCGCGGGGTCGGCGTAGGCCTCGAGCAGCTCGCGCTCGACGTCGAGGACGGCCTCGGCGCGCGTGGTCGCGCCGGGGGCGGTCTGCTCGGCGAGCACCTCGTCGTGCGCGTAGTAGTAGCGCAGGTAGTACGACGGGACCGAGCCCAGCCGCTCCAGCAGGGACGCCGGGAGCTCCACCTCCTCCGCGAGGTCGTCCCGGTGCGCGGCGAAGAGCTCCGGCAGCCGGTCGATGCCACCCACGCGCACCGCCCGCTCCCAGGTCAGGTGGTTGAGGCCGACGTGCTCCAGCTCCACCGCTGCGGGCTCCACCCCGAGCAGCCGGGCGAAGCGGCGCTGGAACCCGATGGCGACGTTGCACAGGCCCACCGCACGATGCCCCTCCTGGAGCAACGCGCGCGTGACGATGCCCACCGGGTTCGTGAAGTCCACGATCCACGCGTCCGGTCTGGCGTGGCGCCGCACCTCGTCGGCCAGCTGCAGGACCACCGGGACGGTGCGCAGCGCCTTGGCGAACCCGCCCGGGCCGGTGGTCTCCTGGCCGATGCAGCCGCACTGGTGCGGCCACGTCTCGTCCTGCTGCCGGGCGGCCTGCCCGCCGATCCGCAGCTGGAACAGCACCGCGTCCGCGTCGGCGACGCCGGCCACGACGTCCGCCGTCGGCGAGACGGTCACCGGGTAGCCGGCACGGGCGAACATCCGGCGGGACACCCCCGCGACCAGCTCGAGGCGGTGCGGGTCCGGGTCGACCAGCGCGAGCTCGTCGAGCGGCAGCAGGTCGCGCAGCCGCGCGAACCCGTCCACCAGCTCCGGCGTGTACGTGGACCCGCCACCGATCACGGTCAGCTTCATGGCTACCCCTTCACGCCCGTCAGGGTGACACCCTGGACGAACGCCTTCTGCGCGAGGAAGAACAGCAGGACCACCGGCACCATGGCGATCAGCGTCGCCGCCATCGTCATGTTCCAGTCGACGGAGTGCGCGCCGCGGAACTGCGCCAGCGCGTAGGACACCGGCCACGCGGACTCGTTCTCCGAGGTGTAGAGCAGCGGCCCGTAGTAGTCGTTCCACGAGTGGAAGAACAGGAAGATCGCGGTGGCCGCCAGGCCGGGCTTGGCCATCGGCGCGATCACCTTGAGCAGCGTCCGCAGCTCGCCGCAGCCGTCCAGCCGCGCCGCCTCGGTGTAGTCCCGCGGGATGGTCAGCAGGAACTGACGCAGCAGGAAGATCGAGAACGCGTCACCCAGCAGGTTGGGCAGGATGAGCGGCCACAGCGTCCCGGTGAGGTGCAGCCGCGCCCACATGACGTACAGCGGCACCGTGGTCACCTGCGGCGGGAGCAGCATCATCGCGATGATCGCGAGGAAGTACAGGCCCGAGCCACGGAACCGGATCCGGGCCAGCGCGTAGGCCGCGGGCACCGAGGACAGCAGCATGAACACCGTGGCCAGCACCGCGTAGATCAGCGAGTTGCCGAAGTACTTGAGCATCGGCAGCTTCTCGAACACCTGCGCGAAGTTCTCCGGGTGCCACTCGCGGGGCCAGGAGAACGTGGTGCCCGCCTGCCCGGCGGACATGAACGACGTCAGGACCACGAAGGCGAACGGCGCGAGGAACAGCACCGCGAGCGCGAGGAGGACCGCGTGGTCGGCCACCCAGACCAGGCCGGAGCGGTGGCGATGGTTCAACTGGCCACCTCCGGGCTGAACGCGCGAAACCGGCGCAGCAGCACCGCGATGACGCCGGCGGTGACGACGAACAGCACCACGGCCATCGCCGAGGCGTAGCCGAGCAGGTTGGAGCCGAACGCGCGGCTGTAGAGCAGCTGGCCGTAGGTGAGCGTCGACTGCCCGGGCCAGCCGAGCAGCCCGCTGGTGCCGGCGCCGACGGTGGCCCGGCCCTGGGCGGTGGCCGAGGCCACCGCCGGCTCGGTGAAGTACTGCAGGGCGCCGATGACGCCCGTGATCAGGGCGAACAGCAGCACCGGCGTCATGTTGGGGATGGTGACGTACCAGAA
Source organism: Cellulomonas sp. (assembly GCA_036398695.1). GTDB lineage: Bacteria > Actinomycetota > Actinomycetes > Actinomycetales > Cellulomonadaceae > Cellulomonas. The sequence goes on along the minus strand of DASWOL010000195.1, from coordinate 790 downwards.
CCGCTGGACGCCGTTCGCGCCGTCGAGCTCGGCGGCCTCGTACTGCTCGGTCGGCACGTCGAGCAGCGCGGCGAGGAAGATCACCATGAGGTCGCCGAGCACCCACAGGCCGAGGAAGGCCAGCGCCGGTTTGGCCCACGCCTCCGACGTGAACCATCCCGGGCCCTGCACGCCCAGGTGCTTCAGCAGCACGTTGACCGGCCCGTTCGCCGGGTTGAGGACGAAGACGAACGCGATGGTCGACGCCACCGGCGGGATGAGCGCCGGCAGGTAGTACAGGGTGCGCAGCACACCCGCGCCGCGGCGGGCCCGGGTGAGCACCCAGGAGACGAACAGAGCCCCGGCCATCCGCACCGGAACGAGGACGACGACGAACCAGAGGGTGTTGAGGGTCGCCTGCCCGATCAGCGGGTCACCGCCGAACAGGTACCGCCAGTTGGCGAGCCCGTTGAACTTCGGGGGCTTCGACAGGTTGAAGGCCGTGAACGAGTAGTACACGGTCATCACCAGCGGGAAGACGAAGAACACCATCATGCCGAGCAGGGACGGCGCGAGGAACGCGAACGCTGTCCACCCTCGTCGTCGACCTGGTCCGCGACGGACGGCCGGGGCCACGCCTCAGCCCGCCAGCTTCACGGCTGCGTCGATCTCGTCGTCCACCTGCTTGAGCATGGCGTTGACGTCGTCGACCTTGCCGGCCTGCCAGTCCTGCGTGTGCGTGCCGAGGATCGTCTGGTACTCGGCGCCGATGGGCGCCGGCGGCGTGGTGACCAGGTTCTTGTTGCCGAAG
>DASWOL010000194.1:0-4805 GCA_036398695.1 Cellulomonas sp. | reverse complement strand
AGCTCTAGCGCAATGTCAGCGCACGGCGCGGCGGACGGTGTCGGCCATTGCCCGGCGATCCGTCGTCGACAGCGTCGGAGGCGGTCGATCGCCGGCGCGTGAGGTCATTCGTCGGCGACGAAGACGACCCCGCCGAGGGGCGGGATCCGCACCGACGCCGAGAACGGCCGGCCGTAGTGGGGAATCGGGTCGGCGACGATCGATCCCAGGTTGCCCACCCCGGAGCCGCCGTAGTGCTCGGAGTCGGTGTTGATCGCCTCGCGCCAACGGCCCGCGTGGGGCAGTGCCAGGCGGTACTGCTCGTGGGGCACCCCGGCGAAGTTGACGACGACCACCGCGGTGGGCTGGCCGGGAGCCTTGCGCAGGTAGGCGAGGGTGTTGCCGTCCGCGTCGTCCGAGTCGATCCACTCGAAGCCGTCGGGTGTGTGGTCCTCGAGCCACAGCGCCGGCGTGTCGCGGTAGAGGCGGTTGAGGTCCTGCACGCACCGCCGGACACCGGCGTGGCCCGGGTCGTCGAGCGTGAACCAGTCGAGCTCGTGCTGCTCGGTCCATTCGCCGCCCTGGGCGTACTCCGAGCCCATGAACAGCAGCTGCTTGCCAGGATGCGTCCACTGGTAGAGGTACAGCGCCCGACAGCCGGCCAGCCTCTGCCAGTGGTCGCCCGGCATGCGGCCGTAGATCGAGCCCTTGCCGTGCACCACCTCGTCGTGCGACAGCGGCAGCACGAACTGCTCGGAGTAGGCGTAGACGAGGGAGAACGTCAGCTCACCGTGGTGGTAGCGCCGGTGGACCGGCTCCTCCTGCACGTAGCGCAGGGTGTCGTTCATCCACCCCATGTTCCACTTGAGCCCGAACCCGAGGCCGCCGTGCTCCGTGGACCGCGTCACGCCGGGCCAGGCCGTGGACTCCTCGGCGATCATGAGGATGCCGGGCGTGCGGCGGTACGCGGTGGCGTTCGCCTCCTGGAGGAACGAGATCGCCTCGAGGTTCTCGCGCCCGCCGTACTGGTTGGGCCGCCACTGGCCGTCGGCCCGCGAGTAGTCGAGATAGAGCATCGAGGCGACGGCGTCGACCCGCAGCCCGTCGACGTGGAAGTCCTCCAGCCAGTACGTCGCATTGGCGACGAGGAAGTTGCGCACCTCGGCGCGGCCGAAGTTGAAGACGTAGGTGCCCCAGTCCGGTTGCTCGCCCCGCAGCGGGTCCGGGTCCTCGTACAGGGGCGAGCCGTCGAACCGGCCCAGCGCCCACTCGTCCTTGGGGAAGTGCGCCGGCACCCAGTCGACGATCACGCCGATGCCTGCCCGGTGGAGGGCGTCGACCAGGGCGCGGAAGTCGTCGGGCGAGCCGTAGCGGGCGGTCGGGGCGTAGTAGGACGAGACCTGGTAGCCCCACGAGCCGCCGAACGGGTGCTCGGCGACCGGCATGAACTCGACGTGCGTGAAGCCCATCGTCACGACGTACTCGGTGAGCTGCTCCGCCAGGCCGCGGTAGTCCAGCCCCCAGCGCCACGAGCCCAGGTGCACCTCGTAGATGGACACCGGTCCGTTGTGCGGGTCCCGCGCGGTCCGGGCGGCCATCCATTCCTCGTCGTGCCAGGCGAACGACGTCTCCACGACCACCGAGGCGGTGGCCGGCGGCACCTCGGTGCCCTTGGCCAGAGGGTCGGCCTTCTGCCGCCACACGCCGTCGGAGCCGACGACCTCGAACTTGTACACGGCGCCCGGCCCGACGCCCGGGACGAACAGCTCCCACACGCCGCAGTCGCCCAGCGAGCGCATGGCGTACTGCTGTCCCTGCCAGAAGGAGAAGTCGCCGATGACGCGCACCGCCTGTGCCGTCGGCGCCCAGACGGCGAACGCGGTGCCCTCGACGTCGCCGAGCGGGTCCGGGTAGCGGTGCACGTTGGCGCCGAGCACGGTCCACAGCTGCTCGTGCCGCCCTTCGCGCAGCAGGTGCTGATCCAGCTCCCCGATGGTCGGCAGGTACCGGTACGGGTCGTCGGACAGCGTGGTCTCGGAGCCGTAGGTGACGGACAACCGGTAGGACGTGACGTCCGGCCGGTCGAGGACCGCGACCCAGATGCCGTCCTGCTCGTGCGTCGCCTCGGTCTCGCCGTCCGCCGTGACGACGACGACGCGGTCGGCCATCGGCCGCAGCGCGCGCACCGTGACGCCGCCGGCGCCGCGATGGGCTCCGAGCACGGCGTGGGGGTCGTGGTACAGGCCCTGGGCCACCCGACGCAGAACGTCGGCGTCAACGGGAACCGGGGCGGGAGCGGCGGTCGTCATCCCCTTACCCAACCACCGACCACCCGAGCCCGCCTGCAGCGACGCCCGCGCGAGCGCAGGTGGCAGCGCCGGGCTGGTGCGGGTGAGGCCGTTGTGGATGGGCGAACCGTCAGGGACCGGCCAGGCGGTCGAGACCGGCCAGGGGGATGCCGAGCCAGTCGGGACGGTTGCGCTGCTCGTAGACCGCCTCGTACAGGGCCTTGTCCAGCTCGAGGGCCCGCAGCAGGCAGCCGGCCGGACCGGTGCCGTCGGCGAGGGTGGTGCCCGCGGCGTCGTCGTACGCCGCCAGAGCCGCCCGACGAGCGGTGCCGGACCAGGCCGTGGCCGCGTCGCCCCGCAGGCCGCCGACGGCCGCCGCGTAGTCGAACGAGCGCAGCAGCCCGGCGACGTCGCGCACCGCGAAGTCGGGGCGGGTCCGCTCGGCGAGCGGTGCGAGCGGCTCTCCCTCGAAGTCGGTGACGAACCAGCGCGAGCCGGAGCGCAGCACCTGGCCGAGGTGGAGGTCGCCGTGGATGCGCTGACGCTCCGGAACGCCGGGCATCGCGTGCAGCTCGTCGAGCATCCGGCCGACGCCCACCCGGTAGCGCTCCAGGGCGGGCACCAGCTCGGCCGCCCACCCGAACCGCTCCGCCACCAGGCCGGCGACGAGGTCAGGGCCCGCGTCCGACGGGACGGTGCCGAAGCCACGGATCAGCGCGGCGTGCATGTCCGCGACGAACCCGCCGAGCTGGCCGGCCTCGTCGTCGAACGCCACGGCCTCCCGGGCCTGGTGGCAGGCCAGCTCGAAGCCGTCCTCCGCGTCCGGCACGAACGCGCTCATGACGCCGAGGTAGCCCTCCGCCGCGGTGCCGTCCGGGGCGGTCCAGCGTCCGGCGAGCCAGCCGAGCGGCGCGGGCACGCCGTCCCAGCCGACGTCCACCAGCCTCCGGGGGACGTCGACGTCCGGGTTGGCGCCGTCGGCCACCGTGCGCAGCACCTTGAGGATCGCCACGGGGCGTCCGCCACCCACGGCCGGGAGCACCACCGAGCTGTTCGACTGCTCGCCTCGCAGCACCCGCGCGCCCGCCAGGTCCACCTGTGCCCCGGGTCCGTCGGCCGCGGCGAGCCATGCGCCCAGGAAGCCGGGATCGCCCACCCCGTCGCGCACCGTGACGCCGTCGAGCGTGCCGATGACGTCGCCGGGGCCCGGGCCGAATGCCAGCGGCACCTGGAGCAGGGCGTCGACGACACGCGCCCGGACGCGCACCAGCGCCACGCGCGCCGGCGAGAGAGCGGGATCCGTGGCCCGGGCGGCGCGGTGGCCCTCGGCGGACTCGGCGAGGTCGAGCCATCCGGCGAGCGTGACGCGCGCCGTGGAGCCTTTCGCCGGGAACCAGCGCCGCGCCGGCAGCCACGCCCGCAGCAGGTCCGCGAGCGCGTCGTCGGCCCGTCCGCCGTCCGGCGGGGACGCCGTCAGCGTCACGGTGCCGCCAGCTCGAGCCAGTAGAACTCGCGCGACCCGAGCGTGTACGTCGCCAGGCCGTCGGCCGGCACGGCGGGGAACGTCGAGCCGCCGAAGACGTCCTTGACCGTCCAGCCCGCCATGCCGACGGGCAGCCGCACCCGCGTCGCTCGTGCGGTGGCAGCCAGGTTGGCGACCACGAGGATCGTCTCGCCGTCGGTGCGCCGCAGGAACGTCAGCACGGCGTCGTTCTCGCTGGGCAGCACCGTCAGCGAGCCCAGCCCGAGTGCCGGGTGCCGGCTGCGCACGGTCAGCATGCCGCGTATCCAGTGCAGCAGGGACGTCGGCTGGGCGAGCTGCGCCTCGACGTTGACGTGGGCGTAGTGGTGCACCAGGGACTGGATCAGCGGCAGGTAGAGCTTGCCCGGGTCGGCCGTGGAGAAGCCCGCGTTGCGGTCCGGCGTCCACTGCATGGGCGTGCGCACGGAGTCGCGGTCGGCGAGCCAGATGTTGTCGCCCATCCCGATCTCGTCGCCGTAGTACAGGCACGGGCTTCCCGGCAGCGACAGCAGCAGGGCGTTGGCCAGCTCGATCTCCTTGCGGCTGTTGTCCAGCAGGGTCGCCAGCCGCCGGCGGATGCCGACGTTGGCACGCATCCGCGAGTCGGACGCGTACCAGCCGTACATCGCCGCGCGTTCCTCGGTGGACACCATCTCGAGGGTCAGCTCGTCGTGGTTGCGCAGGAACGTCGACCACTGGGCGCCGGCCGGGATGGGCGGCGTGTCGGCGAGGATGTCGACGATCTGCGTCGCCCGCTGGTCGCGGAGCGCGTAGAAGATGCGCGGCATCACCGGGAAGTGGAAGCAGAGGTGGCACTCGGGCTCGTCGGGCGTGCCGAAGTACTCGACCACGTCCTCCGGCCACTGGTTCGCCTCGGCGAGCAGCACGCGACCGAGGAACTCGGCGTCGATCATCGCCCGCAGCCGGCGCAGGAACGCGTGGGTCTCCGGCAGGTTCTCGCAGTTGGTGCCCTCGGCCTCGAACAGGTAGGGCACGGCGTCCAGCCGGAACCCGTC
>DASWOL010000193.1:0-20838 GCA_036398695.1 Cellulomonas sp. | reverse complement strand
CGGCACCGCGCGGGGCCCGGGACGGATGTGCTGGACCTGGCGACCGCCGCCGCGCAGGCGGCGATCAAGGACGCCGGACTGACCGGGGCCGACATCGACGCGGTGATCATCTCCACGGTGACCTACTTCCACCAGACGCCGTCCGCGGCGGCGATCGTCGCCGACCGCATCGGCGCCACCCCGGCGGCGGCCTGGGACATCTCGGCGGCGTGCGCCGGCTACTGCTACGGCATCGGCCAGGCGGACGCCCTGGTCCGGGCCGGCAGCGCACGGCACGTGCTCGTGGTCGGCGCGGAGAAGATGAGCGAGTTCATCGACCCGACGGACCGGTCCATCTCGTTCCTCCTCGGCGACGGGGCGGGCGCGGTCGTCGTCGGCCCGAGCGACACGCCCGGCATCGGTCCGACGGTGTGGGGCTCGGACGGTGGGCAGGCGCAGACGATCCGGCAGACGCACTCGTGGCTGCAATGGCGCGACGACGCCAGCCTCGGCTGGCCCACCCTGCGCCAGGAGGGGCCCTCGGTGTACAAGTGGGCCGTGTTCCAGATGGCGCCGGTCGCGCAGCGCGCGCTCGACGCCGCGGGCGTCACCGCCGACCAGATCGACGCCTTCGTCCCGCACCAGGCGAACATGCGGATCATCGACCAGATGATCAAGCAGCTGAAGCTGCCCGAGACGGTGGTGGTGGGCCGCGACATCGCGGACACCGGCAACACCTCCGCCGCCTCCATCCCGCTGGCCACCGACCGGCTGCGCCGCGAGGGCCTCGTCGGACCCGGTGCACTGGCGCTGCAGATCGGGTTCGGCGCCGGTCTCGTCTACGCGGCACAGGTGATCGCGATCCCCTGAGGCTGTTTCCCTCGCCGTTCCCGACGGGCGCGGCGGGTACCGTTCCATCGACCTGCCCCACCGAAGCGAAGGAGACCCCCCGATGGCGTACAGCGAGCAGGAGATCTTGGCCGGCCTGGCCGAGATCGTCAGCGAGGAGACCGGCCTGCCCGTGGAGTCCGTGCTGCCGGAGAAGTCCTTCACCGACGACCTCGACATCGACTCGTTGTCGATGATGACGATCGTGACCCTGGCCGAGGACAAGTTCTCCGTCACCATCCCGGACGACGAGGTGAAGAACCTCACCACCGTGGCCGACGCGGTGACCTTCATCGCAGGCGCCCAGTCCTGATCCCCCGGCGCCGGCGGCGTGCGGGCACGCACGCCGCCGGTCCCCCGGCCCCTGACCCGGCAACCCGCCGACTCACAGTCCGACGAGGTGCGCAGCGACCGCGCCGAGCCCCGAGGAGCACCCCATGACCGGAACCCCCGACGTCGTCGTCACCGGACTGGGCGCCACCTCGCCGCTCGGCGGTGACGTGCGCTCCACGTGGGCCGCGGCCCTGGCCGGCGAGTCCGGCGCCCGTCCCTTCGACCCCGAGTGGGTGGAGCGCTACGGGCTTCCGGTGACGTTCGCCGCGACCATCAAGGTGGCACCGACCGAGGCGCTCACCGTGCCCGAGATCAAGCGGATGGACCCGTCCGCGCAGTACGCGATCATCGCCACGCGCGAGGCGTGGGCCGACGCGGGCGCACCGGAGGTCGACCCGGAGCGCCTGGGCGCCGTGGTCTCGTCGGGCATCGGCGGGATCCAGACCACGCTGGACGGCTGGGACACCCTGCGCGAGAAGGGTGCCCGGCGCATGCTGCCGATGACGGTGCCCATGCTGATGCCCAACTCCCCCGTCGCCTACGTCTCGCTCGAGCTGCACGCCCGGGCGGGTGCGCACGCGCTGGTGTCAGCCTGCGCGTCGGGCTCCGAGGCGATCGGCTACGCGGCCGAGATGATCCGCACCGGGCGCGCCGACGTGGTGGTCGCCGGCGGCACCGAGGCCTGCATCCACCCGATGCCGATCGGCGCGTTCGCCGCCTCGCGCACGCTGTCGCTGCGCAACGACGACCCGGCGGGCGCCTCCCGGCCGTACGACGTGGACCGCGACGGATTCGTGCTCGGCGAGGGCGCCGGGATCCTCGTGCTGGAGAGCGCGGAGCACGCCGCCGCTCGCGGCGCCCGCGTCTATGCCCGGATCGCCGGCGTCGGCCTGTCCGCCGACGGCTACCACATCACGTCCCCCGAGCCGAGCGGCGACGGGCAGATCCGCGCGATGCGCGCCGCGCTGGCGGACTCCGGGGTCGCCGCCCGCGACGTGGTGCACCTCAACGCTCACGCGACCTCCACCGTGGTCGGGGACCTGATCGAGGCGCGGTCGGTGCGGGCGGTGCTGGCCGACGACGCCGACCACGTGGCGCTGTCGGCGACGAAGTCGATGACCGGCCACCTGCTGGGCGGTGCCGGCGCCCTGGAGACGATCTTCACGGTGCTCGCGGTCGCCGAGCACACCGCCCCGCCGACCATCAACGTCGCCAACCCCGACCCGGAGCTGGTGCTGGACCTGGTGCGGGACACCCCCCGCGCCCTGCCGGCCGGCGACGTCGCGGCGATCAACAACTCGTTCGGCTTCGGCGGGCACAACGTCGCCCTGGTGGTGACCTCCGCCTAGAGGGCGAGCAGGTCCGTCGCGGTGGCGCCCGGCAGTCCCACGGTGACCTGCGTGTGCCACGGGTCGCGGGCGGTGACGGACCGGCCGTCGTCGGCGAACGCGAGGCCGGCGGCGCTCAGCCGCGCGACCAGGGCGTCGAGGTCCTCGCGGGCCGGCACCGTGACGGCGACCTCGCCGAGCCCGAGGCTGGCCGCACGCGGGCCTGCTCCGGCGCTGTTCCACACGTTCATCGCGATGTGGTGGTGGTACCCGCCGGCCGAGGCGAACAGCGCACCGGGATAGCCCGTCAGGGTCGCCTCGAAGCCGATCGCGTCCACGTAGAACGCCCGTGCGGCAGCGACGTCCCCCACCTGCAGGTGGACGTGGCCCACGCGGCCGGCCAGCACCGGCTGCTCGCCCGACGCTCCCGACGCTCCCAGCGCCTCCGACGCTCCCGGCGCTTCCGGCGACAGGTGGCTGCGCAGGTAGGCGCCAGGGTCGAGCCGGAGGGTGTCCATCCGGATGGCGCCGCGGTCCCAGACCCACTGGTCGCGCGGCCGGTCGGTGTACAGCTCGATCCCGTTGCCCTCCGGGTCCGTGAAATAAAAGGCCTCGCTCACCAGGTGGTCCGCGGAGCCGATGAACCGGCTGAGTGGATGCTGCGCGGCGCGGAACACCGTTGCCGCCAGGCTCGCGGCGTCGTCCAGCAGGAACGCGTTGTGGAACAGCCCGGCCTGGCCCGGCCGCGCGACGGGCAGGTCCGGTGTGTGCACCAGCCGGAGCATCGGCGTGCTCCCGCGGCCCAGCACCCGGTGGACGTGACCGCCGAGGCCACGCTCCTCGAGGGGCTCGAAGGCAAACGCCTGCGCGTAGTACGACGACATCGCCTCGAGGTCGCCCACGCGCAGCGTGGGGGCGTCCATCGCCGCGCCGGGGTTGATGACCCGCTCGTCGGTCACTGTGATGCCTCCCGCCGGTCTCAGCGCACCGCTGCGAAGCCGCCGGTCCAGCTGATGGCCGACGAGGCGGCCAGGCCGATCTGGAGGAACCCGATCGACTCCAGCTCGTGGGCACGGGCCAGGGAGCCCGCGTCCAGCGCGGCCACACCGCCGGCCTCGATGGCCGCCACCAGCGTCGCCTTCGCGGCCGCGTCGTCACCGGCCACCAGCACCGTGGTGGCGTTGTCGCCGACCCGCTTGGACGCGAGCGTTCCCGCGAAGGTGGTGTTGAAGGCCTTGACGACGCGGGCGCCCGGCACCTTGGCCTGGATCTGCGCGGCGGCCGAGCTTCCGGCCGGCACCACCAGGGAGTCGAACGTCTCGAAGTTCACCGGGTTGGTGATGTCGACCACGACCTTGCCCGTCAGCTGGTCGCCGTAGGCGTCGAGGATGCCGTCCACGGCGGCGTGCGGCACCGCCAGCACCACGACGTCGCCCAGCGCGGCCGTGCCCACCTGCTCCCTCGCGACGTAGCCGACGTCGCTGCCGCCCTCTGCGAGCAGGCCGCCGATCGCGTTCGCCATGGTTCCGGTGCCGATGATGCTGAAGACTGCCATCGCGCTGCTCCCTCGTCTGCCGAGCGGTCCCGCCGCTCGATTGGTTGTATCTACAACCAGAAGACTACGACACGTTGGTTGAAAGTGCAATCAACTGGGCTCGTCGTGGTTGCGCACGCGGGACCGTCGGGGGCGCGCCTACCCGACGCGGTGCAGCCAGCGGACCGGCGCGCCAGCTCCGGCGTAGCGGAAGGGCTCGAGCTCGTCGTCCCAGGCCTGGCCCAGCGCCAGGTCGAGCTCCTCGCGCAGGCGCGCCGCGTCGCCCGCGAACTCCAGCGCGGCACGGATGCGGTCCTCCGGGACCACGATGTTCCCGTGCACGTCCGTCTGGGCGTGGAAGATGCCGAGCTCCGGCGTGTGGCTCCACCGCGCGCCGTCGGCCCCGTGGCTCGCCTCCTCGGTCACCTCGTAGCGCAGGTGCGCCCAGCCGCGCAGCGACGAGGCGAGCTTGGCGCCGGTCCCCTGGATGCCCTGCCACGAGTACTCGGCGCGGTAGAACCCCGGCCCGGCGGGCTGCGCGGTCCAGTCCAGCGCGACGCGCACGCCGAGGACGTTGCCTGCGGCCCATTCGACGTGCGGGCACAGCGCACGGGACGCTGAGTGCACGAAAAGGACACCGCGGGTGATGGCACCGGCCATGTGGTCCTCCCAGGTGGTCCGAGGTTCGTCTTCCCCAACGACCTCCGGCCTGGCGGGAGCACCAGGCGCACGCGGTGTGCGGATCCCAGGATGCACGACGAACGCACGGCGCGCCAGCACTCGGGCGCGCGAGTCGGCACCCGCGCTCGTCGGCGCGTGCAGCAGCGGCCTCAGCCCAGCTGGTCGCGGATCGCCTTCATGGCCTTCTTGCGCACCACGCGGTCGAGGCGGTCCAGGTAGAGGTGACCGTCGAGGTGGTCCACCTCGTGCTGCAGGCAGCGCGCCATGAGTCCCGTGCCCTCGACGACGACCTCCTGGCGGTCCAGGTCCTCACCGACCACCCGGGCGTACCAGGAGCGCCGCGTGGGGAACCACAGGCCGGGGACGGACAGGCAGCCCTCGTCGTCGTCCTGGTACTCCTCCTCGGAGAGCTCGACGATCACCGGGTTGAGGACGTAGCCCACCTCGTCGTCGATGTTCCAGGAGAACGCCCTCAGGCTGACGCCGATCTGGTTCGCGGCCAGGCCCGCTCGGCCGTCGGCGTCGACGGTCTCGAGCAGGTCCTCGACCAGCCCGCGAACGCGGGCGTCGATGGTGGTGACGGGGTCGCACGGCGTGCGCAGCACGGGGTCGCCGACGACGCGAATCTCACGCATGGCCATGGGGTGATCCTCGCACGGGGAGAGGTCCGGACACGGCGACGCCGGCGGGTTCAACCCGCCGGCGTCGAAGCCGTCCTGGTGGATCTGCGGTCTCAGTCACCCATGCGCTGCTGCGGGACGTCCCCGAGCAGCGAACGCACCTCGTCCTCGTGGAACCGGCGGTGCCCGCCGAGGGTCCGCACCGTGGAGAGCTTGCCGGCCTGCGCCCACCGGGTAACCGTCTTCGGGTCGACCCGGAACAGAACCGCGACCTCACCAGGTGTGAGAAGCGCGCCCTGGGAGAGCGTGGTGTGGGTGGTCGGTGCCATCTCGTCACTCCTGTCGTTCGGTAGCTCGGCTGGCCCCGTGGGCCCCGTGGCTTTGCGTCCCCGCCTTGCGGTCGGGTTTGCCGTTCTCGCTGACAACGGCACTATGCCCGGGTTGGGTGCCACCAGGCAAGAAGTGCCCAGGTATGTCTGATTCCCAGAGCGGGTGAAATAGGGCGAACGGGCAGGCTCCGGCACGTTCCAGGGCCCTTGGTCCACGATTCATCCGATGACCGGGTGAATACACCTACCTCGACGTTGGGCGCATGTGGTATCCCGCTCGCGACCGAGCGGACACGCAGGTCAGGTGGGGCAGGCGGGGCTTGAACCCGCGACCGACGGATTATGAGTCCGCTGCTCTGACCGGCTGAGCTACTGCCCCGGCGTCGTCAGGGTAGCGGCAGCGGGTAGCGTGGACGGCCGTGCCGCGATTCCGCCACCGGCCCCCGGCCGGCGTCATCTCCCGCCTCGACCTGCCCCACGGCGACGCGGTCCTCGCCGGTGTGCCGCTCGCGGACGGCGGCTGGGCGGTCGCTTCGCGCCGCGCGCTGCATCTGCTGGCCTCCGACGAGGCCGTGCCCGAGGCCGTAACGCCCTGGTGCGACGTGGACCGAGGCTCCATGGACCCGGCGGCCCGCACCCTCACCGTCTGGTGGGTGTCCGGGACTCGTCGGGCGCTGACCCTGCCGGACGACGCCGACGCCTTGCGGTTCTCCCTCCAGTTCCGCGACCGGGTGCAGCAGTCGGTGGTGCATGCCGTCACGGTGACGCTGCCCGACGGCGGGCGCGCCCAGGTGGCGCTGCGGCGTGACCCCGACGGGCGGCTATTCACGCAGACGCTCGGCGACGACAGCGTCGACCTGGCCGACCCGGAGGTCGCCGCCGCGCTGGCGCGAGCCGAGACGACGGTGCGCGAGGCGGCCGGCCTGCCGGCCTGACGACCGTCCTGGGCCCTCCCCCGCGGCTGCTAGAGTTTCCCGTCGGAACGCCCCGGGCGGGGCCGACCGCGATCCCCCGTAGCTCAATTGGCAGAGCATCCGACTGTTAATCGGAGGGTTGCTGGTTCGAGTCCAGCCGGGGGAGCCCAAGGGCTCCTCCCCCGCGTCCCCCTCCTAGGGGTGTTCCGCCCCGACCCCGTCGAGTCAGCAACTCGGCGGGGTCGACGTCTAGCAGGCCGGCGATCTGATCGAGGTCGTCGAGCGTCAGACGCGTCTTCCCGCGGAGCTTGTCGGAGAACGACTGCTCCGAGACCCCCAACGCGCGAGCGAAGCGACGCTGGCTGAGCCTCCGGTAACCCAGCTCGCCGAGGATGTTGGACTGCGCGATCGCCGCGAGGCCTTCAGGCTCCGGAAGCGGCTCGATGAGTGCCATGGCAAGAACGCTACCGGAAAATCCGGAGGCGCTACAGGCTGAACTTGATACGAGCTTCGGCGTGTCTTCGTAGCGTCTCCGACTTTCTCGGACACGCTACGGGCCATGGCGAATCTCCCCGAGAACACCCGCGCCGCCGTGCGCGCGGCCCTCGCTGAACGTCACATCTCCCAGACGGTCGCCGCAGGCGTCATGGGCATCGCGCCGCAGTCGCTCTCGGATCGGCTCCTTGGGCACGCGCGCTTCCAGCTCGAGGACATCGACGCGCTGGCCGACTACCTCGGCATTCCCGTCGCGCAGCTGCTCGAACCGCCGGCGCTGCTCGTCGACCCGCATCAGGCGGACGACGAGGGGCCCGAGCAATGAGCACGTGGATGTTGAGCGACGTCCTGTCCAGCGCTGCGTCGATCGTGAAGTCGACGAGCGTCACCGATCAGTTGGTTGAGACCGTGCGCACCAACGTGCGCGCTGGCGGCCTCGGGATCGACTCACGTCAGCTGCTGCGCGCCGCCGTGCGCGAGGTGTCGAGCACGGCGGCCGCGGCGGTGGTGATGCTGCTGCTCGCCGAGGAGCTAGTCGCGAATCCCGATCGCGATGCCCTGACGGATGAGCAGGAGTTGGTTCTGCGTTCCGTCGTTGAACGACAGCCACGAGCCCTGGTGCTTGAGCGGGTCGTCGAGCTTGTCCGTGACGAGGGTCTTCAGATCGTCGGCCCGGTAGCTCGGCACGTTGTAGTCGACGCCGGCGTAGTTGAGCGTGGCCATGGTGCTTCCTCTTCGGTTGGTGCCGGCGACGTTGCGTCGTCGTCGGTCACGGGTTCGACCGTAGGGGTGGGGCCCGACGCGCCGGCGGAGGCTTCCCCTTCGGCCGCCGGCGCGTCGGTGCCGGGCCGCGTGATCGCGCGGCCGCGGGTGCGGTTGTGGGTCGACGACAGCGACGTGCTGCATGCGGCCTGCGATGAGTGCCGGTGGGTGGAGAGCAACCGCGACTTGGTGGGCCACCAGTTCGAGGACACCGTCCTGTACCACCGCAAGCAGCACCGCGCGGGCGTGATCGCGTGAGCGCTCCAGCGGTCCCGCAGACCCAGACGAGCGAGCGGGTGGCGCGTAAGGCGCACCGATGCGACAGCTGCGGGGACTCGATCAAGGCTGGCGACAAGTACCTCGAGCATCGGATGCCCCCGTCGCGGCGGTTGGGCAACACGACGTACCTGACGAAGGCGGAGTGCCTGGCGTGCGCGGGCCGGCTGGGGCGGCGTGAGGACCAGGCGCTCGAGCACTTCGCGACGCCCCTGTTCGACGTCGAGCCGATCGCATGAGCGAGCTGCCCTCGACCCGTGAGATCGGCAAGTCGCTGGTCGCTCTGCTGCTGGCCGAGCTGATGGCTGACGGGGACGGCGCCACGATCGACGCACGCCGTGGTCTGACGTCGATCCGTGAGAAGGCGTGCGTGGTCGTCGGCGCCGACGAGATCCCGCGGCTGGTGCTGCTGTGAGCGCCCGACGGCGCTGGGACACGCGCGTCATCGTCGACGTGGCCACCAGCTGGGGCCTGGCCGCGGTGCTGCCCGGTGCGGTGCTGCTCGGCGGCTGGTGGGCCTCACGGTGAACGGCTTCGAGCGGGTCCTAGCTCGTCATGCCCGCGCCTCCCACCGTGGCCGGTCACTGGCGTGGTTCGCGGCGGCCTGGTTCAGCCTCGGCGCGCTCGTCGGGTGGGTGATCCGATGAAGCTCGCGATCGCTGATCCGCCCTACCCGCCGTCGTTCTCCGAGCGATACGACACGGCCTGCGGCACGCCCCGGATCACCCGTCGGTCCCGGGCTCAGCGCTGGTACGGCGGCCGCGCACCAGGTGGTGGCAATCACTCGGCCGACTTCCACCCCGCGGCTGACGGCATGAGCGGTCAGCACGCCGCGCCGCGGCGTTCCCGTGAGAAGCGGGTGGGTGACTTCCTGACGGCTGCGATGGCTGGCGTGCTGCTGTACGGCGCCCTGGTCCTCGTGCCTCCTCTGGTCCGTCTCGTCGAGCGCGCGACCCGCGCTCTGGCTGGGTGACGCCGCGCCTCGACGCCGCACTCTCTGACCTCTTTCAGCCGCCTTCGGGCGGCTCTTTGTCGTGCCCGGCGCCGGGTGATTGGCGGGCTCGCAAGAGGGGCCAGCCGATCCGGACCCGGATCGGACGCTCGAGTGAGCGCAAGCCGTGGCGGGTGATCAACGCGTTGCCGGCGGGCACGGTGCGCGCGGCCTCGCAGAAGGCGTGGCTGGACGCGGTCGACCAGGCGCCGGCGCTGGCGGGACTGCGCGCGGATGCCCTGGCGAACGTGCGCAGGGTGGCCCAGCAGCTCGCGTGGCGGGCCGACTGGACGAGCATGACCACACGGCCCGGCGACGACGTTCTGGTGGCTCACACGGGCATATCCGAGCGCACGGTGCACCGGGTGGTGCGCCGGCTGAAGGACGCCGGCCTGCTGGGCGTGGTGGCCCCGAACCGGTCGCCGGCGGTGCAGACGGTCAAGGGGCTAGCCGGCCAGGGTGAGGTCGCGGTCTACGTGCTGGCCGTCCCCTCCCCGCTGCAGCTGGTGGAACCGGCCGCCGAGCCTGTGGATGAAAGTGGCCTCGCAACGGTGGCTCCGCCGAGTGTGAACGAACCCATGCGTGCGCGCGCGATGGGCGAAGGCTCGTCGGAGCCGCTGCGCGGCCCTCATCCCCAGCCGGCTGGCGCCGGCGCGGGCCTGGTCGTGCCTCTGCGGGGGCCGGCTCTCCGGCTGCCGGGGCGGACCACGAGACGAGCGGCTCTGGAGAGCCGCATCGCGCAGGCCCGGCGCGTCCAGCACCGGGTGCCGATCCTGGCCACGATCACCTCGTCGTACGTCGCAGCGATCCTGCGGGACTTCGCCCTGGCGGGCTGGTCGGACGCCGACGTGGCGGAGGCGATCGACTGGCGACCGGACGGCACCCGCTGGCCGCACACCGCCGCGACCGGCATCGACCCCGACCCGCGACGCGGCAAGGCCGCGCACTGGCTCGAGCACCGGATGGCGCCGTGGCGCGAGCAGGCCGGCGCCCCGATGCCGTCGCCGTCGGCCGCGCGGCTGGCCGCCGCGCGGGCCCGCACCGCCGCGCAGCTGGCGCGCCGGCACGACGAAGAGCTGTCGGCCCGGGAGGTCAAGTGGGTCGACTTCAGCCCGGGCTACCGGGCGTTCAAAGCCGCGCGAGCGGCACTACCCAGAGGGAGAACACAATGAGCACCACCAGCATCAAGCTCGACGTCACCTACCAGCCGCTGTCGGTCACGGTCGGGGACCTGCGCGAGTTCGTCGCGTTGTGCGAGGCGCACGGCGTGCCCGACGACGCCCCGGTCGACTTCGATGGCGCGTTCGTCAACGAGCTCGCCGTCGACTGCCCGGTCCGCGTCGTCGACGTCGCACCGATCGCCGACCCCGTCCCGGCGCCGGTGCTGGACAGCGATGCGGCGAGCTCGACGCCGGACCCCGCCTCGACCGTTGCGCTCGAGCCGGTCGCGGTCGACGCGGCCGCGGTGGGCGACCCCGCGCCGGCGACGCTTAGCGAGCTGGGGCGCGCATGAGCGACGAGGGGCCGGGTGCCGAGGTCGAGGTGATCGAGCCGGCGCTGCGGGTCCTCGAGCACCGGCTGACGTGTGAGTCGGTGCCGACGCAGGTCGAGGGCGAGTTCATCGCGGCTGGCGTGGGCCGGTTCGGCTACTACTTCCGGTACCGGTTCGGCCGCTGGTCGCTGGAGGTCGGTACCGGTCCGGAGCTGACCAGCGAGTGGGACCAGATCGCCGCCGGCATCGGGGGCACCAGCCACGAGAGCCGCAACTACGACGGCTTCATGGACGTCGACGTCGCTATCGCGCTGATCGACGCCGTGCTGGCTGCCTGGACGAGCCGACTGCGGGGCTGACGGCTGGGCGAGTACACCGCGGTGAGCGGGGAAATACACCGCGGTGTATTCGCCGCCGGCCCTTGAGTCGGCCGGTGGTGCGGCTCTAGGACTGCTGGTGAAACGCCGGTGGGGCCGCGCGTGTCGACGATCGACCCGGCCCCACCGAGCTCGCTCGTCGACACGACGCGGCCTCATCGGTTCCCAGCTGCTGAACCTGGAGAACGCGATGCGCGTGAAGACCCTCCTGATGTGTGCGGCCGTCGCCCTGGTGGTCGTCGTCGCCTACGACAAGACGAAGGGCAAGCTGCCGGCCGTCGGCGGCGGGTCCGGCGTCAAGCTCGGCGTCTGATGCGGGTGAGGGTGCCCCGCCAGGGCCTGTTCTGGCTCGCCGTGGGAGCGATGGCGATCGTGGCCGACGTCACGTGCACCGCTCTGGCGGACAAGCTCGGCGACCGGGTTCCGGCGCTGAAGACGTTCAACGACTACCGCAACGGAAAGGTCGCCTGACCATGGCCCCCGCCACCACCGCTCCCGCGGCCCCGCCCCGCAGCATGCAGGGCATCGCGATCCCGGCCGCCAGCGTGCAGCCGGCGCAGTTCTTCGCCGGGACCCGCCGGCAGAAGCACGTCGAGAAGACGATCGCCTACGCCGGTCAGCCCTCCGACCAGATCGAGCTGCTCAAGGCCGACATCTTGTCCAAGCTGCAGATCCGGTTCGTCGGCCAGGTCGTCACCCTGAAGAAGACGGGTGCGATCACGAGCAACGGCCGCTGGCCGCTGGACCTGCTGCGCAAGGTGCTCGTCTCGGCGAACGGCCAGGCGAACCTGATCAACGTCTCCGGTGCGCAGCTGAAGGCCCGCCAGATGATCGTCGACCCCAAGTGCAACGACCGGGGCATCACCCAGACGGTCGGGGCGGCCACGGTCAACCAGGGCACGCTCGCTCAGGGTGGCGACAGCTGGGGCATCGGCACGCAGGTCGCCAACGTCGCCGACGGCACCTACCCGGTCGACCTGACCTGGGACGTGCCGATCGCCCAGGACCAGAAGAGCCTGCTCGGGGCGCTGTTCCTGCAGACCTCCACGTCCGACATCACGCTGCAGCTGCAGTACGGCACGCTCGCCGAGCTGTTCACCATGACGAACGACGCGAGCGTGGCGATCACCGGCACGTTCACGGTGACCAGCACGAAGTACTCGATCCCGATCGGCCAGGACGGGCAGATCATCGTGCCCGACCTGTCCGCGTTCCACTCCCTGATCGGCTCCCGGTACGCGCCGCTGACCTCGGGTGAGAACGAGGTCCCGCTGGCCGGCCAGGGTGCCGGCAAGAACCTGCTGCGGGTGTTCTGGCAGGTGTTCAACGGTGCCCCGAACAACCCGGTGCCGGTCACGGACGCGAACTTCGGCTTCATCGGCTGGCGCTACGGCACCAACGAGACCCCGGAGATTGCCCCGGCCTCCAGCTGGGCCCGTGACGCGGAGAACATGTACTCCTCGGCGATCGGGGCGGTGCACGGCTTCGCGTGCATCGACTACGCGGACATCTTCGCCGCCCGCGACGTGGTCGACCTGGGCACCATGAGCCAGTTCCGGGTGCTGCTCAACGTCCAGCCGGGGCTCGCGCTGACCAACCCGTCGATGGAGTACGTGCAGGAGCTCGTGTTCCTCTCGGGCCAGGCCTGAGATGGACGCGTTCGCCGACGTCGCCGCGCCGTACGCGGACTACGGGCTGCAGGTGGGCCCGCGGGTCACCACCCCGACGGCGCTGAACGCGGTGCCCTCGCCCGCGGTCGGGGCCGCGGCGGCCGGGCGGGCCTGGTCTCCGTCCAGCCCGCTGTTCTGGTTCGCCGCGGTGATCCTGGTCGCGTTCGGCGCGGCCGCGGTCTCCACCACGGTGCGCGTCGGCCCGGCACGGGTCAGCGCCGGCGTGGGCAAGGCCTGAGCGGGGCTCGTGATGGCGTTCGCTCTGCCGGTGCTCGCCGAAGAGGGCGCCGGGGCTGCTGGTGCGGCCTCGGCGGCCTCCGGCGCGGAAGGAGCCGGGGCCGCTTCGGCGGCCTCCGGGTCCTCCGGGGCACGCGCGGCCGGGACGCGTCGGGCGCCGACCAGTGGCGCCACGAGCGCCCGCAAGGCCCGCACCGCCCCGGCCGCGCCGTCCAAGCCGGTCACCCCGACCAAGACCGCGGCCGCCCGCGCCGACGAGCTCGTGGCCGGCAGGACCACCCGCACCAGTGCGCGGCGCACGCTGCGCGCCGAGTACGGGGCCACCGGTGAGCAGGCCGACGACCTGCTCGACGCGGCCACCGCTCGGGCCGGTACCAGCTCCGACGCCGGCGAGGGCCATGAGGCACCCTCGCCGGCGCCGGCCAGCCCGGCCTCCGGCTCGTCGCTGGGCTCGACGATCGGCCGGCACGTCGGCGGCGGGGTGGGGGCGCTGAACTCGGCCGGCTCCCTGCTGCTGGGTGCCGCCTTGTACGTGGTGGGCGTGGTGTACGTGCGCGACGGCTGGCCCGGGGTGCGGGCCTGGCTGTCGGCGAAGTTCTTGAACAAGGTCGACGGCGCGTACGTCGCCGGCGCGATCCCCCGACCCTCGACGAACGGGAGCACGAGATGAACCCCGGTGGGGTGCTGCTGGTCGTCGTCGGCGTGTGGGTCGTGTCCCAGGTGCTGGCCGGCGACGCGCTGGGCCGGCTCAACCTGACCGGCTCGGCGCCGGCTGCCACGAGCACCGAGCGCACCTCGCCCTCCTCGGCCACCGCCGGCACCTCCGGCGCGGCCTCGAGCACGACCAGCCCGAGGACGGTCAGCGCGTGATCCGCCAGCTGGCCAGCTACGGGTTCGGGGCGATCGCCTTGTACCTGGTCATCACCCAGTGGACCGGGTTCACCGCCGACGTCGCCCAGGTCGGCTCGACGATCGCCGACGTCACCGCGACCCTGCAGGGCCGCACCGGCTCAGCCTCGAGCAAGGCCACCACCTCGACCACCCGCTACCTGGCGGTGTGAGGTGCGCACCGTCGGCTGGTTCGTCTCGGCGTGGCTGGCCCTGGCCGCCCTGCAGCTGCTCACCTCGACCAGTGGCTCCGGGCGGCTGTCCGGAGCGCTGGGCGGGGCCACCAACGTGCTCGACCGGGTACTGGACCCAGGGGTGCCCGCGATCCCCGACCGACGCCTGACGAACGGAGCCTGACAGTGATCAAGAAGCTCGCGACCTACGCGTTCGGTGCGATCGGCCTGTACCTGGTCGTGGTCAACTGGACCGGGTTCACCAAGGACGTCGCCCAGGTCGGCTCGTCCAGCGCCGGCCTCGTGTCGACCTTCCAGGGCCGCTGATGGCCCGCACCCCGGCCGCCAACGCGGTCGTGCGCGCCGTTGTCGACTACCTGCCTGACCCGCTGGGAGCCCAGCTGTTCGCCGACGTGCTGGGAGCCTCGGTCCGGCCGCTGCAGGCCACCGGCCACGTGCCGGTGGTCGGACGGATGTGGCGCGGCGACACCGCCGCCCCGCAGACCTTTCACGGGATGGCCAACCTCGGCGCGGCACGCCCGCACGCCGGGCGCTCGTCGACCGTGCACGAGCAGCGCACCGCCGGCGGGATCAACGAGACCCCGGCCTGGCGGGCGTTCTCTGGGCTGGACGACTCCGGCGGCGGGCTGTGAACCGCGCCCTGGGTAGGCTGCGCGGCGCGCTGAGCGCTCACAAGGGGCCGATCCTGGCCCTGGTGGGCGGCGTCGTGGTGGTGGCTGGCCTGGCCGCTCGCCGCAACAAGACCCTCTCGAACGTCTCGACGGCGACGACGAGCACCAGCTCGACGAACGCCGCAGCACCCGCCAGCTACGACTCGAGCGGCACCGACGTCTACAACGCGTTCGAGGGGCTGCTGCAGCAGGTCGACCAGCTGGCTGGCCAGACCCCGGTGCCGTCGGCCACCAGCGGGGTCACCTCGAGCAACCCGCAGTCGTTGGGGGTCTGGGCCCACTACCGCGACAACGGCACCGGTGGGGCGTACTACAACCTGTTCGACAACGGCGACGGGACGTTCAGCTCGCAGATCGTCAGCGCCGGGCAGGCCACCGTCGAAGGGCTGAGCGCCAAGGGCAAGCTCAACGACGCCCAGTTCGCCACGTTCGACCACCCGCTGCCGACGAGCGCCTGATGGCCACCACCACCAGCTCGGCCGCGACGTCGACCACCGCCTCAGTTGACGCCGCGATCGGGTACGCCCGCGCCCAGCTCGGCAAGCCCTACCGGCCGTCGGCCGCCGGCCCCGACGCGTTCGACTGCTCCGGACTGGTGATGCGCGCCTGGCAGGCCGGCGGGGTCGCACTGCCGCGCACCACCGCCGGCATGATCACCGTCGGCACCGCCGTCTCGCGCGCCGACCTGGCCCCCGGCGACCTGGTGTTTCCTACCGTGGGGCACGTCCAGCTGTGCACCGGCGGCGGCAACATCATCGAGGCTCCCCGCCTCGGGGAGAACGTCGTCGAGCGGCCGATGTGGGGCTTCATGACCGCCCGGCGCGTCGTGGACGGCGCCGCGTCCATGTTGCCCGTCGTCGGGGACGCCGCTCTGGTCGTGTCCAACCCCATCACCAACGGGCTGCAGTGGCTGGCCGACGCCACCGGCCTGTCCTCGGCCCAGGCGTCGCTGGCCAACGTCGCCCTCAAGCTCGTGTTCGTCGTGGCCGGCGTCGGCCTGGCCGTCCTGGGCCTGGGCCGGGCACTGGCTGCCACCCCGGCCGGACAGAGCGTCATCGAGCGCGACAAGAAGGCCCTCTCTACCGCCTCCGGAGGTCTGGCGTGAGCACCCTCGAGCAGCACCTGATCGGCGAGCTGGCGCAGCTGCGCGAGCAGCTCGAGCGTCAGCACGCGGCGACCCTCGCCGCCCACGCCGCGACCCAGAACGGCAACCGGCTGCGCGGGTCCCGCCCGGTGCGCGTCGGGGCCGGCGGACGCACCATCGTCAACTCCGGCCCCGGTCGGCTGGTCGGCTGGTCCCTGCACGCGGTCACCGCGCCAGTCACCGTCACCCTGCGGGACTCCACCGACACCAACGGCGACCCGATCGCGATTATCACCGTGCCCGCCGGCGGCGACGTCAGCGTCCCGATCACCCCCGGGGTGTCGTTCGGGTACGGCCTGTACGCCGACGTCGCCACGGCCGGCGGGGTCCTGACCGGGTCGGTCTGGGTCGCCAGCGAGGACCGATGAACAACGCCGCGATCATCTCCGCCTTCGCGGTCATCGTCGGCGCCCTGATCGGCGTCTACACCTCCCTGCTGCACCGCATCGCCCGCCTCGAGGACCGCGTCACCCGGCTGCAGACCCTGGACCGTAAGTGGTGGGAGTGGGCCCAACAGGTCATCGCGCTGTACCGCAAGTGGTGCCACCCCGACGCACCCGACCTCCCCCCGATCCCCACCGAGCAAGTCGCCGACCAGTCCTAGGAGCCCCCATGTCGTTCTTGACCTCCCGCGCGTTCTGGGCCGACCTCGCCGAGCGCGTCGTGTCCACCGGCGCCGCCGGCGCCCTGACCGTCGTCACCCTGGCCGGCTTCGGGCTGTTCACCCTCAGCTCGTGGAAGGACGTCGCCTCGGCCGCCGGCCTGGCCGCGGCCATCTCCGCACTCAAGGCCTTCTCGCTGCAGCGCACCGGCACGCCCGCCGGCGCCCCGACGGTGAGCACCGACATGCCGCTCGCAGTTGACCAGCCGCAGCTGCTGCCGTCCGTCGCGGCCCCCGCCGGCCTGCCGGTGCCGGCACCGACCAGCACCGCACCCGCGCCCGCCGCCGGCGACGTGCCGGCCTCGCTCGGCTCGATCGGGCTGGTCTAGTGAGCAACCGCCGCGCCGCGATGCTGACTGCCGGCGTCGCGGCGATCTGCCTGGGCTCGTGGCTGCTGCACGAGGCCTACGAGGGCGCCGGGCGCTCGCGCCCGTGGTGGACCAAGTTCCTTCCGGGGGCGTGAGCGTGGGCGTCATCTTGCCCCAGGCGGTCTCTGGCACCGCCGCCGGCTGGACCCTGACCGACTTCGCCAACCCGCCCCAGCTCGTTTCGGCGCCCGCGGCCGGGGGCACCTGCCGGGTCGCGCTGGGCGCCCTCGACCTGAACGAGCGCTGGTCGATCGACCACGCCGTGGTCGCCTGCAGCTCCCCCACCCCGACCACCGTGCGCTGGTACGCCGACGTTGCCGACGCCGCCCACCTGCTCGACGGGTCCAACTCCGGCAACTTCGACGTCGCCGACTGGCCCTCCGGCCTGCAGATCCCCCCGGGGACCTCGCTGCTGGTCGTGTGGAGCGGGGCAGCCGCCGGCGCGATCGGAACCGTCACCCTGCAGGGCCGGGTCTACCGACGGGGCACCTGATGGGCTTCCGCGACCCGATCACCAGCCTGGCCGCCGACCAGATCACCGCCGGCACCCTGGGTGCCGACGTCGTCGGCCGGGCGATCGCCACCGCCGACGACGGGCGACGCGTGGTCATCTCCACTCCCGCCGGCGACGCCGGCCGCGTCGACTTCTACGCCGACCCCGACGGCCCCGGACAGGGTGAGGGGCACGCCGCGATCGCCGCGACCACGTTCGGCGGCGTCACCAGCCGCGCCTACCTGCACGTGCAGGCCGACCTGGGCGCCGAGCTGACCGTCGGCAGCGCCCAGCTGCCCTCCGGCGGGTTCGCCACCTCGATCGACCTGGACGCCGACATCCTCACCGCCGCGACCCGCCCGCCGCTGCGCGCCGCCGGCGCGGTCAGGCTGCCCACCAATACCGCCAACGTGTCAGCCGAGACCGTCGTGATGAGCTGTGCGGCGGTCATCCCGCCCGGCGTGCCGTTCCGGCTGACGCTGTCCGGACGCACCAACGGAACCGTCGTCGGCGACCTCGTCGGCATCAGCATCCGCCGCGGCACCTTCGCCGGCGCGATCGTCGAAGACATCCTGCTGCGGGTCGACGCCGTCGGCGGCCCCGGCCAGGTCAACAAGAGCGCCACCAGCCGGGAGGTCTTCACCGACTCCGACCCGCACACCCCCGAGGCGCTCGTCGTGACTGTCCGCCGCGCCTCCGGCACCGGCCAGGTCGCCCTGGTCGCGGGCTTCACCCTGATCGTCGACACCGAAGGCTGACCATGACCACCACCGTCCAGCACGTCCCCGTCGACACCGCCGGCCACTGGCTCAACCCGCAGGCCGCGGCCGCGCTCGAGCGCGCCGTCGCCGCCGGATGCCCTCTCGACATCACCTCCGCCGGACGCACCCCAGCCGAGCAGCAGCACCTCATCGAGCTGCATGCCGCCCACCCCGCCCTGTACGCGTACGCCGCGCCCGTCGACGAGTCCGAGCACGTCATCGGCAACGCCCTCGACAGCGGCGACCGCGCCGGCCACGGACCGATGGGCGACTGGTTCAACGCCCACCCCGGCTACGGCTTCGTCCAGACCGCCCTGCCCGCCGAGCCCTGGCACCGCGCCTACCGCGCCAGCTCGGACGAGCACCTGACCACCACCACGGCACCCACCAGCACGCCGAGCCCGACCGAGGAGACCGACATGATCGTCATCAAGCAGACCAGCACCGGCAAGACCTTCACCGCGGCCCCCGGCCTCCTCAAGCACCACGCCGACGCCAACCAGGCCCGCGTCGCCCTGACCCTGTGCCGGCAGGCCGCCCCGCTCGAGCTGAGCGACCCCGACCTGCGCTACGCCCTCTGGGACCTCGGCATCGACAACGGCACCGACCCCATCGCGCGCCTGGCCGCCCTCGCGCCCGGCGGCGCACTGCGCGCCTGACGACCTCGACGAGCGTCGAGCGGCCTCGACAGCGGCCGCGGGATCTCCGAACCGGTGTAGACGCGCCTCGACACTGAGCCGCGGCCGCGGGGGTGTCGAGAACGCTCTACACCGACGCCGGCGTGAGTGTAGAGTCGCCGCGACACTCCAGGTCGACCGGGAGGCTCCTCATGGGCGGACGCGCCCGCGTCTACGTGGATCTGTACAACCTGCACGGTGCCCCAAGCGCCGACGGCTGGCGCCCGATCGGCGACAGCGACCCGGCGGCCGCCGAGCTGCAGCTACTGCGTGAGCTCGTCGCCCAGCGCGTGACCCTCGAGGGCCGCGTCGCGGTCACCGTGCAGAAGCTGCGCGCCGCCGGCGCCAGCTGGACCGTCATCGGCGACGTGCTGGGCGTGACCCGCTCGGCCGCGCAGAAGCGCTACGGCGCCGACCAGCTGCTCTAGACGCCGGCGTCGACGAGCCGCCCGCCAGAACTCCCGCGCGGGCGTGCCACGACGCCACAACCACGGGAAGTCCTCGCTCATCTCGGCGCCGGCGCGCTCTCCTGCAGCGGCGGCAGCGGCGGGCAGCGGTACAGCGTGTGCTCGCGGGCGTCGTAGAACAGGTACCAGAACTCCCCGCGGCCGAACGTCTCGTCGCACTCCTTGTCGAACAGGGTCGGCTTCCACCCGATCGTGTTGGCGACCCGGTCCCGATCAGCCGGGTTCGGCAGGTCGAAGATCGCCACGTAGTCGCTCTGGCCCAAGATCAGCGGGTCGACGTTCATCGGCCGCGGCCCGTCGAACAACGCCGACGCGAGGTAGTGCCGGTTCTGCATCAGCAGCCGGCGCATGTGGGGCCGGGTGCTCTGCGCGTTCGGAGTGAACTCCCCGATCTCCCCGAACCAGCCCAGGCAGCGGTGGGTCTGCGGGTACAGCACCATACCCACCGCCCGATCCAGGTCGTCGGCGTAGGTCGCGCTGCCCGGGTCGGCCCGGAACACCAGCGTGCGCGGACCCGGCGCCGGCGCCCCCGGCAGCCGCTCAGCCTCCGGGAAGGCGCCCGGCAGCAGACCCGCGGCGTCCCGGCGCACCGGGATCGCAGCCGGTCCGGGGTCGGCGTCACCGTTGACGTCCACCACGAGCTCGTCGAACCACGTCGCCCACGAGCGGGCGATCCGCCGGTTGAACGTGCTCTTGCCCGACCCCTTGCGACCCCACGAGCTGAACAGCGTCGGACGCATGGGGTCGAACGTCGGCAGCTGCCAGCCCGCCTCCTGCGCCGGCGCGTCCGCCCGGATCGGCGTGCGCTCGCTCACCACGCCACGACCTTGGCAACCTGGGTGCGGAGCTCGAGCTCGGTCGGCGAGATCCACGCGGTGCGGTAGTCGACGATGGGCACGTCCAGCTGGGCGCGCCAGATCACCTCACCAGCCTTCGAGTCGTAGGTCACCTGCACGCTGACGTTCACCTGCTCCGGCGCCGGCTCGTGCACCGGCGCGGGGATCGGCGGAACGACGACCGGCGGGGTCGGCCGCCGGCGGCGGGAAAGCCCCATCACAGCCACTCGGGCACGTCGATCGGGGTGCTCGGCGCCGGGGGCTCGTCGGCGGCCGCGGTCGCGGTGTGGGTGGCCTCGGCGGTGCGCTGGGCGCGGCGCAGCTGGCGGGCCACCCGGAACCGCTTGATCTGGGTGATGGCATAGGAGCCGAGCCCGATCAGCGCGTTGATCCCGTCGACGACGTCGGGGTTGGCGGCGTCGCCGAGCAGGCCGTGGCGGTGCACGATCGACCCGACTGGGTTGCCGATCGCCGCGGCGTCGTCCTCGTCGGCCAGGTACAGGCCGACGTCCCGCTCGACGTCGTCGCGGGTCAGCCACCGGTTGGCTCCCGCGCCGGCCATCAGCACGCCGTTGCGGCACATCTCCTGCGCGCCGGCTTTGCGCAGCGAGGTGGGCTTGCTACCCGAGGATGCCGGCGAGGAAGTCAGGCCGTCCGATGGCTCGCTCGTCTCGGCGGGGCAGTCGTGCTGGGGGCTCGTCGAAGCCCACGGGCTCTCCGGAAGGTCCGGCAGGGGCGGCGGGTCGCTCGGGCTCGTCTCGGTCGGCTCCGG
>DASWOL010000192.1:0-4002 GCA_036398695.1 Cellulomonas sp. | reverse complement strand
ACGCCCGCCTCGACGATCGCCAGCGCGTCCTCGCGCAGGCGGGTCGCGGCCTCGTCGCCCCGCCCTTGCACGCGCGGGCCGCCCAGCAGGTTCTCCGACTGCGGCGTGTACCCCAGGTGCCCGACGACGGGGATGCCCGCGTCGGTCAGTGCCCGGATCTGCGGCGCCACGCGCCGGCCGCCCTCGAGCTTCACCGCGGCGACGCCGGTCTCCTTCATGATCCGCACCGCCGTGGCCAGCGCCTGCTCGGGCCCGGACTCGTAGCTGCCGAACGGCAGGTCGGCGACCACGAACGCGTGGGCCGTGGCCCCCGCCACCGACCGCGCCGCGACCACCATCTCGTCGACGGTCACGGGCAGCGTCGTGGCGTAGCCGTGCATCGTGTTCCCGATCGAGTCGCCGATCAGGAGCATGTCCACGCCGGCCTCGTCGAAGATCCGCGCGGTCACCGCGTCGTAGGCGGTGAGCATCACGAGCCTGTCGCCGTGCTCCTTGGCCGCCTGCAGGTGGTGCACCCGCACCCGCTTCGCTACGTCACTGGTCATGCTTCGAGCCTAGCCACGTGCGAAGACCGGTCCGCGCGCGGTGCACGTCCACGCGTCCGGTGCCGCTGCAGGTGCATCCGGGGCGCGGGAGTGCACCGCACAGTGCGCGCGCGACGACCCGCCGCACGGCTGGCGTGCCGGGGGCCGCGATCCGGCAGGATGTACGCCATGGACAGGCAGCAGGAGTTCGTGCTCCGCACCGTCGAGGAACGGGACATCAGGTTCGTCCGGCTGTGGTTCACCGACGTGCTCGGCATCCTCAAGTCGGTGGCGGTGGCCCCGGCCGAGCTGGAGCAGGCGTTCGCCGAGGGCATCGGATTCGACGGGTCGGCCATCGAAGGCCTGACCAGGGTGTACGAGGCGGACATGATCGCCCGCCCGGACCCCTCGACGTTCCAGGTGCTGCCGTGGCGAGGCGAGCGGCACGGCACCGCCCGCATGTTCTGCGACCTGCTCACCCCGGACGGCGAGCCCTCGCTGGCGGACAGCCGCCAGGTGCTCAAGCGTGCGCTGGACAAGGCGAGCGACCAGGGCTTCACCTTCTACACGCACCCCGAGGTCGAGTTCTACCTGTTCGAGGCGCCGGCGGACCCGGCGAAGGAGCTGGTCCCGGTGGACCAGGGCGGCTACTTCGACCACGTGCCGCGCGGCACGGCGCACGACTTCCGGCGCGCCGCGATCACCATGCTGGAGTCGATGGGCATCTCGGTGGAGTTCTCCCACCACGAGGCCGGCCCGGGTCAGAACGAGATCGACCTGCGCTACGCCGACGCCCTGACCACGGCGGACAACATCATGACCTTCCGCACCGTGGTCAAGGAGGTCGCGCTGGAGCAGGGCGTCTTCGCCTCGTTCATGCCCAAGCCCCTGGCGGAGAAGCCGGGCTCCGGCATGCACACGCACCTGTCGCTGTTCCAGGGCGACAAGAACGCGTTCCACGAGCCGTCCGCCGACCTGGAGCTGTCCAAGGTCGGGCGGCAGTTCATCGCCGGGCTGCTGCACCACGCGCCGGAGATCACGGCGGTGACCAATCAGTTCGTCAACTCCTACAAGCGGCTGTGGGGCGGCGCGGAGGCGCCGAGCTACATCTGCTGGGGCCACAACAACCGCTCGGCACTGGTGCGGGTGCCGCTGTACAAGCCGGGCAAGGGCAACTCGAGCCGCATCGAGTACCGCGCCCTGGACTCGGCGGCCAACCCCTACCTGGCCTTCGCGGTGCTGCTGGCGGCCGGGCTGTCCGGCATCGAGCACGGCTTCGAGCTGCCGGAGGGCGCCGAGGACGACGTGTGGGAGCTGACGGACGCCGAGCGCCGCGCGCTGGGCATCGACCCGCTGCCGACGTCGCTGGAGTCGGCGCTGGAGCTGATGGAGTCCTCGGAGCTCGTCGCCGAGACGCTCGGCGAGCACGTGTTCGACTACTTCCTCAAGAACAAGCGTGCCGAGTGGCGCGACTATCGCGCTCAGGTCACGCCGTTCGAGCTGCAGCGATTCCTGCCGCTGGTGTGACCGGGTAGCGGCATGGTCGCCCAGGCCCGCGGCTCGTCGCTGGCAGGCCGGCTATCTCGTGCCGGCGTCACGGACGTCGAGCGAGGGGAGCGGCTGCTCGCCGACCCTGCCCTGGCCGTGCTGCTCCCGGACGGGCCCGACGAGCTCGTCGCTGCCCTGGCCGACGTCGCGGACCCCGACGAGACACTGCTCACCCTGACGAAGCTGGCCGCCGCGGTGCGGGCGGACGACGAGCTCACCGGACTCCTGGCGGGCGCGCTGCACGGGCCGGGCGCGGCTCGCGACAGGCTGCTGAAGGTGGCCGGGGCGTCGATCGCCCTGGGGCAGACGCTCGTGGCCCACCCGGACAACCTGCGCGTGCTGCTGGACGAGACGCCGGGCACCGGTGTCGATCCGCGCGAGGTGCGCGCCGAGCTGCTGGCCGCGGTCGGAGCCGACGCGGAGGCCGCGGTTCCGGTGGCCACGCTGTCCGGCCTCGCGGGTGTGGACGCGATGCGCCGCGCCTACCGCACGCGGCTTTTGCGGATCGCCGCCACCGACCTGGTCGCCCCCGACCCCCTCAGCCGCCTGCCGGGGGTCGCCGCCGCCCTGGCGGACCTCGCCGGCGCGGCCTTGGAGGCGGGCCTGGCGCTGGCGCGAGCCGACCAGCCTGACGGCGGCACGGGCGCCCGGCTGGCCGTGATCGGCATGGGCAAGGGTGGGGGGCGCGAACTGAACTACGTCTCCGACGTCGACGTGGTGTACGTAGTGGAGCCCGCCGACGGTACAACCGAGGCGGATGCGCTGGCCGTGGGCGCGCTTCTGGCCGCAGGTCTGGCCCGGGCGTGCTCCACCGCGTCCACCGAGCCGGCGCTCTGGCCCGTTGACGCGGCCTTGCGTCCGGAGGGCAAGGACGGGCCGCTGGTGCGCACGCTGGACAGCCACCGCGCGTACTACGAGCGCTGGGCTCGCACGTGGGAGTTCCAGGCGCTGCTCAAGGCGCGCCCGCTGGCCGGCGACGCCGAGCTGGGCCGCGCCTACGTCGAGATGACTCAGCCGTTCGTGTGGGCGGCCGTGGGTCGGGAGAACTTCGTCGAGGACGCCCAGGCGATGCGCCGGCGCGTGGAGCGGCACGTGCCGCTCGACGAGGCCGACCGGCAGATCAAGCTGGGTGTCGGCGGGCTGCGCGACGTCGAGTTCACCGTCCAGCTCCTCCAGCTGGTGCACGGGCGGGCCGACGAGTCGATCCACTCCGGCTCGACGCTCACCGCGCTGTCCGAGCTGGCCACCGCCGGGTACGTCGGCCGCGACCACGCCGGGCAGCTGTCGGTGTGCTACCGGTTCCTGCGCGTGCTGGAGCACCGGGTCCAGATGTGGCGGATGCAGCGCAGCCACCTGATGCCCACCGCCGAGCCGGACCTGCGCCGGCTCGCCCGCTCGGTGGGGATGCGCGCCGAGGGGGCCGACGGTCTCGTCGAACGCTGGCGGTCCGTGCGCCGGGACGTGCGCCGGCTGCACGAGGAGCTGTTCTACCGCCCGCTGCTGCCCGCCACCGCGCGGCTGTCCGAGGCTGACGTGTCGCTGGCTCCGGAGGCGGCCCGGGAGCGGCTCGCGGCGATCGGCTACCGCGACCCCGCCGGAGCGCTGCGGCACATCACGGCACTCACCGAGGGGTTGTCGCGGCGGGCGGCGATCCAGCGCCAGCTGCTGCCGGTGATGCTCGGCTGGTTCGCGGACGGCCCGGACCCGGACGGCGGGCTGCTCGCGTTCCGGCGGCTGTCCGACGACCTGGGCGGCACGCACTGGTACCTCAAGCTGTTGCGCGACTCCGGCACCGCGGCCCAACGGCTCGCGACCGCGCTGTCCACCTCGCGTTACGTCGCGGACGCGCTGCGCCGGTCGCCGGAGTCGGTGGTCTGGCTGGACGACGACGCGGAGCTGCACCCGCGCGGTCCGGAGCGGCTGGCCCGGG
>DASWOL010000191.1:0-6138 GCA_036398695.1 Cellulomonas sp. | reverse complement strand
ATCTTGATCAGGGTGGACTTGCCCGCGCCGTTCTCGCCGACGAGCGCGTGCACCTCACCCTCGCGGTCCGCGCCGGCCCGGGATCGGTGAGCTCCGACATTCCAGTGCACTCCTCGACTCGTCCTGGTGGGGTGTCGCGGCGCCGTCACCGCCGGCGTGGCGGTGACGGCGCCGCTCGGGACTGCTAGAAGGCGTTGGCCAGGCTGGAGGCGGCGTTCGCCGGTGTGTACTCGTTGTCCGAGATGATGATCTTGGCCGGCACCGCGGTGTCGCTCTCGAAGTCGGCGAGCGCCTTGAACGCCAGGGGGCCGAACCGCGGGTTCGACTCGATGACGCCGTTGTACTTGCCGTCGACCAGGAGCTGGACGGCGTCGTGCGTGCCGTCGACCGAGAAGATCTTGATGTCCTTGCCCGGCGCCTTGCCTGCGGCGGCGATGGCCGTCTCGGCACCGATGCCCATCTCGTCGTTCTCGGCGTACACGGCCGTGATGTCCGGGTGCGCCTGGAGCAGCGACGCCATGACCGTCTGGCCGTCGGTCCGCGCGAAGTTGGCGGTCTGCTGCGCGACGATCTGGAGGCCGGATGCGGTCTTCAGCTCGTCGACGAAGCCGCTGGTGCGGTCGGTGGTGACACCGTTGCCCGACGAGCCGAGCAGGATCGCGACCTTGCCGGTGCCCCCGGTCTCCTTGATGAGGGCGTCCGCGGCACGCTTGCCCTGCGAGACGAAGTCGGAGCCGATGAACGTCAGGTAGTCGGTGCAGGCGGCCGAGTTCACCAGCCGGTCGACCGTGACCACCGGGATCTTCTTCGCCTTCGCGGCGTCGAAGGCAGGCTGCAGGCCGTCGGAGTTCAGCGGCGCGACGATCAGCAGCTGCACTCCCTGGTTGATCATTCCCTCGATGTCGGTGACCTGCTTGGCGATCTCGCTGTTGGCGTCGGTGTGGATCAGGGTCGCCCCCTGCTTGGCGGCCTCGTCGACCATCGACTTCGTCTCGGCGATGCGGAACGCGGCGGTCTCCGGCTCCGACTGCGAGAAGCCCACCTTGGCGCCCTTGAGGTCGATCTTCGGGTATCCGAGGGCGGTGGCGGTGCACCCGGAGCCCGACGCGGTCTGCTCGGCTGCGACGGTGGGGTTGGCGGCCACGCTCGGCGCGCCTGCGGTGCTGGTGGTGCCGGAGCTGCTCGAGGAGCAGCCCGCTGCGGCGAGGCCGACGGCGAGGGCGAGGGCCGTGATCTGCGCCCGCCGCGATGACGTGATGGACATGGGTGTGCAGCTCCTTGGATGAGGTGGAACGAACACCGGCACGATGGGCCGGACCGGCGGCTCCCTTCGACGTCCACCGGTCCCGGCGTTCTCGGGGTCGCACCCTTGCGACGACACTCGCGAACTGCCGTGATCGAGATTGACAAAGTTCAGATCAAACCGTCAACGCTTTCGGGCTGAATGTGACACAACTGTGACATCGTGGGATCCTCATCCGGCCAGGATCGGTCACCTGAGGGGTTCGCGCGCCCGGGCGAGAGCTACCCTTGCGGTGACCCTGGGGGCCGTCCACCAGCGTCCTCGGCACGGGCGGGGAGGTTTCGGAGCGCCATGTTCGGTGCCGAGCGCCGTGCGCTGATCCTCGAGCTCGTCCGTGCCCAGGGGGCCGTCTCGATCCGCGATCTCGCCCAGGCCGTCCAGGCCTCCGAGGTCACCGTGCGCCGCGACGTCGCCACGCTCGAGAGCCGTGGCCTGCTGGACCGCAGCTACGGCGGCGCCCTGGTCCCGGAGGACGACACGAACGTGGTGCTCGAGGCGGCCGCCGCGCGCACCCGGCCCGCGATGTTCGGGGCCGAACGTCGCCGGCTGATCTGCGAGTTCGTCCGGGCGAACGGGGTGGTCTCGCTGCGCGACCTGGCGCAGGCGGTCCAGGCGTCCGAGGTGACCGTCCGACGGGACCTCGTGACGCTCGAGCGACAAGGCCTGGTCCAGCGGCGCTACGGCGGCGCGCAGCTGCCCGACGACCTGATCTTCGAACCGTGGCCGAGCTCGCCACCAGACCCGACGACCACCGCGAAGTCCGACATCGCGGCGCTCGGGTCGACGTTGGTCGGGGACGCTCCGGCGATCATGCTGGGCGCCGGCACCACCGTCTACGAGTTCGCCCGGCACCTGGCGCCACTGTCACCGCTGACGGTCCTGACCAACTCGATGCTGGTCGCGCGGGCGCTGGCCCGCACGCCGAACGTCGAGCTGGTCATGACGCGCGGGACACTCGACAACTCGACGTTCGCGCTGGTCGGAAGCGCAGCCGAGCGGTGGATGGGCAGCCAGCGCGTCGGCCGTGCTTTCGTCTCGGGGGCAGGCCTGACCACCGAGCGCGGACTGTCCAGCACGCACCTGGCCCTGTCCGGAGTCGAGCGAGCGATCGTCGACAGCGCCCAGGACGTCGTCGTACTCGCCGACCACAGCAAGCTCGGCGTGGAGAGCATCTACCCCGTGGCCCCCGTCGGCCGCATCGGCCACCTGGTCACGGACAGCTCCACCGACTCCGCCTTCCTCGAGTCGCTCGCCTCGCGCGGTGTCCACGTGCACGTCGCGCCGCCGGGCGAGCCGGCGTTCGCCGGCTGAGCGCGAGCGGCATCCGCCCGGCCGGCGACCCTCCAGTACCGTAGGCGCGTGTTCGCCACCGAGCGACGTCGCCGGATCCTCGAGCACGTGCGCGCCCACGGCACGGCTGATCTGCGTGAGCTGGCGTCTCTCACCGAGGCGTCCGAGGTCACCGTGCGCCGCGACCTGCGCGCACTCGAGGAGCGCGGTCTCGTCGTACGGCGGCGCGGCGGCGCGGCGGCTCCCGCGGGCGCCCCCGACGCCCACGGCGACGAACCCATCGGGCTGACACCGGAGCACGCCGCTGTCGCGGACGCGGCTGCCGCGCTCGTGAACAGCGGCCAGGTCGTCGCCGTCGGCGCCGGGCCGCTGACGCACCTGCTCGCCTCCCGGCTCGCCGAGGTCCCGGGACTGACCGTGGTCACCAACTCGCTCCTGGTGGGCGAGGTCCTGGGTCACGCCAGCGGGGTGTCGGTCGTCATGACCGGCGGCTCCTTGCGCGGAGCCACCTACGGACTCGTCGGCAGCGGCGCGGAGCAGTCCTTCGCCGAGATGAAGGTCCACTACGCGTTCCTCGCCGGCGACGGGCTGACGGCGGAGTGGGGGCTGTCCCGCGCCGACGGCGCCGAGGTCGGCGTCGACCGGGCCATCGCCGGCGCTGCCACCGAGGTCGTCGTGCTGGTGGACCACGCCGCCGTCGGCCTCGACTCACCCTTCCAGACCGTCCCGACGGACCGGATCGCCCACGCGGTCACGGACGCGTCGGCCGACCCGGCGACGCTCGCCCGGCTCAGCGAGCTCGGCGTCCAGGTGCACATCGCGCGTCCGGGTCCCGCTGCGGACGACGAGCCCTGATCCAGGCCGCCCGTCACGCCGCGGCCGCGTGATCTGGTGTCACCACCCGCCGGTCGCCTAGTGTCATGCGCCAGCACACCCGACGACGGGAAGGAGTGGGCCGTGGCCGCCTCTCCTGGTGCAGCCGACGCCCCCGTGCTCGAGGTGCGCGCGATCAGCAAGTCGTTCCCCGGCGTCCGCGCGCTGCGCGACGTCGACCTGACGTTGCGGCGCGGTGAGGTGCATGCGCTCGTCGGGGAGAACGGGGCGGGCAAGTCGACGTTGATCAAGGTGCTCACCGGCGTCTACCAGCAGGACGCCGGCCGGGTGCTCCTCCGCGGGCGACCCGTGGCGTTCAGCACCCCACGGGCCGCGCGGGCGGCGGGAATCAGCACCATCTACCAAGAGGTCAACCTGGTGCCGACGCTGAGCACCGCGCGGAACATGTGGCTCGGACGCGAACCGCGCACCCGGCTGGGGCTGGTCGACTTCAAAGAGATGCACCGCGCCGCGCGGGCAGTCCTCGCGGAGTACGACGTGGACGTCGATGTCGAGAGGCCCGCGTCCTCCCTCGGCCTGGGCATGCAGCAGATGGTGGCGATCGCGCGGGCGGTCGCCACCAAGGCCGACGTGGTCATCATGGACGAGCCGACGTCGTCGCTCGAGGCGCGTGAGGTCGAGACGCTGTTCAACGCCATCGACAGGTTGCGTCGCGACGGCATCGCCATCCTGTACGTCAGCCACCGGCTCGACGAGCTCTACCGCATCTGCGACACCGTGACCGTGCTGCGCGACGGCGTCCGGGTGCACGCCGGACCTCTCGAGGAGATGCCGCGGCTGCGGCTCGTCGCCGCGATGCTCGGTCGCGAGGTGCAACCGCAGTCGCGACGCCACGGTGACGGCGCCGATCAGCGGCTCGAGGACGACGTCGTGGCCAAACCCGTGCTCTCCGCCGAGGGCCTCACCCGTCGCGGTGTGCTCGACGACGTGTCGTTCACGGTGCGTCCCGGCGAGATCGTCGGCCTGGGCGGGCTGCTGGGCGCGGGCCACAGCGAGACCGGGCTGGCCGTGCTCGGGGCCCAACGGCTCGACTCCGGGACGGTGACCATCGACGGCCAGGCCATCAGGACCGGTTCGCCGGGCGCGTCGATCGCGGCGGGGGTCGCGCTCCTGCCGGAGAACCGGGCGGTGGCCGGCATCCTGCCCAACCTGTCCATCCGCGACAACATCATTCTGAGCGCGCTGCCTCGACTGTCCCGTGCCGGCCTCATCTCGAACGGCCGCATCGACGCGATCGTCGACGGCTTCATGAAGCAGCTCAACATCCAGGCCTCGGGTCCGGACCAGAAGGTGGGCACCCTTTCGGGCGGGAACCAGCAGAAGGTGCTGCTCGCCCGGCTCCTGTGCCTCAACCCGAAGGTGCTCATCCTCGACGAGCCGACGCGCGGCATCGACGTCGGCGCCAAGATCGAGGTGCGGGTGGCCATCGACGCCCTGGCCGTCGAGGGGCTGGCGGTCCTGCTGATCTCCTCGGAGACGGAGGAGCTGATCGACGGCTCCGACCGCATCGTCGTGCTGCGGGAGGGTCGTGTCACCGACGTCCTCGGTGGAGACCGCTTGACGGAGGACGACCTCATCGTCGCCATCGCCGGCGAGAGCACGGCGCCCGCGACCTGACGGGTCCGGGCCGGGGCCGGCGGGGCGATCGGTGGCTGGTTCTGGGTGGAGCCGACGGGACTCGAACCCGCAACCCCCTGCTTGCAAAGCAGGTGCGCTACCACTTGCGCCACGGCCCCGGACGCGCCGGCGTGCCGGCGGCCGAGGAGGTCAGTCGAGCGTGTCGGTGACCTCGGCCCACAGGTCCCGCTCGTCGCGGTCCTGCAGGTACTTGGTGTAGAGGACGTAGCCGGCCGCGGCAAGCGCGGCCAGCACCAGCAACTTCTTCACGGGGTCCTCCTCGAGGGTGGGCCTAACAGGACTTGAACCTGTGACCTCTTCCTTATCAGGGAAGCGCTCTAACCGTCTGAGCTATAGGCCCGGGATGCGCCAGCAGCGCCGGACGAGACTACCGCAGCGTGTTCGCCCGCCTCAAACCGGTCAATCGTCGGTCATCGTCACGTGCACGCCGCCCACCAGGGCCGCCACCACGTTGTAGAGGAACGCGCCGATCGTCGCCAGGGCCGTCAGCAGGAACACGTCGATCACGGCGACGAGCGTCGAGACGGACAGCACCTTGCTGAACTGGACGTAGTCGAGGATGTTGATCTTGCTCTCGGCGCCGACGATCTGCTGCACCAGGTTGTTGATCGACGTGAACACGTGCAGCCCGTCGAGCGTCAGCCACAGCACCGACACCGCCACGACGAGCACGATCCCCGCCGCGAACGAGAGCAGGAACGCCAGCTTCATCACGGACCACGGGTCGAGGCGGGACACCGCCAGGCGCACCCGGCGCGGCCCTGGCCCGACCACCGGCGTGCGGCCGCTCGCGGGCCGGACCGTCGGAGCGCCGCCTGTCGTCGCGGGCGCCGTGGGTGGCACCGTGCGGGGCGCGGCGCTCGGCGCCTCGGGGTTGGCGGTCATCGGGTCGTCCTTCGGCCGGGGTCGTGTCAACGAAGCGTACGCGGCGGACATCGACGCGCCGGTGGCGCTCTCCGCCTTCTTCAGCCACTCGCCCGTCTGCTCCACCGCCACCGCGAGCGGGGAGGGCC
>DASWOL010000190.1:0-31011 GCA_036398695.1 Cellulomonas sp. | reverse complement strand
CCAGCGCGACGTCGGCGACCGCGAGCGCCGTGTCGACCTGCCCGGCGAAGTCCGGGTGGCCGGGGGTGTCGACGAGGGTCAGGGTCTGCGACTGGCCGTCCGCGCACGCCCAGGGGAGCGTCGCGAGGGCGAGCGACAGCGACATCCCGCGCGCGATCTCCTCGGGCTCGTGGTCGGTGACGGTGGTGCCGTCCTCGACCTTCCCGGGCCGGGTCAGCACGCCGGCCCGGTGCAGCAGCGCCTCGGCGAGCGTGGTCTTGCCGGCACCGCTGGCGCCGAGCAGCGCCACGGTGCGGACTCTGGGCTTCGTTGCCTGGTCCATGTCGTCTCCTAGGGAGAGTTCCGTCTGGCCAGGCTAGCCACAGCGGGCCCACGACGACAGGACAACGGTCCCTCGCGCCGGCGGCGCGCGCACCGGTAGGGCGAGCGCGCCGCCGGCGCGACGGCAGTCAGTGGCCGGTGGGCCGTCAGCGATCCGTCAGTGATCCGTTCGTGAGACGTCCGTGCTGATCAGCCGGCGGTCACTGGGCGGCCAGGACGTCGATGACGAAGACGAGCGTCGAGTTCGCCGGGATCGAGCCCTGGGCGGTGTCCTTGTAGCCGAGGCTCGGCGGCACGACCAGCAGCACCTGCGAACCGACGGTCACCCCGACAAGGCCCTGGTTCCAGCCGTCGATCACCTGCGCCTGGCCGATGTTCTGCACCGGGAACGTGGATCCGGAGTCCCACGACGAGTCGAACTGCGTCCCGTCCCAGAGCCAGCCGGTGTACTTGACGACGACCGTCTGGCCGGCGGTCACGGCCGGGCCCGCGCCCTTGATGAGGGGCTGCACCACGAGGCTGGTCGGCGCGGTGCCGGTGGCGGCGGTCAGGGACGGCTTGCCCGTGGCGTCGAGCGTGACGGTCGGCAGGCCAGCGGTAGGCGCCACCGCGGTGCCTTCGGCGCGAGCCGGGATGGCCTTGGTGCTGGCGACCTCGAGGAGGTCGACCACGGTGAGGGCGGCGCCGGAGTCGTCCGTGGTGGGTGCGGCGAGCAGGATGCGCGTCCCGACGTGCGCGGTGACGAGCTGCTGGTACAGCTGGTCGAAGAACGAGCTCGCATCGACCGTGGTGACGATGGGCTGCCCGCCGTCCCAGGTGTTGCCGCGCTCGGAGCCGTCGGCCCCGGAGACCTCCAGGACGTCGAGCGTGACGAGGTTCCCTGCGGCGACGGCGTCCCCGCTGCCCTGGTCCACGAGCCGCGCCACCTGCGAGGTGACCGCGAAGGGCTTCGACGGCAGCGCGATGGTCGGCTTCGCCCCTGCCGCGCCGGTGATGGTGATCGAGGCGAGCGCGGCCTGGTCGGCGGCGGTGTCGGCGGTCGGCGCGGCGGTCGACCCCGCCGTGGACGAGGCGCTGCCGGAGGGCACCGGCGGCGTGTTGCCGCCACCCGAGCACGCGGCCAGGCCGCTCAGTCCGATCACCAGGATCACGCCGGCGGCGATGCCGCCGCGCAGGGTCGTCGAACGGCGCACGCTGTCCTCCGGAGGTTCATGACGGGGAGTCGGCGCGGGGGCCGACCCGCTGACGGTACGCGACGAACCTGTGCGCCCGCCAAGAGCCGAGGTCCGCGCACCGGGCACAGCGCGACGACGTCGACCCAGGCGCGTGGCTAACCTCGACGCCGTGCCCACGCAGCATCCGGAGCCCGACGACGTGCCCGCGACCGTTCCCGGAGTGCTGACATGGCTGGCGAACCTCGACGTTTGGTCGCTGCGTGATCGGGGCGCTGCTGCGGGCCGGGCTGACCCTGGTGGCGTTCGACGAGTACGACACCGTCGAGTGGCGGGCGCACCCGGCGCTGGTGCGCCGGGGCGATGCCTGGGTGCTGCCTGACAAGCGGGCACGGCTGCCACTGGAGTTCTCGCTGGTCGCCAGGGGCTAGCCTGCCGTCGGCGTCGGCCCGAGGAAGGGCCGGCCGTGCGCAGGAGGTTCGATGGCCCCGTCCCCGTCACTGTTCCCGTTCCGATTCGCCGCCGTCGGGTCCGGGTGGCGCGCCGAGTTCTTCGTGCGGATGGCCCGGCTGCTCCCGGACCGGTTCGAGTGCGTCGCCGTGGTGTCGCGCGACCCCGAGCGCGGGGCGTGGGTGGAGCGGCAGTGGGGTGTGCCGACGGTCCGGGCGATCGCCGACCTGCCCGCGCTGTCGCCGGAGATCGTCGTCGTTGCGACGCCGTGGTCGGTGACGCCGGAGGCCATCACCGAGCTGGTGGGCCTCGGCCTGCCGGTGCTCGCCGAGACGCCCCCGGCGCCGGACGCCCCGGGGCTGCGCGCGCTGTGGCAGGCGGTCGGTTCGTCGGGTCTGGTCCAGGTGGCCGAGCACAGCCCGTCCATGCCCGCGCACCAGGCGCGGATCGCCGTGGTCGAGGCCGGAGTGATCGGGATGCCGACGAGCGTACAGATTTCGTCGACCCACCTGTACCACGCGGTCGGGCTGATTCGCCGGCTGCTCGGCGCGGGGTGCGGGGCGGTCGAGGTGCGCTCCTCGCAGTTCGTGGCGCCGCTCGTGGACCCGATGACGCGCGACGGCTGGAACGGCCGCACCGAGTCGGCCCTGCGGTCGACGATCCTGGCGACGCTCGACTTCGGCGACGGCAAGAGCGCGCTCTACGACTTCACCGAGAACCAGTGGCACAACCCGCTGCGCACCAACCGGATCGTCGTGCGCGGCTCGCAGGGCGAGATCGTCGACAACGCCGTGACGCGATGGGTGGACGCGCAGACGGTGGTGACGTCCTCCATCGAGCGCCGGCAGACCGGCATCGAGCAGCAGCTGGACGGGTGGGACACGCAGCACATCTCGCTCGACGGGCGTGTGCTGTGGCGCAACCCGTTCGAGGGGGCCCGGCTGGCCGACGACGACGTCGCGGTCGCCACTCTTCTCGAGCGCTGCGCCGCCTGGTTGCGGGACCAGGGGCCGGAGCCGTACCCGCTCGCCGACGGCCTGCAGGATCACCTGCTCGGCCTGGCGATCGAGGAGTCGGCGCGCACCGGGTCACCGGTGACGGCCGGTCCCGAGGCATGGGCCTAGCCGCGATCGGACCCGGTCTCTTGGCACGCACGTGCTGGTCAGGCACCCTGACCCCATGACCACGCTGATCGTCTACGAGACGATGTACGGCCGCACCCGGGATGTCGCCCAGTCGGTGGCGCTCGGCTGCGAGTCGGGCGGCGCGGTTCGCACCGTCGAAGTGAGCGAGCTGGTCGAGGGCGAGTCCGGTGGCGCGCTGCCCGGCGCAGTCACCCTGCTGGTGGTCGGCGGCCCGACGCATGCGTTCTCCATGACCCGGCCGAATACCCGCCGCGACGCCGCGAGGTACGGGACGCCGATCTCCCGGACAGGCGTGCGCGAGTGGCTGGAGACGCTCACCCTGCCGGCGGGGCTGCCGGTGGCCGCGTTCGGCACCAAGCTCGACAGCCCGCTGTCGGGCTCGGCGGCCCGCGCGATCGGGCAGCGGCTGCGCAAGCTCGGCGGCAGGCTCGTGGTCCCCACCAAGGACTTCTACGTACGGGGCACCACGCCCGTGCTGCTCGCCGGCGAGCTCGACGCCGCCCGCGCCTGGGGCGCGGCGCTCGTTGCGCAGGTCGCCCCCGGACGCTGAGTCCGCCCGCCGCTTCGGGATGGCGCGGCGGGCCGCCCCGATGTCACACGGAGGTCTCGAAGGTGAGACCGAGCCCGTACGTCACGGCGGCGGCACCCCAGCCGATCGCCAGCTGCCGCAGGGCGCGCCTGAGCGGCGACGCCCCGGACAGCACGCCCACCACGGCGCCGGTGCCCAGCAGCGCGAGCCCGACGAGCCCGGTGGCCCACGCCACGGCGACCCAACCCCCGGCGCCCAGAAGGTAGGGCAGCACGGGGATCACCGCACCCGACGCGAAGAAGCAGAAGCTGGCGAACGCCGCCCGCCAGCCGGTGCCGATCGCCTCGTGCTCGTCGACCGCCGGCCGCGTGGGGGCGGCCTGGGCCTCGCCCGGCAGCGGCGTCGACGAGCGCAGCAGCGATGCGGACACGGCGTGGGTGGCCGCGTACCGCTCGAGCGATCCGAGCACCGTGTCCGCACGTTGCTTCGCCGCTGAGGCGTCCATGCCGCGGGCCCGGTAGACGAGCGCCAGCTCGTTCGCGTCGACGTCGAGGTCCGGGAGCGCCTCGCTCGCCTCACGGCTGGGGTGGCCGGCCTCGAGCAGCTCGCGTTGCGAGCGGACCGAGACGTACTCGCCCGCACCCATCGACAGCGCGCCGGCGAGGAGTCCCGCCAGCCCCGACAGCAGCACCGTGGACCGCGCCACCCCGCTGGCGCCGATGCCGAGGATGAGCGCGAGGTTGCTCACCAGGCCGTCGTTTGCTCCGAACACCGCGGCGCGGAACGTGCCTGAGATCCGGTTGCGCCCCCGCAGCGCCAGGCCGCGGACCACCTCCTCGTGGATCCGCTCGTCGGCCGCCATCTGGGGTGTCGCGTCGTGGTCCTCGGCGTACGACGAACGGGACTCCGCTCGTTGCGCGAGCGCGAGCGTGAACACCGACCCGAACCGGCGCGCGAGCCAGCCGAGCACACGGCTGTGCCAGTCGCCCCTGAGGGGTTTGCCGGCGTGGTCGCCCAGCAGCTCGAGCCAGTGCGCCGCGTGGCGCCCCTCGGCGTCCGCGAGCGCGAGGAGGATCTCGCGCTCCTCTCCGGTGCGGCGCGAGGCCAGGTCGCGATAGAC
The DNA here is from genome assembly GCA_036398695.1 of Cellulomonas sp. Taxonomy (GTDB): domain Bacteria; phylum Actinomycetota; class Actinomycetes; order Actinomycetales; family Cellulomonadaceae; genus Cellulomonas. The sequence goes on along the minus strand of DASWOL010000190.1, from coordinate 26,274 downwards.
GGCGGCCTCGGCGCGCTCGTCGGCCAGGTAGCGGCGCCAGCGGCGGACCTGGACGGGCGTGGGCGCCGGTTGGGCGGCGGGGGGCGGGATGCTCGACATCGCCGACCATCGTGACAGACGACGTTTGCGCAGGTCACGTGGGATGCGTGGATTCGGTCCGCCGAACATCGGCGCTCGCAGCACCGCGCCGCGCGGCGAACGGCCGCGCCCGTGGACGGGGCGGCGACGTCGTGGGGCTCACGCCGCGCGGAGCAGGCTCTCGTGACGGCCGACGGCCGTGTCCTGCGGCACGGGGGCGCCGATCCTCGACGTCAGGTCGACCACCTGCGGCGCGCCCGTCCGCGGCGCGCTCGAGGGCAGTGGCGTGGCGGCACGGGCCAGCCGGTCGCCGGTCTCGCGCAGCACCGCGGTCAGCGGGACGTCGAGGGCGTCGCACAGGGCCGCGACCACCTCGGAGGAGGCCTCCTTGCGACCACGCTCGACCTCCGACACGTACGCCACCGACAGCCGGGCGCGCTCCGCGACGTCGACCAGTCGCAGCCCGCGGGCGTCCCGAAGGCGTCGTAGCGAGGCGCCCAGCGCCGTGCGCAGCAGCATCCGCGGCATCGTCCCCGTCCTTCGTCCGTCGTCGGGCGCGTGTGTTGCGTGCGCCATGCCTGCCCGTTCCCCCACGCTAGCGAGCCGCCGGCCGCCGGTGCCGGGTGTGGCGTGGCGTCTCGTTCAGCCCTCAGCAGATCGGCGGTTCTGCGCAGGGCCGATCTGCCCCCGGCGGAACGCGGCCAACCCGCCCGTCCCACGGCGAAGACTCGGCGATGCACGCGACGAACCGAGGAGGCGCCCATGCCCGACGACACCGCGACCGCGGACCGCGACCTGGCCCGAGAGCTGCTCCGGCACCGGATCCTGGTGCTGGGGCGCGAGGTGCGGGACGACGACGCCAACGAGCTGTGCGGGCGCCTGCTGCTCCTGGCCGCGCAGGACCCTCGCGCGGACATCCGGCTTTACATCAACTCACCGGGCGGCTCGGTGTCCGCGGGGTTCGCGATCTACGACACCATGCGGCTCCTGCCATGCGACGTGCAGACCGTCGCCATGGGGTTCGCCGCCTCGATGGCGCAGGTGATCCTCACGGCGGGAACCCCGGGCAAACGCTTCGCGCTGCCTCACGCGAAGATCGTCATGCACCAGCCGTTGGGCGGGCTCGGCGGTTCGACCACGGACGTGCGCATCCAGGCCGAGCAGCTGCGCCTGACGAAGGAGCTGGTCGCCCGGCTGACGGCCGAGCAGACGGGCCAGAGCGTCGAACGGATCGTCGCGGACGCCGACCGTGACCACTGGTTCACCGCGGAGGAGGCCCGGGAGTACGGGCTGATCGACCACGTGCTCGGAGCCGACGTCCGCGTCACGCGCTGATCACGCGTCATGGCCTGGTGGCACCGAGCCGGCGCAGCACGTCGTCGACCGTCGCGCCGACGTCGCCTGTTCCCTGGGCCGTGACGGTGAGGCCGTCCTCGTCGTCTGCCAGCGGCTCGAGGGTCGCCAGCTGGGAGGCGAGGAGCCGGGGAGGCATGAAGTGGCCGGAACGCTGCGCCATGCGGCGCGCCAGCTCGTCGGCGGGGACGTCGAGACAGAGGAAACGGACGCGGCCCGGCGCGGTGCGCAGCCTGTCACGGTAGGCGCGGCGCAACGCCGAGCACGCGACCACCGTGGATCGGCCGGCGACGGCGTGCTCGCGCATCGCCGCCACGATCGCGTCCAGCCAGGGCCATCGGTCGGCGTCGGTCAGCGGGTGCCCGGCGGACATCGTCGCGACGTTCGCCGCGGAGTGGAACGCGTCCCCCTCGAGGTACGGCCGGCCCAGACGGGTCGCCAGCTGCGCACCCAGCGTCGACTTCCCGCTGCCGGACACGCCCATCACCACGAGATGCTCCACGCCCGCGCCAACGCCAAGGTCCACGTCCACGGCGCCAGCCTGCCAGCGTGGACGCCGCCGCGGTCCGCAGGCGACGGAACGTAGGCTCCCGGGCGTGCCGTCCCTGCTCATCGACACCACTCCGCTGCGTGTCAGCCCGCCGTTCCGGCGGCTGTGGTCGGGGCTGGCCGTGGCGAACATCGGCGGCCAGCTGACCGTCGTGGCGGTGGGCCTGCAGGTGTACGGGATCACGAGGTCGACGTTCTCCGTGGGCGTGCTCGGGATCTTCGCGCTGGTGCCGCTCGTCTTCTTCGGGCTGTACGGCGGGTCGATCGTCGACCACTACGACCGGCGCAAGGTGGCGCTCGTCTCGTCCGTCGTCAGCTGGTGCGCCACGCTCGGGCTGCTGTCGCAGGCCCTCGCGGGCAACCGCAACGTGTGGGTGCTGTTCCTGCTGGTCGCGGTCCAGTCCGGCGCGGGCGCGGTCAACTCCCCGGCGCGCTCGGCGATCTACCCCCGGCTGCTCACCCCGCAGCTGATGCCCGCGGCCAATGCGCTGCAGACGCTCGCCTTCAACGTCGCGCTGACCGGCGGCCCGCTGCTCGGTGCGGTGCTCGTCGCGACGGTGGGCTACTCGCTGGCGTACGGCCTGGACGCGGCCCTGTTCACCTTCGCGCTGCTCGCTCTGTGGCGGCTGCCGGCGATCCCGCCGGAGGAGTCGATCACCTCGACGGCCGGGCTGCGCTCCGTGCTGGACGGGCTGCGCTACCTCGGCACCAGGCCGAACGTGCGGACCACGTTCGTCGCCGACCTCATCGCGATGATCACGGCGATGCCCCGCGTGATCTTCCCGGCGGTAGGCGTGATGTTCCTCGGTGGTGGCGCAACCACCACCGGTGCGCTGACGGCGGCGATCGCGGTGGGCGGGATCCTCGCCTCGCTGTTCTCCGGTGGCCTGACGCGCGCGCGATGGCAGGGGCAGGTGATCGTCTGGGCGATCACCGGCTGGGGGCTCGCGGTCCTCGTCTTCGGCCTCGTGCTCGTCACCGCCGGACGGACGCAGCCGGGGCACGTGCTGTGGCCCGCACTGGCCGTCGCGCTCGTCGTGCTCGCCGTGGCGGGGGCCTCGGACTCCATCAGCGCCGTGTTCCGCCAGACGATCCTGCAGACCGCGGCGCCGGACGAGATGCGCGGCAGGCTGCAGGGTGTGTTCACCGTCGTGGTGGTCGGCGGGCCCCGGTTGGGCGACCTCTGGATCGGCACGTTGTCGTCGCGTGTCGGAGAGGCGTGGGCCGCGGCGTTCGGCGGCGCGCTGTGCGTGGTGCTGCTGTGGCTCGTCGTGCGCACGCAACGCGGGTTCTGGCACTACGACGCGCTGGACCCGCAGCCCTAGCTAGCTCGAGGCGGCGGCGACGGGCGCGGGCTCCTCGTCGTGAGCGGCCGGGCGGCCGGCGCGGCGCATGCCCGGGTAGGCGAGCAGCGTGAGCACCACCACGACCGCCGCGACACCCACGATGAGCAGGTAGCCGCCGTGCGAGCCCGCCGCGTCAACGCGGCTGCCCGCCGCCGCGGCGCCGAGCGAGACCCCGACGTTGATCGCCGTGGCGATCCACGTCAGCCCCTCGGTCAGCCGGCCGGCGGGGACGAGCTGGGCCATGAGGCCGTTCCCGGCGATGATCGACGGCGAGATGGCGAACCCGACGACGAACATCGTCGCGGCGAGCGACACGAGGTTCCCCACCAGGAGGAACAGGCACACACCGAGCGCGAGCACCACGATGCCGGTGGCGAACCGCCGCGCCTGTGACGTGCGCCAGTGGCGCGCCCCGTAGAGCAGCCCGGCCGTCATCGACCCGAGCGCGAACGCCGCCAGCACCAGGCCCGCGGCGCCCTTGTGCCCCTGCTCGGTGGCGAACGCCACCGTGGAGACGTCCGTGGCGCTGAAGATGGCGCCCATCCCCACGAACAGCACGAGCAGCAGGGCCACGCCGCGCATGCGCAGCACGCTGCCGCCGCGGCGTCCGGGCACGCGGGCCGTGGCCGGCGGCTCCGTGTGCCGCTGCGCGACGAACCACGCGCCGCCCGTCAGCACGGCCGCCAGCGGGACGAGCAGCCCGAGCTGGGGCAGGCCGCTGGTCGCGAGGGCGGTCGCCAGCACCGGCCCGACGACGAAGACGAGCTCGTCGAGCGCCGACTCCAAGGAGTACGCGGTGTGCACCAGTCGCGGCTCGCCCGCCAGCACGCAGGACCAGCGTGCTCGAACCAACGCTCCGAAGTTTCCGCCGCAGCCGGCCAGGACCGCGCCGGCGTAGAGCCAGGCCGGGTTCGCATGCGTCGCGACGGCGACGGCCAGCGTGGCCAGGCCCGCCGAGCCGACGACGACGGCCGGCCGCATGACGCGCGCCTGACCGTGCTGGTCCACCAGCCGGGCGATCTGGGGTGCCGTCAGGGCCGACGTGACGACGAGCGCCGCCGACACCCGGCCCGCCAGGGCGTACGAGCCGTACTGGCCGCTGACGATGAGGATGATCGCGATCCCGACCATCGACATCGGCAGGCGCGCGACGACGCCGGCCGCGCAGAACGCCCGGGCGCCGGGGCGCGCGAAGATCTCGCGGTACGGCCGGGCCATGCCGGTCAGTCTCCCATCGGGCACCCACCCCGTTCGACCTCTTTGCGGGTACTGCCCGCAGGCCCTGGCATCGGCCGGTCCACGGATTGTCTCGCACTGGTTACGGGAATAGGACGCTTGTCCGAGTGTACTGGGCAGGCCCCTGACCTGCGACGTCGCCCTCCGAACACCCCGTCGGGAGCCCCCAAGCCGGTCTTTGGGGTTCCCACAGCGTTTACGCAGTGTTTTCCTGCAGCGGTTTCCTCCTCCGCCCAGGCGAGGCATGGTGGAAGCACCCGGTGGTCGCCAGAGCCGCCGGACAAGCGCCGGAGCACCCGCCCGAACCCGTCGGCCAGACGCGACCGAGGCGGTGCCCGAGCCTTCTCGACACGGCCGAGACCGTTGCCGTGCGACATCGCCGCCGCGAGCCTCAGCAGCCCGCGCTGCCCCGTGCCCGCCCGCCCGAGGGGCCCCCGACATGTTCATCTTCGTCCTGCAGCTCAGGCACATGCTCAGCGGCCAGAGCGAGATCTACCTCTTCGCGGTCTTCTCGGCGCTCGTCTGGGCGTTGTGGTTGCTCAAGGTGCTGCTGTCGCGCCGGTACCGGCCTTGGACCGAGCCCTACCAGGTGTCCACGAGCGTCGTGGTGCCGGTGGTCGACGAGCCGCTGGACCTGTTCCGCGACGTGCTGGGCCGGATCGTCGCGCAGCAGCCCGACGAGGTGATCGTGGTCATCAACGGCGCGCCCAACCCGGGGCTGGAGGCCGTGTGCGACGAGTTCACCCCGCTGGTGCGACGCACCTACACGCCGGTCCCCGGCAAGCGGAACGCCGTGCGTCTCGGCAGCCGTATGTCCACGGGCGAGATCACCGTGCTGGTCGACTCCGACACGGTGTGGACCGATGGCACGCTGGCCGAGCTGGTCAAGCCGTTCGCCGACCCGTCGGTGGGCGGCGTGACGACGCGCCAGCGGATCCTCGACCCGGAGCGCTCGTGGATCACGCGGTGGGCCGACTGGCTGGAGAACACCCGGGCTCTGTACTCGATGCCGGCGCAGTCGGCGCTGGGTCAGGTGGGATGCCTGCCCGGGCGGACCATCGCGTTCCGCCGGCGCATCCTCATGCAGGTCATGGAGAAGTTCATGACCGAGCGGTTCCTCGGGGTGTTCCTCGAGGTGTCCGACGACCGGACCCTGACCAACCTCACGCTCAAGGCGGGGTACCGGACCGTCTACCAGTACCCGAGCCTCGTCTACACCGACGCCCCGCTGAAGGTGAAGAAGCTGTTCAAGCAGCAGCTGCGCTGGGCCCGAGGCAGCCAGTACAACACCCTGCGGATGCTGCCCTGGATGGCGGGACACGCTCCGGTGCTGGCGATCTTCTTCGTCGCCGACATCCTGCTGCCGTTCCTGCTCGTGGGGACCATCGCGGGCTGGCTGTACCGCGAGGCGAGCCACACCGGGACCAACCTCTACGCCGCTGCGCTGGAGAGCTACACCGGGCTGCGCGGCTGGGCATGGGTGATCGGCCTGATGGTGGTCTCGTCGGTGCTGTCGATGTCGATCCGGCAGATCCGGCACCTCCACGAGCGACCGTCGGACTTCTTCCGGCTGCCGGTCTTCATCATCACGTCGACGTTCTTCCTCATGCCGGTGCGGCTGCTCGGGTTCCTGCGGATGGCGCACGTCGCGGGCTGGGGCACCCGCGCCGGCGCCTACCCGGGCGGCGCGGTCCCCCCGGGGGCCGACCTGGTCGCCGAGCTCGAGGGAGCCCCGCTCGACGCTCCGGTCGACCTCGTCGACCGGCGTCCGGCTCCCGACGCCGTCCGATCCCCGGGCGCACCCGGGTCCCACGCAGCCGCCGCGCCGTTCGACGACGTCGCGCGGTCCGAGCGTGCGACGGTGCGCACGGCGGTTCGTCGCCACGGGGACGCCGCGCCGCGTCCCGTGGTGCGCCGGCGTCTCAACCCGCTCGTCGTCGTGCCGTACGCGATCGCCCTGACGCTGTTCGCACTGGAGGCGCTCGCCTATGTCTGAGCGACCGATCCGCGCATGGTTCCGCCACTCGTCGGGACGGACGCGACTGGCGACCGTCGCCGTGGCCGTCGGCCTTCTGGTGGCCACGGGGACCGTCTGGCTCTCGCCGACCGAGAAGGTCGCCCCCCAGCAGAGCGAGGCCGAGAAGCAGCTCGCCGCGCAGAACGAGCAGCTGCGCAACTCGCTGTCGGCACGTGAGCAGGAGCTCGCCGCGCTCCAGGCGTCGCAGCAGAAGGCGGCCGCCGAGCGCGCCGCCGGTGCTGCCCGCGGCGAGCAGAAAGGCGCGGCCGAGAAGGAGGCGGCCGCCGAAGAGGCGCAGCAGAAGGCGCTCGCGCAACAGCAGGAGGCCGCGACCCGCGCGCAGCAGAAGGCGGCGGCCGACCGGGCTGCCGCAGCCGAGCGGGGCGCCGTCAAGGCGTCCCTGGAGAAGGCGCTGGCTGCCGCGCGGGGCACGGCGGAGGGAGCAGACGACCGTGCCGCGGCGGCGGAGGCCGCAGCCGCGCAGGCCCATGCCGCGCTCGAGGCGGCCAACGCCTCGCAGCCCCCGGCGGCCCAACCTCCCGTGAAGCCTTCGGCGCCGAGCAGGTCCGCGCTGCTCGCTCCCTCCACCCGGCTGTTCGGTCTGTACACGACGCAGTCGCCGTTCAACTGGGCCGAGTACGACGACGTCACGGCGAAGGTGGGCGTCACCCCGAACGTCGCCGGCTACTTCCAGGGCTGGGACGGGTCGTTCCGCGCGGACGCCGTGACTCGGTCATGGGCGAAGGGGGCGTTGCCCCTGCTCACCTGGGAGTCGCGACCGATCACGGCGGGCAACAACGAGTCCGTCGCCCCGGACTACTCGCTGCCGGTGATCCTGTCCGGGAAGTACGACGACTACCTGCGCCAGTACGCCCGCGACATCGTCGCCCTCGGCCTGCCGGTGGCGATCCGGCTCGACCACGAGATGAACGGCACGTGGTACCCGTGGAGCGAGCGCGACTGGGACTACAACTCCCTCAACGGCAACGGCCCGGGCGACTACGTGGCGATGTGGCGCCACGTGCACGACATCTTCCAGGCCGAGGGCGCCAACCAGTACGTCATCTGGGTGTGGGCGCCGAACATCGTCAACAAGCTCCCGGCCTGGGCGAAGAACTCCGCCTGGTACATGCGGAGCCTGTATCCCGGCGACGACTACGTGGACTGGGTGGGCCTGTCCGGCTACTATCGGCCGCCCTACAGCGCCGACCAGACACCGACGTTCGACTACACCTACGGTCCGTCCCTGGCTCAGCTGCGGTCGTTCACGAGCAAACCGATCCTCCTGGCGGAGGTGGGAGCGTCCGAGGTGGGCGGCAAGAAGCCCGCCTGGATCAGGGACTTCTTCGACGCGCTCGCGCGGCCCGAGAACGCCGACATCGTGGGCTTCGCCTGGTTCAACGAGACCGTGACGACGATCTCCGGCGGCCAGCGCGTGACCAACGACTGGCGGATCGTGTCCCGCGCCGACTCCCTCCAGGCCTTCGTCGACGGCATCCACGACCCGGCCGCCGGGTTCGTGCCCGCCACGGCGGCCGCCCCGGGCCCGGCCCCGGGACCCTCGCCGCAACCCGCCGCTGCGCCGCTCCTGCCTGCCTCGGCACCCGGCGCCGCACCACCCGCGGCAACGGCCGCAGCCACGGCAACGCTGGACCCGTCCACCGAGCCGACGGTGGCCGGCACACCAACTCCGTCCGCAGGCGCCACCCCGACCACCGTGAAGGAGCCCCAATGAGCCACGAGACCGGCGGCGCCACCGTCGCCACGACGGAGGCCAGGTCCCCCCGGATCAGCGTCCTCGGCACCGGATATCTCGGCGCCACGCATGCCGTCGCCATGGCGGCTCTCGGCCTCGACGTCGTCGGGGTGGACACCGACCAGCACAAGGTCGACGCGCTCGCGCTCGGCAAGGTGCCGTTCTTCGAGCCCGGGCTCGGCGAGCTGCTCGTGGAGCAGCTGGCCTCCGGCCGCTTGCGGTTCACCACGGACGTCGCCGAGGCGGTGGCGTGGGCCGACGTGCACTTCGTCTGCGTCGGCACCCCGCAGACGCCGACGAGCCACGCGGCCGACCTGCGCTACGTCGACGCCGCGACGACGGCGATCGTCACCCACCTGACGCACGACGCGCTGCTGGTGGGCAAGTCGACGGTGCCCGTGGGGACCGGCGCGCGGCTGCGCGACCTCGTCGACCGCATGTCACCCGAGGGCGTCCGCGCCGAGCTCGTCTGGAACCCGGAGTTCCTGCGCGAGGGCAAGGCGGTGCACGACACGCTGCATCCGGACCGGATCGTCGTCGGCGGAGCCTCGCCGGACGCCGGCGCCCTGCTGCGACGCGTCTACGCCCAGCCGCTCGCCGAGGGCGTCCCGTTCGTCGAGTGCGACCTGCCGACCGCCGAGCTGGTCAAGGTGAGCGCCAACGCGTTCCTCGCCACGAAGATCTCGTTCATCAACGCCATCGCGCAGGTGTGCGAGGCGGCCGGCGCGGACGTCACGGTGCTGGCGGACGCGCTCGGCCATGACCCGCGGATCGGCCGGCAGTTCCTCGACGCGGGTCTCGGCTTCGGCGGCGGCTGCCTGCCCAAGGACATCCGCGCGCTGATGCACCGCGCCAACGAGCTCGGCGCCCAGCGGGCCTCGGCGCTGCTTCAGCAGGTCGACGAGATCAACATGGGCCAGCGCGAGCGTGTGGTGCAGCTCGCGGTCGCGGCATGCGGCGGCTCGGTGCTCAACCGGCGGGTGGGCGTGCTCGGTGCGGCGTTCAAGCCGGACACGGACGACGTGCGCGACTCGCCGGCGCTCAACGTGGCCGCGGCGCTCCACCTGCGCGGCGCCCAGGTGGCGGTCTACGACCCGGAGGCGGGTGACACGGCGCGCGCGAGCTTCCCGACCCTCGCCTACGTGACGAGCGTCGAGGAGGCGATCGAGGGCAGCGACGTGGTGCTGGTGCTCACGGAGTGGCCGGAGTTCGTGCAGGCCGACCCGGCGCGGTTGGCGGCGCTGGCGCACACCCCCAGCGTCATCGACGCGCGGGGACGCCTCGACGCGCGGCGCTGGCGTGGTGCCGGCTGGTCGTTCACCGGGCTCGGCCGCCTGGCCGCGTGATCTCCGCCTTCGCGCGCGTCAGGCCGTGAGAGCCGCGCGGACCACGTCGCGAGCCTCGTCCTGCACCTGGGCCAGGTGCTCGGCGGAGACGAACGACTCGGCGTAGATCTTGTAGACGTCCTCCGTGCCGGACGGGCGGGCGGCGAACCATGCGTCCTTCGTGGTCACCTTGAGGCCGCCGATCGCCGCGCCGTTGCCGGGCGCCTTCGTCAGCCGCGCGGTGATCTCCTCGCCCGCCAGGGTGGTCGCGGTGACCTGCTCGGGTGACAGGGCCGCGAGGGTGGCCTTCTCCTCGCGCGTCGCGGCGGCGTCCACCCGGGCGTACCACGAGGCGCCGAACTCGCCGACCAGCTCCGCGTGGATCTGTGACGGCGTGCGGCCGGTCGTCGCGAGGATCTCCGAGGCGAGCAGCGCCGGGATGATGCCGTCCTTGTCCGTGGTCCACACCGTGCCGTCGGTGCGCAGGAACGACGCCCCCGCTGACTCCTCGCCGCCGAACCCGACCGACCCGTCGACCAGCCCGGGCACGAACCACTTGAACCCGACCGGCACCTCGAGCAGCGTGCGGCCGAGCTTGCCGGCGACCCTGTCGATGAGGGACGACGAGACCAGCGTCTTGCCGATGGCGGTGCCCGGCCGCCACCCGGGGCGCGCCCCGCCGTACAGGTAGTGGATCGCCACCGCCAGGTAGTGGTTCGGGTTCATCAGCCCGGCGTCCGGGGTGACGATGCCGTGCCGGTCGGAGTCGGCGTCGTTGCCGGTGGCGATGTCGTAGGGCGCCGCCGCCCCCGGGCCGCCGCTCGTCATGCGCGCCACCAGCGAGGCCATCGCGTACGGCGACGAGCAGTCCATCCGGATCTTGCCGTCCCAGTCGAGCGTCATGAACGCCCACCGTGGGTCGACGGTCTGGTTGACCACGGTGAGGTCCAGGTCGTAGTGCTCGGCGATCTCGGCCCAGTACTCCACCGACGCGCCACCCAGCGGGTCGGCGCCGATCCGCACGCCGGCGGCGCGGATGGCCTCGAGGTCCACCACGTGGTCCAGGTCCGCGACGTAGGCGGACAGGTAGTCGTGCCGGTTCGTCGTGCTCGCCGCCAGCGCCTGCTCCACCGACACCCGTGGCACCTGCCGCCACCCACCGGCGAGCAGCTCGTTGGCGCGCCGGGCGATCCAGGAGGTCGCGTCGGTGTCCGCCGGACCGCCGTGCGGCGGGTTGTACTTGAAGCCACCGTCGCGCGGGGGGTTGTGGCTCGGTGTGACGACGATGCCGTCGGCCAGCCCCGGTCCGGCGACGCGCACGCCCTGGGAGGTGCCGGCGCCGTTGTGCGTGAGGATCGCGTGCGACACGGCGGGGGTGGGGGTCCAGGAGTCGCGCGCGTCGACGCGCACCTCGACGCCCGCGCCCGCCAGCACCTCGAGCGCGCTCTCCCACGCGGGCTTCGAGAGCCCGTGGGTGTCCCGGCCGATGAACAGCGGACCGTCCGTCCCCTGGGCGCGCCGGTACTCGACGATCGCCGCGGTGATCGCGACGATGTGCGCCTCGTTGAAGGCGGAGTCGAACGCCGAGCCGCGGTGCCCGCTGGTCCCGAACACGACCTGCTGGAGCGGGTCGGCCGGGTCCGGCACCCGGTCGTAGTAGGCGCCCACCAGGGCGTCGACGTCGATGAGGTCCTCGGGGAGGGCGGGGGTTCCGGCGCGCGGGTCCATGCCCCCGATCCTCCCGCACCCTGCGCCCTGCCGCCCACCCCCGGGCACACGCCGCTGTCGTCTCCCGTCCACCTCGCGCGCGGAGCTTTTTTCGCGGACTGCCACACACCGTCCACCCACCGTCGCCGAGTGCGGCCCGTTGACGGGGCGCTCGACGGACAAGGGGCGCACGCGGTGGACGAGAGCCCGAGGAGGGGCGAATGGCGGTCTCTCGGTAGGGTGCGCGGCATGGCTGCACCTCAGACCGACTACGTCGCTCGCCCGTTCGAGGGCCTGCCCGGCGAGACCGACTGGGTCGCGCTGCGCGAGCTGGTGCCCGCCGCCACCGCCACGGTGCGCACCACCGCGGAGCACGGCGCTCGCGACGTCGTGGTCACCACGGCGCTGCCGGACTCCTGGCCCGCGCTGCACCGGCAGGACGGCACCGTTCTGCTGGCGCTGCAGACCCGCAGCAGCACCGGCGATGCCAGCCGCGACCTGGCGAGCGTGCTGCTCGAGGCGCTCACCCTCGAGCCGGGGACGCCGGTGCAGGCGCTGGGGCTGCCGACCCCCGGCCCGCGCCTCCAGGACGTCCTCGATCTGGACGCGCCGTTCGAGGTCGAGATGCGGACCAGCTTCGACTACTGGCTCGACGAGTCCACCGAGCAGACCGCCGAGGTCAAGGCCGCCCTCGAGGAGGCCGACTCCTCGATCATCCCCACCGTCCGGCTGTCGTCGGTCGCCTCGGCGTACTGGACCCGGATGGCCGGTCGTGAGTTCGTGCGCTGGGTGCAGCCGCTCGAGGAGCAGGCGGTGCTCGACGGGCTGTCGCGGCTGCACGCGCGGCGTGCCTCCGGCTTCGGCGGGGCGAAGTTCGTCGGTTACTTCCGGGCGTGCGGGCTCGTCGTGCCCGTGTGGGAGCTGGCGCGCGGCACCGAGGCCGCCGAGGTGGACGACCAGGTGGCGGCCTTCGCGCCGGGCTTCGCCGCCGCGGTCGCGGACGACGAGCCGCTGGATGCCGATGCCCGCCGCGCCCGCGCGGGCCTGGTGGCCCGCCAGGTGACCCTCCGCTGAGTCCAGTGGAGCCGACACGCCGCGACACGCCGCGTGAACCGGCTCTTTGGCTCCACTCCTGCACGCCGGTCGGTGGTGCAGGTGCGGGTGGTGCGGGTGGTGCGGGCGGGGTCGGTGTGGTTGCGGGTGCGGGCGGGGTCGGTGGGGGTGCGGGTGCGGGTGCGGGCGTTGCGGGCGGGGTGCGGGCCGATGGGCGGTCACCAGGGGCCGCTCGGTAGGGTTGACCCGTGCCGCGTCCCTCCCGCGCCACGGGTGCCGAACCGGGCTCCGGCGTGCCCTGGGACGGCCCGGCGCAAGCGTCCGACGAGGCCGGCGGCGTCGACGGGGCCGGCGAGGTCCAGCCTTCGTCCGACGGGGCAGGCGCGGCACGGTCATCGCCCGACGCGGTTCGATCCCCGGCACCTGCCCCTGCCCCGGTCCGCACGTCGCGGGATCGGCCCCGCGTCGCGGCGCTGATCCCCGCGAAGGATGAGGCGCGGCGCATCGCGGCCACCGTCCGTGCCGTTCGCGCGATCCCCGGTGTCGACCTGGTGCTGGTGGTCGACGACGGCTCGGTGGACGACACCCAGCACGCTGCGCGCGAGGCCGGCGCGGTCGTCGTGCGCCACTCGCACAACCGCGGCCGGGCCGCCGCGTTCGAGACCGGCGCCGCCGTGGTCGCGATGCGCGACGTGCCGGGGCGTCCGCCGCGCTCGCTGCTGCTCCTCGCCGCCGACCTGGCCGAGGCCGCCGTCAACGTGGCCCCCCTGGTGGCCCCGGTGCTCGCCGGCGACGTCGACATGACCGTCGCGCTGCTGCCACCGGCGTCGACGGGCCGTGGACTCGTGGTGCGCGCCGCCCGCCGCGCGATCGCCCAGCTGACCGGGTGGACCCCGGGTGCCCCGCTGTCACCTCTGCGCTGCCTCACCCGTGCGGCCTTCGAGGCGGCGACGCCACTGGCGCACGGCGCCGGCGTCGAGCCTGCGATGACCATCGATCTGCTCCGCGCCGGGTTCCGGGTCCTCGAGGTGCCGATCGAGCTGCGGCACCACCCGGGCGGGGGCACCCTGCACAACCAGGCCCAGCGGGTCAGCGGCGCGCGGGACGTCGAGCTGGCGATCTCGGCCCGCCGCGCCCGCGCCGCGGCGGACGCTGTCCGCGACCGGCTGGCCCCCCGCCCGTCGCACACCAGCTGATCGGGCGCCCTGCACCCGCCGACCCACCCACTACCCTGCCGACAGACCCGTGGAGCCCGCCGAACCCAGGAGGACGAATGAGCGCTCGTCTGCGCTACGCCTACCTCGGACCGGCGGGCACGTTCACCGAGGAGGCGCTGCTGCAGGTGGTCTCGCCCGAGGAGGCTCTGCTGCTGCCGCAGGCCGACGTCGGCTCGGCGATCGCCGCGGTGCGCTCGGGCGGAGCCGACCATGCCGTGGTTGCCATCGAGAGCACCGCCGAGGGCGGCGTCACCGCGACGCTCGACGCACTGGCCGGCGGGGAGCCGCTGGTCATCCTGCGCGAGATGCTGGTGCCGGTGCAGTTCACGCTGGCGGCCGGGCCGGGGGTGACGCTGGACGACGTGCACCGCATCGGGGCACACCCGCATGCGTGGGTCCAGTGCCGGCGCTGGCTGGCCGCGCACCTGCCCGGCGCGGTGCACGTGCCGGCGACGAGCAACACCGCCCCGGCGGCGTTCCTCGCGGAGCGCATCGCGGACCCCGGCCTGCCGGCGCCGGCCTTCGACGCCGCCCTGGTGCCGCCGGCCGCCGTGACGCACTACGGGTTGACCGCGCTGGCGAGCGAGGTCTCGGACAACCCCTCGGCGCAGACCCGCTTCGTGCTCATCGGGCACCCCGGGCAGGTCCCCGCGCCGACGGGGACGGACAAGACGACGCTCGTGGTGCACCTGCCGGACAACGAGTCCGGGGCGCTCATGGCGATGCTCGAGCAGTTCTCGGTGCGCGGGGTCAACCTGTCGCGCATCGAGTCGCGGCCCGTCGGGGACGCGATGGGGCGCTACTCGTTCTCCCTCGACGTCGAGGGGCACATCCGCGACGAACGGGTGGGCGAGGCCGTGATGGGCCTGCGCCGGCGTTGCCCGTACGTGCGGTTCCTCGGCTCCTACCCACGGGCGGACGCCGTCGCCCCGACCGTGCACGCCGGCACCGCCGACGCCGACTTCGTCGGCGCCCGCACCTGGCTCCAGGCGATCCGCGGCGGCCAGGCCACCTGACGCGCGGTCTCGGCGCGGGCTACGACTTCGGCGGGGCGACGCGGACGACGAGCGCGCCGGGGTCCACCTGCGCCGACATCTGCTTGACGCGGCCCACCGAGTCCCCGTCGACCTGCACCTGGTCGCCGCCGACGATCTGCACCTGCACCCGCCGGGCGCGGACGTGGTCGATCCGCCCGATCTTGGCCGGCAGATCGTTGCGCACGCCGATGCGCTGCAGCATCACCTCGCCGAGCAGCTGGGCCCAGCCGGCGACGCCGCCGCGGGCGTCCAGCGCCGCCAGGTCGAGCCAGCCGTCGTCGATCCGGGCGTCCGGCAGCAGGGTGATGCCTCCGGGCAGCCGGCCGACGTTCCCGACGAGCAGGCTGCGCCCGCGCACCTCGATCCAGTCCCGGTCGTCCACCCTGACCTTCACGCGGAGGCGGTGTCCGTGCAGGTGCCGCACGGCGGCGACGAAGTAGGCGATCCAGCCCACGCGTGCCTTGAGCTGCTCGTCGGCGTCGGCGACCATCGCCGCGTCCACCCCGACGCCGCCGATCACCAGGAAGATGTGCTCGTCGGCCGCGCCCGGCGGCGGCTCGGCGTCGGCCCAGCGCTCCACGTGCAGCCGGCCGACGTCGATGGTCCGGTCCACGCCGTCGAGCGCGATCGCCAGCGCACCCGGACCGAGCGGCAGGTCGAGGTTGCGGGCCAGCAGGTTGCCGGTGCCCTGCGGCAGCAGCCCCATCGGCACACCGGTGTGGGCCAGCGCCTCGGCGACGGCGCGCACCGTGCCGTCACCGCCGGCGGCGACCACGAGCTGTGCGCCGGAGTCCAGCGCGGAACGCGCCTGCCCCACGCCCGGGTCCTCAGGGGTGGTCTCGAGCCACAGCGGCTCCGGCCAGCCGCGGGCGGCGACGGCGGCGGTGACCCGCTCGCGCAGCCCGGCGGCGCCCGGCTTGGCGGGGTTGGCGACCACGGCGACGAGCGGCCGCGGTCCGTCGGGGCGTGGCTCGCCGGGCTCGTCGGACGTGTGGCGGGCGGCGCCGGGACCGAGGTGGGCGCGCAGCTGTGACTGACGACGCGCCACCCAGATGCCCAGGCCGATCCCCGCCAGCGCAAGGACGGCAGCCGCCACGGCGAGCGCCGTCTGCCACGTCATGCCGGGCAATCTACGGCCCCACCTGCGATTCCGCGCGTCCTTCCGGAGGTGGATAGGCTCGAACCGTGATCGACCTGCGCCTGCTGCGTTCCGACCCCGACGTCGTGCGCGCCTCCCAGACCGCCCGTGGTGACGACCCGCACCTGGTCGACCAGATCCTCGACGCGGACGCCCGCCGCCGCTCCGCCCTCACCGGCTTCGAGACCGCCCGCGCCGCCCAGAGGAACCTCGGCAAGGAGGTCGCCGCCGCGTCGGGCGACGAGAAGCAGCACCTGCTCACCAGGGCCAGGCAGCTCGCCGACGAGGTCAAGTCGCTGCAGGCGGACGCCGAGGAGGCCGAGCGCGTCGCGGACGAGCTCGCGCGCCGCATCGGCAACGTCGTGGAGCCGGGCGTGCCGGCCGGCGGCGAGGACGACTACGTGGTGCTCGAGCACGTCGGGGTGCCGCGCGACTTCGCGGCCGAGTACGGACCGGACTTCAGGGTCAAGGACCACCTGGAGATCGGCGAGCTGCTGCACGCGATCGACACCGAGCGCGGCGCCAAGGTCTCCGGCGCGCGCTTCTACTTCCTGACCGGGATCGGCGCTCGCCTCGAGCTGGCGCTCCTCACCGCGGCCGTCGACCGCGCGGTCGCCCACGGGTTCACCCCGGTGATCACTCCCACGCTCGTCAAGCCGGAGATCATGGCGGGCACCGGGTTCCTCGGCGCGCACGCCGACGAGATCTACCGGCTCGAGGCCGACGACCTGTACCTGGTCGGGACCTCCGAGGTGGCGCTGGCCGGCTACCACTCCGGCGAGATCATCGACGTGTCCGCAGGCCCGGTGCGGTACGCCGGGTGGAGCGCCTGCTACCGGCGCGAGGCCGGCTCGTACGGCAAGGACACCCGCGGCATCATCCGCGTCCACCAGTTCCACAAGGTGGAAGCGTTCAGCTACACCACGGTCGAGGACGCGGCCGACGAGCACCGGCGGATCCTCGGCTTCGAGAAGGAGATGCTGGCCCTGGTCGACCTGCCGTACCGGGTGATCGACGTCGCGGCCGGGGACCTGGGCTCGTCGGCCGCGCGCAAGTACGACTGCGAGGCGTGGCTGCCCAGCCAGCAGCGCTGGCTGGAGCTCACCTCGACCTCCAACTGCACCACGTTCCAGGCTCGCCGTCTGGGCATCCGCGAGCGCACCGCCGCCGGCGAGGTCCGCCCGGCGGCCACCCTCAACGGCACGCTGGCGACCACGCGCTGGATCGTGGCCATCCTCGAGAACCACCAGCAGCCGGACGGCTCGGTCCGCGTTCCGGAGGGCCTGCGCCCCTACCTCGGCGGCCTGGAGGTTCTCGCCCCGTTCGTGCCCGGGGGCGTGCGGGGATGAGCAGGGCGCAGCTGCTGGCACTGGACGTCGACGGCACTGCGATGTCGTACGACGGCGTGGTGTCCGACGAGCTGCGCGCGGCGGTCGCGGCGGTCGCGGCCGCCGGGATCCACGTGGTGCTGGCGACCGGCCGCTCGCTGCACGCGGCGCAGTCCGGCGCGGCCGCGATCGGGCTGACCTCCGGGTGGATGGTGTGCTCCAACGGCGCGGTGGTCGCGCGCCTCGACCCCGACGAGCCGGGCGGCTACGACCTGGTTAAGGTGATCACGTTCGACCCGGCGCCCGCGCTGCGCGTGCTGGTCACCGAGCTGCCCGACGCGCTGTACGCGGTGGAGAACCTCGGCGTGGGCTACCTGGTGACGGCACCGTTCCCGCCCGGCGAGCTGTCCGGCGAGATCGAGGTGGTCTCGTTCGACGAGCTGTGCGCGGCACCGGCCAGCCGCGTCGTCATCCGCAGCCCGGCCTCGACGCCCGACGAGTTCCACGAGCTGGTCGACCGCGTCGGCCTCCACGAGGTGTCCTACGCCGTCGGCTGGAGCGCGTGGCTCGACCTGACGCCCGGCGGCGTCTCCAAGGCCTCCGCGCTCGAGGAGCTGCGCCAGGAGCTGGGCGTGCAGCCGTTCGCCACGGTGGCCGTGGGCGACGGCCAGAACGACATCGAGATGCTGGCGTGGGCGGCGCGGGGAGTGGCGATGGGCCACGCCGCTGAGCGGGTGCGCGCCGCGGCCGACGAGGTCACCGGCACCATCGACGACGACGGTGCCGTCGCGGTGCTGCGCTCGCTTCTCGTCTGAGAACGTCGCCTCGCTGGCAGGGTCGGCGTCGATGGGGGCACTCTGTGCACCGTGGTCGAGCACGGCATCGTCGATGTGGCCCGCGTCGCGGGGGTGTCCACGGCGACCGTGTCGCGCGCCCTGCGCGGCCTGCCCAACGTCACGGACGACACCCGCCAGCGGGTGCTGCGCGCCGCGGCCGACCTGGGCTACGTCGCCTCGCCGTCGGCGGCGTCGCTCGCCTCCGGGCGCACCCGGACCATCGGCCTGCTCACCCCGTGGGTGACCCGCTGGTTCTTCTCGAACGTCATCGAGGGTGCCGAGCGGAGGCTGCGCGCCCGGGACTTCGACGTGCTGCTGTCGATCTTCCGGGACGACGACGAGTCCGGCCTGAGGTTCGACCCCGACGCGCTGCGGCGCCGGGTGGACGGCGTGCTCGTCGTCGGGATGCCGCTGCGCGGCCCGGAGCTCGCGGCGCTCGAGGCGCTGGAGCGCCCCCTGGTGTTCATCGGCCCCGGAGCCCGTGGGCACGTCACCGTCGGCATCGACGACGTCGCTGCGGCCCGCACCGCCACCGCGCACCTGGTCGGGCTGGGGCACCGGCGGATCGCACACCTGACGGGCTCGGTCCGCGACGACGCTCCCTCGTCGCCCGCGGTGCGGCGGACCGAGGGCTGGCAGCTCGCCCTCGCGGACGCCGGCTTCGAGCCCGACCCCGGCCTGCTGCAGCACGTCGACGCCGAGTCGGGCCTGCTGCACACCGGGCACTTCGGGCTCGAGGGCGGGCGGCACTCGCTGCACCAGCTGCTGGACCGCCGGCCGGACGTCACGGCGGTGTTCGCCGCGTCCGACGAGATCGCGATGGGCGTCCTGCTCGGCGCACGGGAACGCAGGCTGCGCGTGCCCGACGACCTGTCGGTCGCCGGTGTCGACGGGCACGAGCTGTCCGGGCTGCTGGGCCTGACGACCGTGGTGCAGGACGCGCTGGCCCAGGGCTCCGAGGCCGCGGAGCTCGTGCTGCGACTGGCGGCGGGCGAGACCGTGCGCGGGGAGTGGCTGCACCCGACCCGGCTCGTCGTGCGGGGCTCGACCGCGGCGCCCGGAGCACACGCGCGCCCGTGACCGAATCGTGACGCAGCAGGGGTTGCGCCTGTCCGATGTAAACGCTTGCATGGCGGGGAGGCGCCAGGTCGTCGACCCTGGCTTGGACCACGACGAGGTGGGAGGGAAGAGCCGAATGATCACGATGCGTCAACGGCGGAGCGCGGTGGTGGCCGGCGGGGTGCTGCTGGTGGCAGCACTCGCGGCATGCTCCGGAGGCAGCAGCACCCCCGGTACGTCGACAGGAGCCGGAGGGACGGCCGGCGGTACGAGCCCCACCTCCGCCGCGGCCGAGAACTTCTCGGGCACCACGCTCAACATCGAGGCGACCTGGTCCGGCGCCGAGCAGGCCAACTTCCAGGCCGTGCTCGACAAGTTCGCCAGCGACACCGGCGCCAAGATCAACTACACGAGCTTCGGCGACAACGGCGCCACCGTGATCGGCACGCAGGTGGAGGGCGGCAACCCGCCGGACATCGCGGTCGTCGGCCAGCCTGCCCTGCTGACGCAGCTCGCGACGGCCGGCACCATCAAGCCCCTGGGGGCGGACACGCTGGCCGCGGTCCAGAAGAACTACTCCAAGGACTGGGCCGACCTCGCCACGGTGAACGGGCAGGTCTACGGCGTCTTCTTCAAGGCCGCCAACAAGTCGACCGTCTGGTACAACAAGGACCTCTACGACCAGGCGGGGGCGACGGTCCCCACCACCTGGGACGACTTCCTCAAGCAGCTCCAGACGATCTCCGACTCCGGCTACTCGGGCATCTCGATCGGCGCCGACGTGGGCTGGCCCATCACGGACTGGTTCGAGAACGTGTACCTGCAGACGGCGGGCGCGGCGAAGTACGACCAGCTGACCAAGCACCAGATCCCGTGGACGGACCAGTCGGTCACCGACGCCCTCACGGTGCTCAAGCAGCTCTTCGGCAACGCGCAGCTCGTCGAGCCGGGCGCCGTCCAGCGCACCTTCCCCGAGTCCGTCACCGAGGTGTTCGGCGCGACTCCGAAGGCCGCCACGGTCTACGAAGGCGACTTCGTGGCCACCAACATCGCCGACGACGGCCACTCGACCGTGGGCAAGAACGCGCTGTTCTACCCGTTCCCGCTCGTCAACGGCGCGCAGCCGGCGGTCGTCGGTGGCGGCGACTGCGCGGTCGCGTTCAACACCAACCCGGCGACGCAGGCCCTCATGACCTACCTGGCGAGCCCTGAGTCGGCATCGGTCTGGGTGCCCAAGGGCGGCCTGACCTCGCCGAACAAGTCCGTCGACCTCTCGCTCTACCCCGACGACGTCTCGCGGCAGATCGCCCAGGCCCTCACGCAGGCCTCGACGTTCCGCTTCGACATGTCCGACCTGGCGCCGACCGCGTTCGGTGGCACGCAGGGCCAGGGCGAGTGGCAGGACATGATCACGTTCCTGCAGAACCCGAACGACATCGCGGGCGTCGAGCAGAAGCTCGAGGCTGACGCCAAGTCCGCGTACGGCAGCTGAGGGCAAGTCCGTGGCGACCATCTCGGACGCCGCGGCGACGACGGGAGGGGCGGCCACGCTGGCTGTCCCTCCCGCCCGCCCGCAGCAGAAGGCGAGCCGGAGACGGGTGACCGTCCTCGCGTTCGCCTTCATGCTGCCCGCGCTCGTCGTGCTCGGCGCGCTCGTCGTCTACCCGATCGTCTACACGGTGATCCGCTCGACGTACAACGCCAGCGGGCAGGACTTCGTCGGGTTCCACAACTACGTCGCGATGTTCACGGACTCCGCGACGTTCACCGCGATCCGCAACAACGTCATCTGGGTCATCGTGGCGCCGGCGGTGTGCACCGCCCTCGGCCTCGTGTTCGCCGTGCTGATGGAGCGCATCAGGTGGTCGACGGTGTTCAAGGTCATCGTCTTCATGCCCATGGCGATCTCGATGCTCGCCGCAGGCGTGATCTTCCGGACGATGTTCCAGGAGAGCCCCCAGCTCGGCGTGGTCAACGCGGCGATCACCGCGGTCCACTCCGTCTTCTCGCACCAGTCGGCGCTGCCCGGAGCGCGGCCGCGCGACGGCGCGGGCATCGAGGCGGCGAACGATGCGGTGGTCACCTCCGCCGGCGTCTCGCCCGGTTCCACCGTCGGCTTCCCGCTCATCGCGATCAAGGCGGCCGACGTGCCGCCGAGCTCGGAGCAGGCGCAGGTGGCGCCGACCCCGGCGGCGGACGCGATCTCCGGCACGGTGTGGCTCGACGTGGTCCAGGGCGGCGGCGGCACGCAGGGGCAGATCGACCAGGGCAAGAAGGGCCTGCCCGGCCTGCGGGTCGAGGCCGTGGACCCGGCGGGCAAGGTGGTCGCTGCGGCGACGACCGACACGGCGGGCCGGTTCACGATCAGCGGTCTGGACCCCGGCGCGTCCTACCACGTCACGCTGCCCGCCTCGAACTTCGGTCAGGGTTTCCAGGGGGTCTCCTGGCTGGGCAGCAGCTTCATCACCGCGGTGATCATCTGCGCCTACGTGTGGATCTGGGCCGGCTTCGCCATGGTGATGATCGCCTCGGGCCTGTCGGCCATCGACCGCTCCGTGCTCGAGGCGGCGCGCGTCGACGGCGCCAACGAGTGGCAGGTGTTCCGGCGGGTGACGGCCCCGATGCTCGCGCCGGTGCTCACCGTCGTGTTCATCACGCTCGTCGTCAACGTGCTGAAGATCTTCGACCTGGTCTACGTCATCCCGCCCGGGGAGTCGAAACCGGCCGCCAACGTCATCGCGGTCCAGATGTGGACCGTGAGCTTCGGCGGCGGCAGCGACCAGGGGCTGGGCAGCGCGCTTGCCGTGCTGCTCCTGGTCCTGGTGCTGCCGGTGATGATCAGCAACGTGCGCCGGTTCCGGCAGGGGGGTCGCTGACATGGCCACCGCCGGACTGACTATCGTGCGCGGACCTCAGACCGCCGGGCGCCGCGTGGCGAACGGCGCGGGCCGCGTGATCCTCAACGTGGTGCTGGGCATCGTCGCGATCGTGTGGCTGGTGCCGACCGTCGGTCTGCTCATCACGTCGCTGCGCCCGCTGGGCGACTCGACGAGCTCCGGCTGGTGGACGGTGTTCACCAACGCCGCCGGCCTGACGCTCGACAACTACACGAAGCTGCTGCACACCGCGGGGATCACGCGCTCGCTGCTCAACACCATGCTCATCGCGGTGCCGGCGACGGTGCTCGTCGTGGTGGTCGCGGCGCTGGCCGCCTACGCGTTCGCGTGGGTGGACTTCCGGGGCCGCACCACGCTGCTCGTCGTGATCATCGCGCTGCTCGCGGTGCCGCTGCAGACGGCCTTCATTCCTCTGGCCAGGCTGTACGGCGCGATCGGGATCTTCGGCTCGATCATCGGCGTCATCCTGTTCCACACCGCGTTCGGGCTGCCGTTCGCGATCTTCCTGCTGCGCAACACCTTCGCCCAGCTGCCGTACGAGATGATCGAGTCCGCCAGGCTGGACGGCGCCACCGAGTGGCAGGTGTTCTCGCGGTTCGTCCTGCCCCTGGGCATGCCGGCCGTGGCGTCGCTGGCGATCTACCAGTTCCTGTGGACCTGGAACGACATGCTCGTGGCGCTGATCTTCTCCAACTCGCAGTCCCAGCCGATCACGGTGGCGATCCAGAGCCAGCTGCGCGCCTTCAGCTCCAACATCGACGTCCTGGCGTCGGGCGCGTTCCTGTCGATGATCGTGCCGCTCATCATCTACTTCGTGTTCCAGAAGTACTTCGAGTCGGCCATCCTCGCGGGGTCCACCAAGTAGCGCCGCCCGACGAGCCTGCGGGGCGGACACCGGCCACTACCCTGAGCCGGTGCCCGCCCCGCTGCTGTTCCTGCTGTCGGGGCTGACCCAGTACGTCGGCGCCGCCGTGGCGGTGCGACTGTTCGGCACGCTGCCGCCGACGACGGTCGCGTGGCTGCGGATCGCCATCGCGGCCGTGGTGCTGCTCGCGTGGGCGCGCCCGTGGCGGGCACCGCTGCGCGGCCGCCGGCTGGCGACCGCGGCGGCGTTCGGCGTGGTGCTCGCCGCGATGAACGTGTCCTTCTACCTGGCGATCGCGCACCTGCCGCTCGGCACCGCGGTGGCGGTGGAGTTCCTCGGGCCGGTCGCGGTGGCGGCGATCACCGGTCGAGGCTGGCGGGACCGGGCAGCGATCGGCGTCGCGCTCGTCGGGGTGGTCCTGCTCGCGGGGGTCAGCCTGCGGATGGGTCCCGGCGGGCGCGTCGGCCTCGTCGCGATCCTGGCGGCGGCGGTCTTCTGGGCCTGCTACATCCTCCTGGGACGGCGGGTGGCGGGACAGAACGGGAACCTGGCGGGGCTGGCGGTGGGCATGGCGACGGGCGCCGTGGTGTTCGCGCCCATCCTCGCCCGGGGCGCCGCACCCGTGCTCCATGACGGCCGCCTGGCGCTGGCCGTGCTCGCCGTCGCCGTCTGCTCCTCGGTGGTGCCGTACGCGATCGAGCAGGTGGTGATGCGCCGGGTGACGGCCGCGACGTTCGCCGTGCTGCTCGCGCTGCTGCCGGTGACGGCGGCGGTGGTCGGCGCCGTGGTGCTGCGCCAGGTGCCCACCCTCGCCGAGATCATCGGGACGCTGGCCGTGTGCAGCGCCATCGCGCTGACCGGCCGGTCGCAGGAGAGCCTGACGCCCGAGCGGTAACTCACCCGCAGAACCCGCCCACAGCCGATTCACAGCGTGGAACGATCGGGACGCCCGGCGCAGTCACCGGGACGTGCGCCGGCGCTCCGGCGCCCGGTCTGGGGGGCTTCTCATGGCACTGCTGCGCCGTTTGGTGCTGGGTTCGTCCGTCGTCGCCCTTGCGGCGGGCCTCGTCGGCTGCAGCGGACAGGCCGCGCCGGAGGCGGCACCGACGAGCGCCGTTCCGGCGACGACGAGTCCGGCCCCCACGCCGACTCCCACCCCGAGCCCCACACCGACCTCGGTGATCGAGCTGACCGCAGACACCTTCGCCCGCGTGATGTCGTCCTCGGCCGCGACGAGCTGCACGTTCACGCTCGACTCGACGTCGCAGGGGCAGGAGATCACCGCTGACGGCGCGGTGCGCACGGCTGCTGACGGCACCGACGAGCTGGTGCTGAAGATGGCGGTCCCTGGTCAGAGCAACGCGGAGTTCCGGGTGGTGGGCGGGGTCTGGTACGTGAACATGGGCGACCAGACGGGCGGGAAGTTCATCACGGGCGACCCGTCCGACCCGGACGGCCCCTTCGCCGGCATGGCGGGCGTCTTCGACTCGGTCAACCCGAACCGTGGCTTCGCCGTGTTCGCCGACGCGATCGTCTCGGTGACGCCCACGGGTGGCTCCGAGCTGGTCGGCGGTGTGCCGACCCAGGCCTACGACATCGTGATCGACACGACGAAGCTGACGGACAAGGTGCGCGCCGAGCAGTTCGACGACACCGCGCCGCTGCCCATGCAGGTGAGCTTCCGCTACTGGGTGGCGGCGGACGGGCTGGTCCGCCGGATGGAGGGGGACGTCCAGGGCGAGCACCAGGTGATGACGTTCTCGAACTGGGGCGAGCCGGTCGACATCGCGGCTCCGGCGCCCGACCAGATCATCGATCTCGGCTGACACCGGCACGAGCGAGGGGGAGGCGATGGACACGCGCATCGGACGCGTCGTGACGGGCGCGGCCGGCCTCGCCCTGCTCGCCGCGCTCGCCGGCTGCGACCCGGGGTCGCCATCGGTTGCCCACACCGCCGAGCACACCCGGCCCGCCGCGCAGGCCACGGTCGCAGCACCCGCCACCACGACGGCGCCCGCGCCCACCGCGACCGGCGGCATCGCCCTGACCGTCGACGACTTCGCCGCGGTGGTGTCGCGGGCGCAGGCGAACCTGGCGCTGCAGACGTGCCACTTCACGGTGACGGTCAGCACCGCGGGCCAGGAGCAGATGGACACGACCGGGGACCTGCACATCGGTGCCGGCGGCCAGGTGGAGCTGGTGGAGCACGTCACGCTCGCCGGACAGGGGGAGGCGGAGCTGCGACTGGTCGGCGGTGTCCTCTACGTCGAGACGGGAAACCCCGGCGACCGCACCTTCGAGGCGCTCGACCCGAACGACCCGTCGCTCGGCATCGACATGCCGACGGACGTGAACCCCGCCGGCAACGCGGCAGACCTGGCGCCCGCGATCCTCAGCGTGGCCGAGGCCGGTGAGCCCGTCCTCGTCGGCGGCGTGCCGACGCAGGGCTATGACGTCGTCGTCGACCTGGCCAAGGTGACCGGGCCGAGCGGCGCGCGCCTGCACGCTGCCCAGCGACAGGCCGCCTCGGCGGGGCAGAGCCTGCCGCCGATGGTGACGTACCACTACTGGCTCGCCGCCGACGGTCTGACGATGCGGGTGTCCTACGAGATGTTCGGCGCGCAGTGGGCGATGACCTTCTCGCAGTGGGGCCAGCCGGTGGAGATCCAGGCGCCCACGGCGGACCAGATCGTCAACCTCGACCAGGACTGAGCCGGAGACCGAGTCGCAAGCCGAGCTAGAGGTGAGCTAGAGGTACTGCCCCGGCGTCCGGCGCCCGTCCTCCTCGTCGCCGGGCGAGACGGCAGGCACGACGAACGTGCCGGGCGCCACCTGCTGCGCGCCCGGGGGCAGCGCCCGGCGCATCTGCGACAGCTGTGCCTGGGCCGCCATCTGCTGCGCGACGAGCGCGGTCTGGATGCCGTGGAACAGGCCCTCCAGCCAGCCGACGAGCTGGGCCTGAGCGATGCGCAGCTCGGCGTCGGACGGCGCGTCGTCGGTGAACGGCAGCGTGATGCGCTCCAGCTCGTCGACGAGCTCGGGGGACAGCCCCGCCTCGAGCTCGTGCAACGACCGCTGGTGGATCTCGGCGAGGCGGGTGCGGGCGGCGTCGTCGAGCGGCGCGGAGCGCACCTCGTCGAGCAGCTGCTTGATCATGGTGCCGATCCGCATCACCTTCGCGGGCTGCTCGACGAGCGAGCCGATGCCCTCGGGCTCGCCCGGCGCGCCGGAAGCCTCGGGCTGGTCCGGCGTCGCCGGCTCGTCGTGCCGCTGCTCGTCGTCAGGGAGCCCGCGGCCCACCTCGTCGTCGCTCACCATGGCATTCTGCCGCCCACTGGGCCGAACGTGTGGGCGCACGTCGATCCCGTGGTGCGGACCGTCGGCGCTAGACGAGAAGGAGGAGCTTGCCGAAGGCTTCGCCGGCGGCCATCGCGCGGTGGGCCTCGCCGGCCTCGGCCAGCGGGATGCGCGCGTGGA
>DASWOL010000189.1:0-11834 GCA_036398695.1 Cellulomonas sp. | reverse complement strand
CGCGGGCGGCAGTGCGCGCCGCCGCCGCATCCTCGCCGGTCAGCCGCGCGTGGCGAGGGGCATGAAGACGGTGTCGACGATGTCAACGATCGTCGCGTCGGGCACCGGTCCCAGATTCATCATCATCTCGTGGCGGAACAGGTCGAAGGGCAGGTCCGCCACCCGGGCCGGCAGGCCGGCGCCAGCGATCTCCCCGCGCTCGACGGCGTGCCGGACGATCGCGGTCATGGACAGGCTGCGGTCGCCGAGGAGCTGGGTGCGCAGCTGCGCCGGCGTGGTCTCGGTCTCGTCGAAGTAGGCCCCCAGGATGGTGCTGAACAGCCCGGCCGTCCCGTCCCCGAACCTGTCGTTCGCCGAGCGCAGCATCGCCAGGACGTCCTCGCGCAGCGAGCCGGTGTCGGGGGCCGCGGCCGGCCCGCTCGCGTCGTGGTGGCGTGACAGCACCGCCAGCAGCAGGGTCTCCTTGTCGGGCCAGCGCCGGTAGAGGGCCGCCTTGCCCGTCCGTGCGCGCTCGGCGATCGCCTCGAAGGTGAAGTGCGCGTATCCCTCGGTCACCAGCTGCTCCCAGCCGGCGTCGAGGATCGCGTCCTCCAGCGCCGTGCCACGCCGCCTGATCGCCGCCATGCCCCCACCCCATTAGGCCCGCTTGCGTTCCTTATCCTAGCCACCTATCGTGAGGAACGGTCGCGTTCACTATGTGGAGGTCACGGTGGAAGACGGACAGGAGCAGGCGCCGGCATCCGCGGCGTCGACGGGCAGGCTGATGACGGCGCTGATCGTCGGTGGGATCACGGCGATCCTGGACACCACCATCGTGGCGATCGGCTTGCACACCCTCACCGTGCAGCTGCACGCCCCGGTGGCGACCATCCAGTGGGTCAGCACCGGCTACCTGCTCGCGCTGGCCATCGCGATCCCCTTCGTCAGCTGGGCGCAGGCGCGGTTCGGCGGCAAGCGGCTGTGGCTGTTCGCACTCGGGCTGTTCGTCCTGGGGTCCACGCTGTGCGCCTGCGCGTGGAGCGCCGACTCGCTGATCGCCTTCCGAGTCCTTCAAGGCCTGGGCGGCGGGGTGATGTTCCCGCTCATGCAGACCCTGGCCATGCAGCACGTCGACCCGAAGGCCATGGCCAGGACCATGGCGGCGATCGGCCTGCCCGTCGCCCTGGGCCCGATCCTCGGTCCGGTGCTGGGCGGGCTGGTGCTGAACTGGCTGGACTGGCGGTGGCTGTTCCTCATCAACGTGCCCATCGGCATCGTCGGCTGGATCCTCGCCGCCTCGTTCATCCCCGACGACCGCCCTGCCCGGGGACTGCCGCACCAACGGCTCGACGTGGTGGGCGTGGTGCTCCTCGCGCCGGCGCTGGCAGGTCTGCTCTACGGCCTGTCCAACACCCACGCCGACGGCGGCTTCAGCCGAGCCGACGTGCTGGCTCCCGGCATCGCCGGCGCGCTGCTGCTGGCCGGGTTCGTCGTCTGGGCGATCCGGCGCGCCGGCGCGGCGCTGGTGGACGTGCGGCTCTTCGCGGTGCGCTCCGTGCGGGTCTCCTCGATCACGCTGACCTTCGTCGGCGCCGCCCTCTTCGCGGGCACCTTCCTGCTGCCGCTCTACTTCCAGACCCTGAGGGGATACACGGTCCTGGGTGCCGCGCTGCTGCTGATCCCCCAGGGCGTCGGCACGCTGCTGTCCCGGTTCGTCGTCGGCAGGCTGGTCGAGAAGCTCGGCGCCCGCCTCGTCGCCGTCGTCGGCTTCCTGGTCATCGCCGCCGCCACCGCGCCGTTCGCCCTCGCCGGCACCACCACCGGCCTGTGGCCCCTCGGCGTGGTCCTGTTCGTCCGCGGCCTCGGCCTCGGCGTGGTCCTCATCCCGGTGATGACCGTCGCCTACGTCGACATCGCCAGGGACCAGATGCCCCACGCCTCGGCCATCACCCGCATCGTCCAGCAGCTCGGCGGAGCCTTCGGCACCGCCCTGGTCGCCGTGGTGCTCACCACCGCCGCCACCCGCACCAGCCCCGAGGCGGGGTTCGCCGCCGCGTTCTGGTGGACCACGGCCGTCACCGTGGCCGCCGCGGCCGTGGCGCTCCTGCTGCCCTCACGCGGGACGACGACCCCCGCGCCGGCGCCGGCCGGCACGCACCCCGGTCTGGAAGCCGCGAGCACCACGCACCGGTGACACCTGCCCCCTGACCGGCCGTCCCCCCGCGCGGCCCGTCCGCCCGGCCAGGGCGGGTGCACCCCGGCACTCGCCAGGTGCGACGCCCGAAACGGGGGAATAGTGGCGACGACACCCGGGCCGGACGGAAGGACTGAGCGATGGGCGGGTCGTGAGCGGCGCCGGGCCGTACGTCGCGGTGCTCCTGCTGCTCGGCGTGCTCGCCTTCGCCGTCGCCCGCCCCCGCGGCCTGCCGGAGGCGCTCGCGGCGGTCCCGGCCGCCGGCGTGATGGTGGCGCTCGGCGTGGTCACCCCGGCCGCGGCCTGGGCAGAGACCCGGACCCTGCTCCCGGTGGTCGCGTTCCTCGCGGCGGTGCTGGCCCTGGCCCACCTGTGCGACGCCGAGGGGCTGTTCGCGGCCGCCGGCGCGCTCATGGCGCGCGACGCGCGCGGGAGACCGCAGCGGCTGCTGGTCGCGGTCTTCCTGGTGGCGTCGGCCGTCACCGCCGTCCTCAGCCTGGACGCGACCGTGGTGCTCCTGACGCCCGTGGTGTTCGCGACCGCCGCGCAGGCCCGGGTGCGCGCCAAGCCGTTCGTGTACGCGTGCACCCACCTGGCCAACTCGGCGTCGGTGCTGCTGCCCGTCTCGAACCTGACCAACCTGCTGGCGTTCACCGCCAGCGGCCTGTCGTTCTCGCGCTTCGCGGTGCTGATGGCCCTGCCCTGGGTCGCCGTCGTGGCGATCGAGTACGTGGTGCTGCGGCGGTTCTTCGCGACCGACCTGGCGGTGGGCTCGACCCCGCGGCCACCCGTCGCCGCGGCTCGCGTCGTCTCGCCGGTGACCGTCGCGGTGGTGGTCGCCACCCTGGCCGGGTTCGTCGTCGCCGCCGTGCTGGGGGTGCCACCCGCGTGGGCCGCGGCGATCGGCGCGGGTGTGCTGGCGGTCGGAGCGCTCGCCCGCCGGCGCACCACGCCGGTGGCGCTGCTGCGCGCCGCCAACCTGCCGTTCTGCGTCTTCGTGCTGGCGCTGGGGATCATCGTCGTCGGCGTCGTCGACTCCGGGCTGGGCGACCTGGTGGGGCGCGTGCTGCCGGCGGGTTCCTCGTTCCTGGCGCTGCTGGCCCTCGCGGTGGTCGCCGCGGTGCTCGCCAACCTGCTGAACAACCTGCCGGCCATCTTGCTGCTGACCCCGCTCGTGCTGCCGCTGGGCGGCCCGGCCGCCGTCCTCGCCGCCCTGATCGGCGTGAACATCGGCCCGAACCTCACCTACGTCGGCTCGCTCGCCACCCTGCTGTGGCGCCGCGTGCTGCGCGAGCACGACGCCGACCCGACGCTCGGGGAGTTCAGCAGGCTGGGGGCGTGGACCGTTCCGGCCACCCTGCTCGGCGGCGTCGGAGCACTATGGCTGTCACTGGCGCTGGTCGGAGGGTGAGCCGCATGGACGTCGTTGCCTGGGTGAGCGAGTCGACGTGGCCCGCGTGCCTGGCCGCGCTGCGGGACCACGTGCCGTCCGGAGCCCGCGTCACGCTGCTCTACGTCGCCGACGACGAGGTCCCGGCGATCGCGCGCGGGGCACTCGCCGGGCTGCTGGGCCGGTCCCGGGCCGCGGGTCCCGATCCGGCCGCGCGCGTGCGGGAGCTCGCCGGCGCGGCGGGCCGGGAGCTGCTCGACACCGCCTCCCGTCAGGCCGGCCGCGAGGTCGCCCTCGACCTGCGCCACGGCCGGGTGGAGCGCGAGGTGGTCGCGGCGGCCGCCTCCTGCGACCTGCTCGTGGTGGCCCGCGACGGCGACCTGAGCCGGCTCGGCCCGCACTCGCTGGCTCCGGCCACCCGGTTCGTGGTCGACCACGCCCCGTGCGCCGTGCTGCTCGTCTGGCCCAGCACGCCGCCCGCGATCGGCTCGATCCCACCACCACCTCTCCAGGAGGCGCGATGAGCTTCACCACCCCGTCCGGCAGCCGCGGCGCGCGTCAGCCGCGCGGCCCCGTGCTGCGCTTCGTCAACAAGCTGGCCGTCGGCCGGGTACGTCGCAAGGGAGGTACCACGATGGGCATGAACGTCCTGGTCCTGCGGACCGTCGGGCGCACGAGTGGCGAGCCGCGCGAGACGCCCGTGGCGTGGTTCCCGGGGCCGGACGGCTCCTGGGTGGTCGTCGCCTCGGCCGCCGGCGCGCCCTCGCACCCCAGCTGGTACCGGAACCTCGCCGCGCATCCCGACCAGGTCTCGATCGAGGTG
The DNA here is from genome assembly GCA_036398695.1 of Cellulomonas sp. GTDB lineage: Bacteria > Actinomycetota > Actinomycetes > Actinomycetales > Cellulomonadaceae > Cellulomonas. Next base: position 7,448 of record DASWOL010000189.1, on the reverse strand, counting down.
GACGGGCGCACCGTGGACGTCACCGCCGAGGAGCTGCACGGCGCCGAGCGCGACGAGGCCTGGGCGCAGGTGGTCGCAGCGCTCCCCCGGTTCGCCGGCTACCAGGAGCACACGGACCGTGTGCTGCCGGTGATCCGGCTCGTCCCGCGCGCATGAGCGGCACGTCTGCGACAAACGCCGTGCCCGGGGCCGGAGGTCCGGCCATGATGGCGCCGTGGACGCCCACTCCGACCGCCTGACCCTCCACCCCTTCACCGCCGAGGAGGCCCGCCGCGTGGTCGGCGGCGTCGCCGCCGAGACCGACAGGTGGGCGGCCGACTACCCCTTCGCCAACGAGGCCGTCCGTCTCGCCGTCGGCATCGCCACCGCGGCCGGGGCCGGGCGGGTGGTCGCCGGCACCGACCCGGCGAACCTGGCGTCGCAGCACGTGCTCGCCAAGGCCGGGTTCGTCGAGCACGACCGCACCCCCGACGCGGTCCACTTCGTCCTTGCACCGAGTGTGCCTGCCGCCCGGTGATGCGAGCCGGTGCGCCGGATCAGCCCGCCTGCAGGTCCCGCCGGCGGAACCGGTCCAGCCCCGCCCACGCGAGCACCACGGCCACCGCGGTCATGACGACGAGCGGCGTCCACGTCATCGCCTCCAACGGCTGGTACGGCGTCGCGGACAGCGGCAGCGCGTCGATGAACCACTGCGGCAGGCCGAACACCTCACCGAGCATCGTGACGAACCACATCGCCGCCATGACACCCCACGCGACGGGGATCGCCGCGCGCGGCGCGTACCCCCACAACGCCACCGCGAGCCCGACGAACACCATGACCGCAGGCCAGTAGGCCAGCGCCGCCATCGCGAGGCGGCCACCCTGGGACGAGTCGTGGATCGCCGCCCCGTACACCGCGCCGACCAGGTAGCCGCCGGCGAGCAGCAGCACGGCGGACCACACCGCCGGGATCGCCAGCCGCTGCAGCGACCACCGCCACCGGGACACCGCGCCCGCCAGCTGCGGCTCGATGATCCCGGAGGCTTCGTCGGACCGCAGGCTGAGCGTGGACTGCAGGGCGAAGATCACCGTGATCAGGGCCATCACGCTCATGAGCAACGACAGCAGCGCCGGCACGCCGGTGCCCTTGAGCAGGTCGTCGGTCCCCTGGCCGGCGTCGGCCAGCAGGTCGGTCATCGCCTGGACCACCGAACCGAAGAGGATCCCGCCGAGCACGACGGCGACGGTCCACCCGATGATCGGGTTGCGCTGCAGCCGCAGCGCCAGGCCCAGCGGCGACGCCCAGCGCGCCGGGGCCGCGGCCGGACCGGGCCGCTCGGGCACCAGCCCCGCGCCCAGGTCGCGCGTCGCCTCGAGCCGCCACGCGACCGCCAGCAGCAGCGCGGCCAGCACGACGAGCAGCCCGAACGGCCACCACCGGTTGCCGGCGTACGGCTGCATCTGCTGGCCCCACCCGATGGGCGAGACCCACGAGAGCGCGCCGTTGCCGAGGTCGCCGACCATGCGGAGCACGTAGAAGACGACGATCACGGTGGCGCCGAGCGAGTTGGCGCCGCGCGAGGTCGAGGCGACCTGTCCGGCCACGGCACCGACGCCGAGCCCCACGAGGCCGATCCCCACCACCGACGCCCCGAGGATCAGGGACCCGGCGACGCCCGTGCCCTCCGGGTCGAGCCGCCCACCCATCGACACCAGGGCCAGTCCGAGCCCGACCGCTAGGCACAGGCCCCCGTTGACCAGCCACGACGCCACCGTCGACGCGTGCACCCCGAGCGCCCGCGAGCGCAGCAGCTCCGTGCGCCCCAGCTCCTCGTCGGCCCGCCCGTTGCGCGTGACGAGGAAGGCGACGCCGATCGCCAGTGCGAGCACCACCGTCATCCAGCCCTTGGTCCAGACGGCTCCGCCCAGGGTGTTCGCCGCCGGCGACAGGCCGGTCAGGGCCCTGATGCCGGGGCTGTCGGAGACCTTGGCGAAGTCGTCGAGCGACTGCTGGGTGGCGAACATCGTGCGGTAGCGGGAGACGACGTACTGGTACATCTCGACGAGCACGACGAACCAGACGACGAGCCGCACGCGGTTGCGGCGCAGGATCAGCCGGACCATCGCGCCGAGACCGGCCAGCCCGTCAGAGGCAGGGCGGACCCTCGCCGGCGAGGCGAGGGGCGTGGCGACGGCGGCGGTCACTTCTCGGCCCCGGCGCCCAGTGCCGCGAGCTCGTCGCCGTAGTGGCGCAGGAACAGCTCCTCGAGGGACGGCGGGTTGGCGACCAGCGAGCGTGGGTGGCGCGCGGCCACCGCCGCGAGGACGGCCGGCAGCGCCGCCTCGTCGACCGCGAACGTCACACGCCCGTCGGTCGACGTCACGTCGTGCACACCGGGCAGGGCGGCCAGGCCGTCCGCCCCGCCGTCCAGCACCGTGCTCACCTGGGTGCGGGTCAGGTGGCGCAGCTCGGCCATGGTGCCGGCCTCGACGGTCACCCCGTCGCGGATGATCGCGACACGGTCGGCGAGCTTCTCCACCTCGGCGAAGATGTGGCTGGACAGCAGCACGGACCGGCCTTGGGCCTTGACCTCCCGGATGGACTCGGTGAAGGCGGCCTCCATGATCGGGTCGAGGCCGCTGGTCGGCTCGTCGAGCAGCAGCAGCCGCGCGTCGGAGGCGAGCGCGGCGACCAGGGCGACCTTCTGGCGGTTGCCCTTGGAGTAGATGCGGGCCTTCTTGGTGGGGTCGAGCTCGAACCGGTCGAGCATCGCCTTCTTGCGCCGGGGGTCCAGCGGGCCGGACAGCCGGCACAGGATGTCGATCGCCTCGCCGCCGGTGAGGTTGGGCCACAGCGTGACGTCGCCCGGCACGTAGGCGATGTCCCGGTGCAGGCGCACGGCGTCGCTCCACGGGTCGCCGCCGAGGACGCTGGCCCGCCCGGTGTCCGCGCGCAGGAACCCGAGCAGGATGCGGATCGTGGTCGTCTTGCCGGCGCCGTTGGGGCCGAGGAACCCGGTCACCTCACCGGTGGGGACGTGCAGGTCGAGCCCGCGCAGCGCGCGGATGCGTCCGAAGGACTTGGCGAGGCCCTCGACGTCGACGGCCATCTCGTTCGTGGACATGGGTCTTCCTTGTGGCCGCTGGCAGGGGAAAGGCGACGCGTGCGGCCGGGCCGTCACGCGCTCTGCTCGGTTGGTTGCGAGCTGTCGATAGGGCCCGGTGGGTCCCCGATGCGGACCAGGTAGTCGTCGAGCAGGCTGCGGCTGGTGAGGAAGCCCTCGGTACCCATCTCGAGGATGGGCAGGATCTGGTCGCGCTCGCGGCCTTGCATGGACTCGACGAACGCCGCCGGTGTGACGTCCTCCGTGGTGAGGAACTGGATGAGCAGGGCGCCCATCGTCTGGTACGTCAGGTAGCGCAGCCGCGCCTCCTCGTCGCGCGACGGGCGCACCAGGCCGGACTCGACGCTCGCCTTCATGACCTGCCGGGCGCTGTCGATGAAGTGCCCGAGGAAGTCCCTGGCCGGCTGACCACCCGCGTGGATCGCGCGCAGCATGTAGACCAGCCACTGCGCCGCCTCGCCCGGCTCGGCCAGGTGCTCGGCCAGGTAGGCGCTCGGGTTGAGCAGGCTGCCGGTCTTCAACGCCTCGTAGCGCCGCAGCACCTCGGCGTCGCACTCGGCCCGGAGGGCCTCCTTGGAGCCGAAGTGGTGCGTGATCAGCCCCGGGGAGACGGAGGCACGCTTGGCGATGGTGCGGAACGAGGCACCGAAACCCTCCTCCGCGAAGCACTCGATGGCCGCGTCGCGGATCCTGGCCCGCGCGGTGAGGTCCGACGCCGGACGCTCGTCCGGAGTCGCGGCTATACGCATGACCAGAACGCTATACACATGACCAGTGGGGCGCAAGTGCCGGGCGCCCCGGACGTCCGGCGCGCGCGGCACCCGAGCCGCTCCCGGCTCGCGCACTCGTCGTGCGAACGCCGGGCGACGACCTTTGCTAGACTGATCTGTCTATGGTGTGTGAGAGAGGCGGCCTGATGTCCGGCACGAAGACGGCGTCTGCGAGCGAACGACTGCTCGACGCGGCTGGTGAGCTGTTCTATGCCGAGGGGGTGCACTCGGTCGGGATCGACCGGGTGATCGAGCGTGCCGGGGTGGCGAAGGCGTCGCTGTACAACACGTTCGGCAGCAAGGAGTCCCTGGTCGAGGCGTACCTCGCACGCCGGCACGAGGGCACGCGCAAGCGGCTGGAGGCCGCGGCCGGGGCGGCGACGACGCCGCGCGAGCGGATCCTGGCGATCTTCGACTCGCAGGCCCGCACCATCGCCGAGCCGGGATTCCGCGGGTGCGCGTTCATCGCGGCCTCCGTGGAGGCCCCTCCGGACGGCGGCGTGAGCCGCGCCAGCCGCGCGTACCGCACCTGGGTCAGAGAGCTGTTCGCCGCGTCGGCGCGCGAGCTCGGGGTGGCGGACCCTGACGCCCTGGCCCGGCGGCTGCGCCTGCTGTACGACGGGGCCAGCATCGCCGGCTGGATGGACCGCGACCGTGGCGCTGCGGCCGACGCACGCGCGGCCGCGGAGGCCCTGATCGACGCAGCGGTCCGGTGACGGCGGCCTGCCCCGCCTAGGATCGTCGCCGTCCTCGCGGACGGTCTGCGACGGACGGGACCGGAGCGAGCATGGCGAACGGACCGCGCGAGCGGATGGTGGCCAGCGCCGTGGTGCTGCTGGCGAAGGCCGGCGTGCCGGGGGCGTCGTTCGCGTCGGTGCTGGAGGCGTCCGATGCGCCTCGCGGGTCGATCTACCACCACTTCCCGGACGGCAAGGACGAGCTGGTCGCCGCCGCCGTCGACCTCGCGGGCGCCCGCTCGTTCGCGGTGCTCGACTCACTCGCGGGCCTGCCCGCCGCGCAGGTCGTCGACGGCTTCCTGGCGATGTGGCGTGCGGTCCTGGTGCGCTCGGACCTGACGGCGGGGTGCGCGGTGCTCGCCGTCGTCGTCAGCCCGGGAACGCCGGACCTGCTGGACCGGGCCGGGGACACGTTCCGCGGCTGGCGCACGCGGCTGGCGGTCCTGCTCGAGGCCGGTGGGGTCCAGCACGACGACGCCGCGCCGCTTGCCGCGACCCTCGTCGCCGCGAGCGAGGGCGCCGTGGTCCTCGCCCGCGCGGAGCGCGACCTGGCGCCGTTCGACCTCGTCGCCGAGCAGCTGCGGCGGCTCCTCGGGCCTTGACTATGACGACCGTCATAGTCAGACTCGGGCGGACGATGCCGTTCACCCACCTGGAGGCCGTGCCATGCCGATGATCGACGTCTACGTCACTGCGGGGACGTTCCCCGACCCGCACGAGCTGGCCCGGCAGGCAGCGGCCACGGTGATGGCCGTGGAGGGCGTGCCGGACATCCCGATGTTCCGGCAGAACACGGCGGCGGTGGTCCACGAGCTGCCGGCCGGGGCGATCGCGAACGTCGACGGGGACGGTGGCTACGTGCGCGTCCAGGTGCTGACGAACGCCGGCGCGCTGAACCGCGATCAGCAGCTGGCCGTCGTCGAGCGGCTGACGGCGCTGGTCGCGACCGCCGCCGACGACCCGACGCTGGCCGGGCGCACCTGGGTCCTGCTCACCGAGGCGGTACCGGGCGGCTGGGGGCTGTGGGGACACGCGCACACCAACGAGGAGCTCGTCGCCGCGGCGCGCCTCCGGCTGGCCGGAGGCGCGAGCTAGGCGGACACCACAACCGGCCGCCAGCGCCAGGACGGCCGGGCCCTGCGTGTGGCGCAGCCGGCATCCCAGGCCCGGGGAACGAGGCTCGGGCCTGGCATGCCGGCTGCGCGGGCACGGGTGCACTCAGCCGGCGCGGGCCGTGAGGGGCTCCGACCGCCGGGTCAGGCGCGCCTGCAGCACCAGGGCCGCGGCGGCTCCCGCGAGGATGACGCCGCCGAAGACGACGACGACCGGCAGGAGCCCGACGGCACCGACGAGGCGCCCCGCGACGATGGCCGGCACCCCGAAGGCCAGGTAGGACACCACGTACATCGCGGAGAGCATCGCGCCGCGCTCGTGCGGTCCGGCCAGCGGCGCCAGCGAGCGCAGCGTCCCGCTGAACGTGGCACCGAAGCCCACACCGCCCACCGCCCCGCCGAGCAGGAGCAACGGCAACGTGGACGTCGCCACTCCGAGGATCACCAGCACCGCCCCGGCCACCACCGCCCGCACGCCCAGGCCGAGGGCGTGCCTCGGGATCATGCCGGCGACCGCGAGCGACGCGGCGGCGGCGACGAGCGGCTCGATGGCCGCCGCCGCTCCGTCGGCCGCGAGGCTGTGCACGCCCCACAGGTCGCCCAGGATGGTCGGAACCAGGCCCATGAAGAGGGCCGCCGTCATCCACGCCCCGACCATGGCCGGCGCGGCGGCGCGGAACACGGGCCGGGCCGCCACGGGCACGGCGACCCTGGGCACCAGCGACGCCAGCGCACCGCGCCGAGGGGTCGCGGTCTCCGGGACGAACAGGATCGCGACGAGCGCCGCCACCATCACGGCCGCGAGCGACCCCCAGATCAGAGCGCTGGCAGAGCCGGTCGCCGAGGCGAGCGCGCCGGCCACCAGCGCCCCCAGACCGAGGCCACCCGCCGCAGCGACGGCGTTGACACTGGGACCGAGCCGCGGGCGGCGCTCCGGTGCGAGCTCGAGCACCGCGGCACCGAACGCGCTCGTCGCCGCGCCGGTCGCGACGCCCTGGACCACCCGGGCCAGCACCACCCACGTGATGTCGCGTGCGGAGAGGAACGCCAGCAGCGCCACCAGCTCCAGTCCCACTGCGCCGACGAGCACCGGGCGGCGGCCGACGTGGTCGGACAGCGAACCGAGCACCAGGAGCGCGGCGAGCAGCCCGAGAGCGTAGGCGCCGAAGGCGAGAGCGAGCATGGCCGGCGCGAAACCCCACTGCTGCTGGTAGCGCACCAGCAGCGGCGTGGGTGCCCCTGCGGCGAAGAAGAAGGCGGTCAGCGTCAGCGCCGTCGCGGCGAACGCTGTCGGCCTCGGCAGGCGCAGCGCCCGCGCCGGCGGCGCCGGGAGCTCGTACGGGACGCAGGTGTCGGCGGTCATGGTGGTCCTCCGGGGGCGGGTGCGGGGATGTCGTGGTGGCGTCGGCCGGAGCCGGCGCGGGGGTCGTGGCTCAGCGGGCGACGAGGTCGAACTCGTTGTCCTCGATGTCGGCGAGCGTCACCCACCGGCTGGTGCCCTGGGCGATCCGTGTGACGCGGCGCGCGCCCAGCGCCAGGAGGCGCCCGGTCTCGCGGTCCAGGTCGGGCGTGGCCACGTCGAGGTGCACCCGGTTCTTGACCGCCTTGCCCTCGGGGACCTTGTGGAACATCAGCAGCGGCCCGCGGTCCAGGCCCGCCACCCCCACGGAGGCCTCGTCGGCCGTGCTGCCGGGCGCCACCTCGCGGCCGAGGACGGCCGCCC
>DASWOL010000188.1:0-8584 GCA_036398695.1 Cellulomonas sp. | reverse complement strand
GGTGCGACGCTGGGCGGGTCATCGCAGAACAGGTTAGGGCGGCCCGGCTGCGCCGGCGGGGACTTGACGGCATCGAACAGGTGTTCGATGATGGGGACGGAGGTGACGGACATGACGGTCGTGCAGATGCTGGCTCGGGCTGACGCGGAGCTGTTGGCGGCGCAGTTCTCGGCGGAGGCCTGGGAGCGGTTCACGCACGCCCACCTCGCGGCGGTGCGCGCGGCCGCGGCCGTCGTCGCGACGCGGGGACGTCCGGCCGGACGCGGCGCGCCGCGCACGGTGTGGGAGATGCTCGGTCTCGTCGCACCGGAGATGGCGCGGTGGGCGGCGCTGTTCGCCGACGGAGCGCGGCTGCGCAGCGCGCTCGACGCGGGCCGGTTCGACGCCGTGTCCCCAGCGCGGGCCGAGCGAGCGCTGTGCGACGCGGAGGACTTCGTCGACGTCGCGCGGGCGGCAGCCGCGCAGGAGGAGTGGCCCGAGGACGGCACGGCTCCGCGGATGCTGGCGGTGAGGGCGTCGTGACCTGGGCGGCGACGGCGTGAGCCGGGGGCCGCGCTCGGAGGCCGCGCGCCGCGACTGGGGCCGCGACGAGGAGGGCTGCTCGATCCTCCATGTGGACATGGACGCGTTCTTCGCGTCGGTCGAGCTGGCGCGCCGTCCCCAGCTGCGCGGGCTGCCGGTGATCGTCGGCGGGGCCCAGCGGGGCGTGGTGCTGGCGGCCACGTACGAGGCACGGGCATTCGGCGTCCACTCGGCGATGCCCATGGCGCAGGCGCTGCGCCTGGCGCCCCAGGCGGTGGTGGTGCCTCCGGACCACCGGACGTACCACGAGGTGTCCGAGGGGGTGATGGCGATCCTGCGGGACGTCACCGCCCTGGTGGAGCAGGTGAGCGTGGACGAGGCCTTCCTCGACGTCGCCGGCGCGCGGCGGCGGGCGGGATCGCCGACCACGATCGCCGAAGCGATCCGGCGGCAGGTGCGGGACCGGTACGGCATCACCTGCTCGGTGGGCATCGCCACGACGAAGTTCGTCGCCAAGCTCGCGTCCGGGCACGCCAAGCCGGACGGAGTGCTGCTCATCCCGCGCGCGGCGACCATCGACTTCTTGCGGGTGCTGCCGGTCGGTGCGCTGTGGGGGGTCGGCGAGCGTACCGAGTCGGCGTTGGCGCGGTGGGGCATCACCACGGTGGCGCAGCTGGCCGACAGCGACGTGAGCACCGTGCAGCGCGCGGTCGGCAAGGTGGGCGGTGCTCACCTGCACGACTTGGCGTGGGGCCGCGACCCGCGACCGGTGCACCCCGGCCGGGAGGAGAAGTCGATCGGCGCCGAGGTGACGTTCAACCAGGACGTCGCCGATCCGGCCGTCGTCCAGGCGAAGGCGCTCGAGCTGGCCGACCGGTGCGCCGCCCGGCTGCGCGGGCAAGGGCTGGTGGCACGCACGGTGGCGGTCAAGGTGCGGACGAGCGACTTTCGGACGCTGACGAGGGCCCGCACGCTCGTCACACCGACGGATGTCGGCCGGGAGATCTACCTGGCGGCGCGCGAGCTGCTTGCCGGCGTCGACCTGGGCGGTCTGCCGGTGCGGCTGGTCGGGGTCCGTGCAGAAGGACTGTCGCCGGCGTCCCGGACCGTTCGCCAGCCAACTCTCGAGGAAGCAGCCGCCGATCAGGGGTCCGATCGGCGGGAGGCGGAGCGCGCGATGGACGACGTGCGTCGCAAGTTCGGCTCGCACGCGATCCGCCCGGCGTCGGCTCCTGCGCCGTCCGGACAGACGACGGAACAGACGACGGGGCGGATGACGGGACATCAGCCGACTACCACCTTCGTTCCCGCCGATCTATCCTGAAATCACCAGAGAGTTTCCGGGGTCGACGGGAGGTCGCGATGCCTCTCTCCGAGTATGAGCAGCGCGTGCTCGAGCAGATGGAACGCCAGCTCGCGTCCGACGACCCGAGACTGGCGAACACGCTGACGCAGCGTGGCAGGCGGCCGGTTCTCCGGTACGTCCTGTCGAGCGTCGGCGCAGCCGCTGGGCTGCTTCTGCTGGTGCTCGGTGCGGCGACCGATCGCCCGGTGCTCGGCGTGATCGGCTTCGTGCTGATGTTCGCCGCCGTCGCCTACGTGTTCGCGGCCCCACGCACTCGCAAGGAAGTCGCCGCGGGTGCTGCCGAGAAGGCTGCGTCGGCCGGTGCGGCGTCGCGTGCCCGGCCGGCGAACCGGCGCAGCTTCATGACTCGCTTGGAAGAGCGCTGGGAGCGTCGGCGCGGCGACTCGGGCCGCTGACCTTCTGCTCCACAGCGCGTCGCACCACGGTCAGCCAACGGTGCAGCTCCGCCGGCGTGGTCGGTGCGGGACGTGGTGCATAGCGCTCCTGCTCCACGGCGGAGGCCAGCCGCGTGAGCGCGTCGAGCGCCGGTCCGTCCAGCCCGCTGCCGGTCTGCTCCGTCAGGCGCGCCTGGACCACCCGTACCGCCGCCCGCGGGGTCGTCGCGTCCGACCATGAGACCGAGGCGCGCCGGTCAAGCGCGCGACGCAGCTGGTGCCAGGCGCGTTCGGACGTCAGCTCCACCGGCCGTCGCCTGCGGCGTGCCACGGCGTACGCAGCGGCGCCGGCAAATGCCACCAGCAGCACGGCGGCGGCGATCGGCAGCCACGGGCCGCGGCCGTCGACGCCCGCGCTCGGGCCGGACGGCGTGGTGCCGGCGACGGCCCCGGGGGTGGGGGCGTCCTGGCCGGGCTTGAGGGCGTCGTCCGGGACCGTCGAGGAGCCGCCCTGGTTGGCGAGCGGGTCGCTCCAGACCGGGGGCTGCCCGGTCTGCTGGGCGGGCGTCGGCTCGAACCGCACCCAGCCGAAGCCTTGGAAGTACAGCTCCGGCCACGCGTGCGCCAGCTTCCCGCTGACGACGTAGGTGAAGTGGTCGCCGTCCTGGACCGCGTTGCCCGGCAGGAATCCGACGGCGACCCGCGTCGGGATGCCCAGGGTGCGAGCCATGATCGCCATCGCCGTGGCGAACTGGACGCAGTAGCCGCGGCGGTCCTGGAGGAAGTCCCAGACGGCGTCGTTCGTCGTCGCCGGCGGCACCCGGGTGTCGTACGTGAAGTTGGCGGTGGAGCGCAGGTACGACTGCAGTGCGAGCGCCTCCGCGTAGGGCGTCGTGGCGTCGCCGATGATCTGCCGGGCCGTCGCCTTGATGTCGTCGAGGTGCTGCGAGTCCGGCAGCTGGAGGTAGTCGTCCGACCCTGGCGGGCGGCCGACGCTCGCGTCCTTGAGGTCGTCGGCGGTGAGCGTCGGCACGTACACCTGCATCGCGTAGGTCTGGCCGGACGTCGTCGGCCGCCGGCCGTCGACCTCGTCCTTCGTCGCGTCGAAGGACCACGGCCCGTCGATCTGCAGGGTGCGCGCGAACGTGGTGATGGGCAGCTGCGACTGCTCCAGGTTCTGCACCGTCACGTCGACGTCGAGGACGCGCGGGTCCGTCGGCTGGATGGACGCCGGCGTTCCTGGACCGCCGCCCAGCACCTGGTCCGGTGTCCAGGGTGCAAAGACGCCGGAGTCGGACCGGTGCCAGTCGCGGCCGTCGAACTGGTCGACGGTGAAGGCCCGCAGCGGCCCGACCACGGAGGCGGAGGCGGTCAGGGCGCCCGTGGGCGAGGGGCTCGGCGTCGGCACCGGTGCGGCGTCCGCCGGCGTCGCCGTTCCGGTCGGAGCCTGGCCGGCTGCCGCACGGGCCGCCGGTGCGCTCACCGTGTACGTCAGCACCGCCTGCCCCGACCGGGCGCCGAGGCTGTCGCGCAGGTCGAGGTCGTCGGACAGCTGGAGCGGGCCGACGGGACCGTTGCCGAGGGTCGGCAGCGACACGGCCGCCCACGCGGGCAGCGACGTCAGCGCGGGCGCGGCGACGAGGGCGACGGCGAGCACGGCCACCGCGCCAGCGACCACGGCACTCGTCTGCCGCAGCCGCGCCGCGTCGCCCACGGTCGGCGCTGACCCGAGCGCGAGCAGCAGCAGGTAGCACAGCCCGGTCCAGAACAGGGCCCAGCCGTTGGTGGGGAAGCCGAGGAACACGGCCGGCAGCCAGAACGCCACGAGCGGCAGCGCGGCGAGCGCCGGTACGTCCGCCCCCAGCGCGAGCGCGTCGACGAGCAGGAACACGGCGACGGCGGCGGCGACGACGATGAGCTCTCCGCCTCGCTGCGCGGGCATCGGCACCATCGAGTCCTGGATCAGCTGCACGCCGGAGCGACCCAGCGCCCAGGCGCGCCCGATCGCTCCGGTGTCCGACAGCGCGGGCGTTCCGGGACGCTGGCCTCCGTACTGGACGACGAGGGCGACGAGCGTGACCGCGAGTCCCACGACGCTCGGCAGCCAGACCGACCGGGTGAGGGCGCGCACCGCCGCCGTGAGCGCTGCGAGCAGCACCACCGCCACGCAGGACGCGGACAGCCAGGAGCCGTGCTCGATCAGTCCGGACAGCGCGAGCAGGCTGCCGCACGTCGCTCCGGCGGCGAGCACCGAGCCCAGCAGCGACCGCGGCCCCCGGCCGACCGTCAGTGCTGCGGTCCCGCCGCTCACCAGGAGCCTCCGAGCAGTCGCATCCAGCAGTCGCCGATCGGCTCACCGGTGCTCACCCGTGCCGAGTGCCAGCCGGCGCGGCGCAGGGCGCGCAGCGTGTTCTCCGTGGCGGCGGCCTCACCCGGCTGGCGCGAGTCGCCCCGGACCACGGCCCAGCCCTGCGCCAGGTCGCTGATGCGTGCCAGCTCGGTGCGTGCGGCCGGTGTCAGCGGGCCCAGCACGGCGAGCACCAGGTCGTCGCCGCGTCCGGACGTCTGGATCATCCGGACCGCGGCGGCCAGGCGCTGCTCCGCCTCGCTCTCGTTGCGCGGTCCGACGAGGTCGATCAACGGGTCGAGCAGGGCGGCGCGCGCGGTCGGGCCGGACTTCGCGTGGACGAAGGCCGGGATGTCGCCGCTCATCTCGCCCATCCCGGCACCGAGCAGCCGCACCGGGTGCCCGGCCTCGAGCATCGCGACCGCCATCGACGCGGCGAGCGAGATGGACCACTCCACCGCCGCCGGCCGTGCGGGCTGGTCGAGCAGCACGGTGACCGGGCGCATGCCGGCGCGCTCGTCGGACCTCACCAGCAGCGAGTCGCGGCGGGCGGAGGAGCGCCAGTGGACGCGCCGCAGGTCGTCGCCTTCCCGGTAGTCGCGCAGCGACGCGTCGTCGGTGGACGGGGACCGGGCGCCCAGCGCGACGCGGTCCGGTTCACCGACGAGCGCCTCGCTCGGCGCGGGGAGCGCGACGATCGCCGGCCACACCGCGACCTCGGCCACCGTGCCGATGTTCGCGGGGGCCCGCACCACCCCGAACAGGTCTCCCCGGGTGACGACGAGCGGGCCGAGCGTCCAGCGCCCCCGCCGTGCGGCACGCACCGGGTAGCGGACGTCGACCGAGGTCGGCGTGCGCTCCACGCGGGCCCGCAGCGCGCGACCCCCCGACAGCTCGCTGGACGCCTGCTCGGCGAACCGCAGGCCGGCCAGCCGAGCCCGGGCGGCCGCGTCGCCGGCCGCGACGTGGATCGACACCTGCGCTGTCTCGCCGACGTGCAGCGGGTTGGGTGTCACCGTGCGACGCACGTCGATCCGGTGCCTGCTGCGACCGGGGGAGCGCCATGCGACGACCGCGCCGGCGCCGACGACGAGGACGAGGGCCGCCAGTCCGATCCGGACCAGGTCGAGCGACCCGAGCAGGCCACCCAGGACGACGAGCGCGGCGCCGCACCCGGCCAGCGCCCAGCCGCGGGCGGTGGGCCGGGGCCGCATCAGCCCGTCGCCCGCCGTGCCCGCGCGGTGACCGGCTCGGGCAGCGGCACGCGCGTCACGGCGTCGGCGACGATGTCCGCCGTGGTGCGCCCGGACAGCCGCGACTCCGTGCTCGGCAGCAACCGGTGGGCCAGGACCGGCACGGCCAGCTCCTGCACGTCGTCCGGCAGCACGTGGTCCCGGCCCGCCATCGCCGCGACGGACTTGGCGGCGCGCAGCAGCTGGATCGCGGCTCGCGGCGAGGCCCCCAGGCGCAGCCCGGTGTCCTGACGCGTGGCACCGACGAGGGCGACGATGTACCGCTTGACCGCGGGCGACGCGTACAGCCGGCGCACGACGTCCGCCATCCGCGCGACGTGCTGCGCATCGGTGGTCGAGGTCAGCTCGACCAGCGGGTCCGACGTCTCCTGCCGGTCGAGCATCTCCAGCTCGGACTCGGGGCTGGGGTAGCCGACGGTCAGCCGTGCCATGAACCGGTCGCGCTGGGCCTCGGGCAGCGGGTAGGTGCCCTCCATCTCGACCGGGTTCTGCGTCGCGACGACGAGGAACGGCCGCGGCAGCGGATAGGAGCGACCGTCGACGGTCGCCTGCGACTCCTGCATGCACTCCAGCAGGGCGGACTGGGTTTTGGGGGAGGCCCGGTTGATCTCGTCCCCGATGACGACGTGGGCGAACACCGGCCCGGGCCGGAACTCGAACTCGTGCGTCTGGCTGCGGAAGATGTTGACGCCGGTCAGGTCGCTCGGCAGCAGGTCCGGAGTGAACTGGACCCGTCCCACCGCGCAGTCGATCGACTTGGCGATCGCCTTGGCCAGGGTCGTCTTGCCGACGCCGGGGACGTCCTCGAGGAGCAGGTGCCCCTCGGCGAGCAGTACCGCCAGGCTGACCCGCACCAGGTCCGGCCGGCCCGTCATCACCGACTCGATCCCCTGGCGCATGCGGCTGGTGACGTCCACGACGTCACCGAGCTCTGCCTCCGTCGGGACGGCAGCGAGCATGTGCACCTCCTCGGGCTTTCCCTCGCAGCGTACGTGCTCGGGACGCCGCGCGGGGCTGGATGGCGGGCCGCCTGTGGTGCCCACCGGGCCCCTCCACTTCCCTCCCTCGCGGTGGCGCGGGCCGGCCGCCAGGCCCCCCCTGCGGGCCCACGGATGCCGTTCGGACGGCGCTGGCGGGGCCGATGCGCCCGCGAGTGTCGGTTCCCGGACCCGGCGGCGCTGTTTCCCTCCACCTCGCTCCACCCGCCACGACCTGCGGCGATGGCTGTCCATAGGGTGAAACGCGCGTCATTCCACGGCTCTGGTGGAGGGAAGTGGAGTAATGTGGCGCGCATTGGGGCCTGGAGGAGGGCTCGGGGGGGCGGGGAGGCGAGATGGACCAGGAGGCCGGCGGCGTCCTCGGCTCGGTCGCGCCGTTCCTCGGCACCTACACGCCGCGCCTGGACGACAAGGGGCGGCTGATCCTCCCGGCGAAGTTCCGGGCCTCGTTCGCCCCCGGGCTCGTCATGACGCGCGGCCAGGAGCGCTGCCTCTTCCTGCTTCCCCTGGACGAGTTCCGTCGCATGCACGAGCGCCTGTCCACCGCGCCGATCACCAGCAAGCAGGCGCGTGACTACCTGCGCGTGTTCCTCTCCGGCGCGAGCGACGAGCAGCCCGACCGGCAGGGTCGCGTCTCGATCCCGCCGATGCTGCGCCGGTACGCGGGGCTCGACCGCGACGTCGCCGTCATCGGCGCCGGCACGCGCGTCGAGATCTGGGACCTGGCGGCCTGGGAGACGTACCTCGAGCAGACCGAGTCCGGCTACGCCGACACCGCGGAGGAGGTCTTCCCGAACGGGCCGTTCTGAGCTGCCCGCCCGGCCCAGTTCCAGCCCCGGCCCCGACCGGCCAGACCAGCCACGAACAGGCACCACCCGACCGCACGACGAGACCTCCCCCCGGAGCTGGCGCACTTCCCCGGCGCCAGACACCGGAGGGGGATCTGGTCGGACGGTGGAGGGACCGTCCGACCAACTCTGTGAAGGAAGGAGCACCGACGTGGCCGAGCCGACGCCCGAGGCCGCCGCACGGCACGTGCCGGTGCTGCTGCGGCGCTGCCTGGACCTGCTCGGCCCGGCGCTGGCCGAGCCCGGAGCGGTGATGGTCGACTCGACGCTGGGCATGGGCGGGCACACGGAAGGCGTGCTGACGGCCTTCCCGCACGTGCGGGTGGTCGGGCTGGACCGCGACCCGCAGGCACTCGAGCTCGCCGGCCGGCGTCTGGCGCCCTTCGGCACGCGTTTCGTCGCGGTCCACGCGGTGTACGACGAGATCCGGGCGGTGCTCGACGGCCTGGGCATCCCCGCGGTGCAGGGCGTGCTCATGGACCTCGGTGTGTCCTCGCTCCAGCTCGACGAGCCCGCGCGGGGCTTCTCGTACGCGCAGGACGCGCCCCTCGACATGCGGATGGACCCCACCACCGGGCTGACCGCGGCGGACGTGCTCAACACGTACGACGAGCGCGAGATCGCCCGCGTGCTGCGCACCTACGGCGAGGAGCGGTTCGCCCCGCGCATCGCCCGGGCCGTCGTCCGTGCTCGCGCGCAGGCGCCGCTGGAGCGCACCGGCGAGCTCGTCGACCTGGTCCGTGACGCGATCCCGGCCGCGGCGCGCGCCACCGGCGGCCACCCCGCCAAGCGAACCTTCCAGGCGCTGCGCATCGAGGTGAACGGCGAGCTCGAGGCCTTGGCGCGGGCGCTGCCGGAGTCGGTGGAGGCACTGGC
>DASWOL010000187.1:0-1689 GCA_036398695.1 Cellulomonas sp. | reverse complement strand
GCCGTCGTGGCGGTGCACACCCTGCTCAGCATCGGCCTGGCGTTCATGATCACCCCGCTGTTCACCGCCGCGCTGGGCTCGCTGCCGCGCGACCTCTACGGGCACGGCAGCGCGATCGTCAACACGCTGCAGCAGCTCGCCGGGGCGGCCGGCACGGCCCTGTTCATCACGGTGCTGTCCACCACCACGGCGGACCGGGTGACCGCCGGCGCCGACGTGCTGGACGCCACGGCGGACGGGGTGCAGGCGGCGTTCCTGTGGGGCGGGATCGTCTCCATGGTCGCGCTGGCGGCCTCGCTGCTGGTCCGTCGGCCGGCGGCGGTGCCGGGGGAGCGGGTGGCGCTGCACTGACGCGTGGCGTGCGGCCGGCGGACCTGCCACCCGGCCTGGTGCGGCGGCGTCGGACCTCCGGTGCGCCGCGTCGGTGCGTCCGTCCGCGGCCGACGGGCACCGTCCGGCTCAGCGTGCGGTGCGGCCCCGGGTCGTGTGCGGGTCCGGTGCCATCGCGATCCGCAGCGCCACGTCCAGCGGCAGCCGGCGGCGGGCGCGACCTCGGCGGGCGAGCAGGTCGGCGCGCTCCCGCGCACGCTGCTCGTGCTGCCGGTGGGTCGTCTCGTCGGGCATGGTCACCACCCTCCCGTGCGGGACCGGGTCGTGTCGTCGTCCTCACGGCGGAGATCCACGTACGACGTGAGGAGGACCTCCCGGCTCCGCCGTCGCCGCGGCGGCACGATCCCGAGGCCCACGAGCACCGCCACGCGCGCTCCGGCCGCGGGACCCGCGGACCGCACGCCGGCAGGAGGCAGCGCGCCGCACGTGGGCATCGCTGCGCGGGAGAGGCGTGCTGCTGCTCAGCGACCGGCGACGAGCGCCACGACCACGGCCAGCACCAGGAACGGCGCCGTCGAGAGCACGACGGACAGCACCGACCGCGGCGTGCGCCCGGGCGCGTCCTGCACGCGCCCGGCGATGCTCGTCGACACCGTCGAACGGCTGATCATCGACTACTACACGCGCCTGGAGCTACCGGCCGATGTCGTGCTCCGGCTCCGTGCCACGCTGACCCACCACTTCGACGGGCTCATCGCGTCCGCCCAGCAAGAACTCCAGGAGCTGACCGACCGGCGCCGTCGGCTGGAGGCAGAGCAGGACCAGCTGCTCGACGCCCACCTCGCCGGCGCGGTGCCCGTCGCCGTTCTCCAACGACACCAGGGGCGCATCGAGGCCGAGCTCGCGGCGATCACCCAGCGCCTGCAGGACCAGTACGGCGACTACGAGGCGACCCGCGACAGCCTTGGCCAGGCGCTCGACCTGCTGTCGGACGCCCACAAGCTCTACCTGGCCGGCGACGACCAGACGCGACGACTGTGCAACCAGGCGTTCTTCACCAAGATCTACATCGACGACGACCAGCACGCCCCACACGCCGAGGTCGTCGAGCCCTTCGCCACCCTCCTCAACGCCCGAACGCAGCAGGAAGCCGAGAGGTGGGCCTCAGCCCAGGCCACGCCCGATGCAGATGAGCAGAGTTTGACCTTCGATGTTTCGGTGCCCTCGATAGGATTCGAACCTACGACCTTCTGCTCCGGAGGCAGACGCTCTATCCACTGAGCTACGAGGGCGCTGTACCGCTCACCGGCCCTGCGGTCGGCGCGCTGGACGAGACTACCAGGTGAGTCAGTCCTCTCC
>DASWOL010000186.1:0-7437 GCA_036398695.1 Cellulomonas sp. | reverse complement strand
GCTGCTGGCCGCCGGGGTCGCCATGGTGATCATCACCCGCAACATCGACGTCTCGGTCGGCTCGACCATGGCCCTGACCGGGATCCTCGGGGGGCTCATGCTGCGCGAGGGCCTCCCGACGATCCTGGTCGTGCCGCTGGTCGTCCTGCTCGGCGGGGCGCTCGGCGCGGTCAACGGCCTCGGGGTCACGTTCGGCCGGGTCCCGTCGATCGTCATGACCCTCGGCACTCTCGGTGCCTACCGTGGGATCTCCTTCATGATCACCGGTGGCCGGTCGGTCGAGAACATCCCGCCGTCCTACAAGCAGCTGGGCGTGACGAAGCTGGCCGGCATCCCCGTCATCGTGTGGGGGGCCACCGCGCTGCTCGTCCTGCTGATGGTCGCGATGGCCCGCACCCGCACCGGCCGGCACCTGTACGCCACGGGCGACAACGCGGCCGGTGCGCATCTCATCGGCATCCGCACCACCGGGATGGTCGTCCTCGCGTTCGCCGCCTCCGGCGCGCTGGCCGCCACCGCGGCGCTCGTGTTCCTGGCCCAGATCGGCTCGGTGTCGAACCAGGCCGGGATGGGCATCGAGATGCGGGCCATCGCCGCGGCGGTCATCGGCGGCGTGGCGCTCTCGGGCGGGGTCGGCACGATCCTCGGTGCGACGTTCGGCGCCATCTTCATCACGACCGCGACGAGCTCGCTGAGCTTCCTCGGCATCCCCGGCTTCTGGGCCGACACGGTGATCGGCGCGATCCTGCTGATCGCCCTGTTCGCCGACGCCCGGGTCCGCGCCGAGCTCGAGCGCCGCCGCCTCGCCGCCCGCTATCGCAGCGACCTGCGCGCACCCGGGGAACGGCCACCGGGCGGCACCCCCGCCCCCGTCGCCGCCGCCGAGGGCGTCCAGGTCACCGGAGGCGCCTCGTGACCGGCCGTCTGCGCACCGCGCTCAAGCCGCTCGCCCGCTGGGAGGGCGCGCTCGTCCTCGTGCTCGTCGTCGAGCTCCTCGCCTTCGGCGCCCTCAACCCGCGCTTCCTCGACGCCGGCCGGCTCGTGGGCTCGACCTCGGACTTCGTGTACCTGGGGATCATCGCCCTGCCGCTCGCGATCGTCATGATGACCGGAGGGATCGACATCTCGATCGGGTCGGTCGTCAGCCTCTCGGCCATCGTCACCGGCGTGACCTTCGTCAACGGCGTCGACATCTGGCTGGCGTGCGCGGCCGGCATGGGCGCCGCGCTCGTGGCCGGCCTGGTGAACGGCACAGCGATCCTGCTGACCGGCGCGAACCCGATGGTCATCACCCTCGGCACCCAGTTCCTGTTCGCGGGGCTGGCCGTCGGCATCTCGGGCCTGGCGAACGTGTCCTCGTTCGAGGGGATCTCGGGGCTGCCCGACGGCTTCGTGGACATCGCCAACGGACGGACCGCGGGCCTGCCGAACATGCTGCTGGTCTTTGCCCTGGTGGCGGCGGTCTTCGTGCTGCTGCTGCACACGACGTCGTTCGGCCGCCAGGCGCGGCTCATCGGCGCGAACCCCCGCACCGCGGTGTACAGCGGGTTCTCGGTGCCGCGCATCACGGTCCTCAGCTATGTGCTGACAGCCGCCGGCTCCGGCATCGCCGGGATCCTGCTCACGTCCTACCTCGCCTCCGCCCGCGCCGACATCGGCGGCTCGGTCCTGCTGCCCGTGCTCACCGTCGTGGTCATCGGCGGGGTCAGCATGTTCGGCGGCGAGGGCACGATCGCCGGCGTGGTGATCGCCACGTTCGTCATCGGCTTCCTGCAGCAAGGGCTGCGGTTCGCCGGCATGACGGAGTCCCAGGTCGCCGTCGCGACCGGCACGGCGCTCGTCCTGGTCGCCAGCCTGCGCTGGTGGTCCTCCCATCTCGCCGAGCGGCTGAGGAACCAGCGCGCCCGGCGGAGGAAGACGTCGACCCCGACTGCCGGTGGTCCCCGGCGGGTGACCGGGGTCGACGTCCTGCACGAAGCAACCCCCTGAAGGAAGTCCCCCGCGCCCTGCCCCGGCAGGCTTGCACACAGATCGGAGATCGTTCAATGAGGATCACCTCCGTCATGGCTGTCACAGGAGCCGTGCTCGCACTGGCCCTGACCGCCGGCTGCTCGTCCGACGACCCCACGTCCACCGAGCCCGGCAGCACGGACGACTCCGGCGCGTCGCAGGGCGCCCGCGTCGCCTTCATCCCCAAGCTGACGGGCGTCGGCTTCTTCGAGAGCGGCGGCGCCGGGGCCGAGGCCGCCGGCAGGGCGCTCGGTCTCGACGTCACCTACGTCGGCTCGCCCGAGGCGTCGGTCGCCAAGCAGGTCGAGCTCATCAACACCGAGGCCCAGCAGGGCGCCGAGGCGATCATCGTCTCCAGCGTGTCCCCCGACGGCCTGTGCCAGGTGCTCCAGCGGGCGATGGACCAGGGCGTCCAGGTGCTCACCTGGGACTCGGACGTGAACCCCGAGTGCCGCAGCCACTACATCAGCCAGGGCACCGCGGACCAGCTCGGAGCCCTGCTGGTCGACATGGTGCAGGAGGACATCTCCGCCGACGAGTCGGCCGAGGTCGCCTTCCACTACTCCAGCCCGACGGTCACCGACCAGAACCAGTGGGCGGAGGTCGCCAAGCAGATCATCGCGGACGACACCTCGTGGACCGTGGTGGACACCGTCTTCTCCGAGAACCAGACCGAGCTCGCCGTGCAGCAGGCCGAGTCGCTGATCAACGCGCACCCGGACCTGAAGGCGATCATCTGCCCCGACGCGAACGCCCTGCCGGGCACCGCGCAGGCGCTGGAGAACCTCGGTCGGGACGACATCGTCGTCGTCGGCTTCTCGACGCCGAACGTCATGCGCCCGTTCGTCGAGAACGGCACGATCGACCGCTTCGGTCTCTGGGACGTCACCCAGCAGGGCGCCCTGGCGGTCGCCGTGGCGCAGCAGCTGCTCGATGGCGCCGCGCTCGACGTGGGCGACACCTTCGAGGCCGAGGGATTCGGCACGGTGGAGGTCCAGCCGAACTCGATCCAGGGCTACGACTTCGAGGCCGACGGCAACGGCATCGTGCTGATGCCGGAGCGGGTGGTGTTCACGAAGGACAACATCGACGACTTCGACTTCTGATCCCGGCGGCCGGGCGGGACGAGACCTACGGTCGCCCCGTCCCGCCCGGCACCCGGCACCCCCTTCCAGCCCACGAGGAGACCGATGGACCCCCAGCTCTACCCGCGGCACGCGGAGGACTGGGCCGCGCACGAGCAGCTGCTCCGCGTCGCCTGGTACTACTACGTCGACGGCCTGACGCAGGACGACATCGCCAAGCGGCTCGCCGTGTCCCGCGCCTCGGCCGGTCGCCTGCTCGAACGCTGCCGCCAGGCCGGGATCGTCACCTTCACCATCAACTCCGAGTACTACGAGTCGTTCCAGGTGGGCCGCCAGCTGCGCGAGCGGTTCGGCCTGCGCGAGGCGCTCGTGCCACCGGTGCTGGAGTCGGACGTCCAGGACCAGTCCGCCGTGAACGCCCGGCTCGGCCGCGGCGGGGCGCAGTACCTGCAGAGCCACCTCAAGCCTGGCGACGTGCTCGGCATGGGCTGGGGCGACACCGTCCAGCAGACCATGCGGTCGCTGCACCCCGACGCGATCGCACGGGTCGGCACCGTGAGCCTGACCGGCGGCGTCGGTGCCTACGTCAACACGCTGCGCCGGGTGCGGGTCGAGCGGGACAACGGGCTGCAGGACGTGGTGCTGCCCACCCCGATCCTCGCCTCTACGCAGGAGCTGGCCGCGGCCCTGCGCGGCGAGACCCAGGTGCAGCAGATCCTGGAGATGTCCCGTCGTGCGGGCCACGCGATCGTCGGCATCGGAGCGCTGAGCAGCCAGGCGACCCTCGCCCAGGTGGGCTACGCCACCGAGGAGGAGCTGGCGGCGATCGCCGACGCGGGCGCCGTGGGCGACATGCTCGGCCTGTTCTACGACGCCGACGGCGCGGTCCTCGACCTGCCGATCCACCGGCGCCGCATCGGCATCGACCTGGAGGACCTGCGCCGGATCCCCAACGTGGTCGGCGTCGCGGGCGGCGGTGCGAAGGTCGACGCGATCCTCGGCGCGCTGCGCGGCGGCTACCTCGACGTGCTGGTGACGACCGAGGACGTCGGCCGCACCCTGCTGGACCGGACGGCGCCATGAGCCACCTCCTGGCGATCGACGCCGGTACCGGCTCGGTGCGCGCCGTCCTGTTCACCGTCGACGGCGCCCTGGTCGGCGCGGCCTCCCGCCCGTGGGAGCACGACCCGGAGCCGGGCGTCCCGGGCTCGATGGGCTTCGCCACCGAGCGCAACGCGGGCCTGCTGATCGAGTGCGTCCGCGAGGTGCTGGCCACCACCGGCACTCCCGGCCACGCGGTCCGCGCGCTCAGCGCGAGCGCGATGCGCGAGGGCATCGTGGTCCTCGACCGCGACGGACGCGAGGTGTGGGCGTGCGCGAACGTCGACTCCCGCGCGGACGCGGAGGTCGTGGACCTGCAGGCCCGCCCGGGGCTGCTCGACGAGGTGTACCGGCGCAGCGGGCAGACCTTCGCGCTCGCCACCCAGCCACGGCTGCTGTGGCTGTCCCGGCACCGGCCGGAGCTGTACGCCCGGGCGCACCGCGTGGTCATGCTCAGCGAGTGGGTGCTGCACCGCCTCGGCGCCGAGCCCGTGATGGAGCCGTCCAACGGCTCGACCTCCGGGATGCTGAGCCTGGCGGCGCGCGACGCCGACCCGGAGCTGGCGACGCTGTGCGGGCTGCGCGCGGACCTGCTGCCGCCGGTGCGCGAGCCCGGCACCCCGGTCGGCGCCCTGAGCCACCGGGCCGCCGAGGCGACCGGGCTGCGCGAGGGCACGACGCTGGCGCTCGGCGGGGGCGACGCCCAGCTCGCCGCACTGGGTCTGGGCCTCACCCGGCCCGGCCAGGTGCTCCTGACCGGCGGGACGTTCTGGCAGCTCAACGTCAACATCGGCTCCCCGGCCACCCACCCCGATCTCGCGGTCCGCGTCAACGCCGCCGCCGTGCCGGGGCTGTGGCAGGCGGAGGCGATCGCGTTCCACCCCGGGACGGCGGTGCGCTGGTTCCGCGACACGTTCGCGGCGCCCGAGGTGGCTCAGGCCGGTACGGCCGGGCGCAACCCGCTCGACGTGCTCACGGAGGCGGCGGCGCAGGTGCCGATCGGCTCCCGGGGGGTCATCCCGATCTTCTCCGACGTCATGAGCTACCGGCACTGGACCCACGCCGCACCCTCGTTCCTCGACCTGGACCTGGCCGGCGGACCCGCGCTGCGGGCGGCCATGTTCCGCTCGCTGCTGGAGAACGCCGCGATCGTCTCGGCCGCGAACCTCGACCTGGTCGCGTCGTTCGCCCCCGTGACGGACGAGCCCGTGGTGTTCGCGGGCGGCGCCGCGTCCTCGACGGTCTGGAGCCAGATCGTCGCCGACGTGCTGGGCCGTCCCCTGCGGGTCCCCGCGGTCACGGAGGCGACGGCTCAGGGCACCGCGGCATGCGCGGCGGCGGCGGTCGGCGCGCTGGGCTCCCCCGGCGAGGTCGCCGGCTGGGTGCGCTGGAGCCGCGACGTCCTGCCGGACGCGGGGCGCCACGCGCAGTACGGCGAGGTGCGGCGGCGCTGGCAGGTCGCCTACGCGGCGCAGCGCGGCCTCGTGGACGCGGGAGTCACCACGCCGATGTGGCACGCCCCCGGCAGTTGACCGACACATCATCGAGCACGAGAGAAGGCACCTGTGGAACATCGTCACCTGGCCGACACGCCGTTCCGGTTCGGCGAGTTCGGCCCCGGCTACGTCATCCGCGGCCCGCGGACGGACGTCGGCGTCGTCCGGCTGCGGCCCGGCGACGACGCCTCGAACCACTACCACTCGACCATCGAGGAGACGTTCGTCGTGCTCGAGGGCTCTGCGACGCTCTGGATCGACGGGCGCACCAGCTACGCGCTGGGCGTCGGCGACGTCTACCAGATGCAGCCCGGCGAGCAGCACTACTTCGTCAACGACGGCGACACGGTGTTCCGCGCACTGTTCGTCAAGGCGCCCTACGACCCCGCCGACGGCGTGCAGGTGCCCTGGCGGCCCGGCGAGCCCGAGCCCGAGCTGGCCCCCGCACCCGCCCCTGCCCCCGCGCCCTGACCGACCACCCACCCCACCACCCGACCGACGGAAGGAGCCGACGATGGCTGACCTCGAGGGCAACATCGCCGCCAAGCAGTACCACCTGGACGCCCCGCAGCAGCCCCGCGGGTTCCACGTCAAGGGAGCAGCCGGGCTCGACTTCGGCATGCAGCACCGCCTCGGGCGCATCTTCGCCCCCGCCAACGGGCGCACCGTGATGCTCGCCTTCGACCACGGGTACTTCCAGGGTCCGACCAGCGGCCTGGAGCGGGTGGACCTCTCCATCGTCCCGCTGGCCCCGTACGCCGACGCGCTGATGGCGACCCGAGGCATCATCCGCTCGGTCATCCCCGCCGCGGCGGGCAACCCGCTGGTGGTCCGGGCGTCGGGCGGCCCGTCCGTGCTCAGGGAGCTGTCGGACGAGCGCGTGGCGATGGACATGGAGGACGCCGCCCGTATCGACGCCGCAGCCGTGGCGGTCCAGGTCTTCGTCGGCAGTCCGGGCGAGACCCGGTCCGTGCAGAACCTGACCACGCTGGTCGACGGTGGCATGCGCCTCGGCATCCCCGTCGTCGGCGTCACCGCCGTGGGCAAGGAGCTCACCCGCGACGCCCGCTACCTGCGCCTGGCCACCCGGATGATCGCCGAGCTCGGAGCGCAGGTCGTCAAGACCTACTACTGCGAGACGGACTTCGAGACCGTCACCGCGTCGTGCCCCGTCCCGGTCATCATGGCGGGCGGCAAGAAGCTGCCCGTCCTCGAGGCCCTGACCATGGCGCACCTCGCGGTCAGCCAGGGTGCAGCCGGGGTGGACATGGGACGCAACATCTTCCAGCGGCGGCACCCGGTGGCGATGATCCAGGCGGTGCGCGCCGTCGTGCACGAGGACGCCAAGCCGAGCGAGGCGGCCGACCTGTACCGGGACCTGTCCGGCGGCGCCGAGGACTGAGAGGAACCGACGTGAGCAGCACACCACCCTCCGCCGCGACCGCAGCCGGGCGCGCGCTGTCCGAGTGCGTCCATGCCTCGCACCGGCTCGGGCGCGACCCGTTCCTCGTGCTGCACGGCGGCGGCAACAGCTCGGCCAAGGACGGCGCGACGATCCACGTCAAGGCCTCCGGGCACGACATGGGCACGATCGGCCCGGGGGGCTTCGCGCCGCTCGACCGCAGCGCGCTGGACCGGCTGCTGGAGCGCGAGCGCCTCACCGACACCGAGATGGTGGCCGGGCTCCGCGGTGCCCTGCTCGACCCGTCCTCGGCCACCCCGTCGATCGAGACGCTGCTGCACAA